>CAZLTC010000008.1:9651-20497 GCA_964562405.1 uncultured bacterium | reverse complement strand
GACCCAGCTACAGCGGGATGTTCCCGTGCTTCTTCGGCGGGTTCGAGTCCCGCTTGTTGCGCAGCATCGCGAGCGCGTCGATGACGATGGGCCGCGTGTCGCGCGGAACGATGACCTGATCTATGAACCCGGCCTCGGCGGCTATGTACGGGTTCGAGAACTTCTCGCGGAAGTCGTCCGTCAGCTTCTTGCGCAGCTCCTCCGGGTCGTCGGCACGAGCCAGTTCCCTTCGGTAGAGCACATTCACGGCGCCCTCGGCGCCCATGACCGCGATCTCCGAGGTCGGCCAGGCGAGGTTGACGTCCCCGCGCAGGTGCCTGCTGCTCATGACGACGTACGCGCCGCCGTAGGCCTTCCTTGTTATGACCGTGATCTTGGGAACGGTCGCCTCGCAGTACGCATACAGCAGCTTGGCCCCGTGCTTGATGATGCCGCCGAACTCCTGGCCCGTGCCGGGCAGGAACCCGGGGACGTCCGTAAGCGTCAGGAGCGGAACATTGAACGCGTCGCAGAACCTGACGAACCTGGCGCCCTTGACGGACGAGTCGATGTCGAGCACGCCCGCCAGAACGGCAGGCTGGTTCGCCACGATCCCGACCGGGCGCCCGCCCATGCGCGCGAACCCGACGACCATGTTCTTCGCGAAGTGCTCGTGGACCTCCATGAAGTCGCCGTCGTCCACGATGCGCGTGATGACGTCCTTCATGTCGTAGGGCTTGTTCGGATTGTCGGGGACGATGGTGTCCAGCTCTGGGTCGCGCCTCTCGGGGTCGTCCTTGCACTCATGAAGTGGCGGGTCCTCGGTGTTGTTCGACGGCAGGAACGAGAGCAGCCTACGGATGTCGTGCAGGCACGCCGCCTCGTTCTTGCTCGAGAAGTGCGCCACACCGCTCTTGGTGTTGTGCACCGTTGCGCCGCCGAGTTCCTCGTGCGTCACGTCCTCGTGCACGACCGTCTTGATGACGTCGGGGCCCGTCAGGAACATGTGGCTCGTCTTGTCGACCATGAAGACGAAGTCGGTGATGGCCGGAGAGTAGACCGCGCCGCCCGCGCACGGGCCCATGATGGCCGATATCTGCGGCACGACGCCCGACGCCAGCACGTTGCGCAGGAAGTACTCGGCGTAGCCGCCCAGACTCCAGACGCCTTCCTGTATCCTCGCGCCGCCCGAATCGTTCAAACCGACGACCGGGGCTCCGTTCTTCATCGCGAGGTCCATGATCTTGCAGATCTTCTCGCCGTGGGCCTTGGAGAGCGAGCCGCCGAACACCGTGAAGTCCTGGGCGAAGACGTAGACGAGCCGGCCGTCGATCGTGCCGTACCCGGTCACGACGCCGTCGCCGGGGATGCGCTTTGCCTCCATGTCGAAGTCGGTGCATCGATGCGTCACGAGCGAGTCGACCTCGCGGAGGCTGCCCTCGTCGAGCAGGACCTCGAGGCGCTCCCAGGCCGTGAGCTTGCCCGCGTCGTGCTGGCGCTTGATGCGGTCCTCTCCGCCGCCGACGCGTGAGGCCTTCATCCGCTCTTCGAGCTCTCTGAACCTGTCTTCCCTCGACATGTGGCTCGCGCCTCCTCTTCGGTCCCGCGGCCCTCGATCTCGCGCCCGGCCGTGCATCACCTGCGCGCCGACGCGCCACGCTCAGCCGGCGAGGTCCTTGAAGACGTACCTGCCGCGGTCGTCCTTCTCGATGCGCCCGATGTTGCCGATGGCGTCGTGATCAAGGATGACCACCCACCCGCCATCGGAGGCCTCGCGCAGGAGCCGCTCCTTGCGCGCGATGACCTCGAGTGGGAAGAGGTCGATGCCTGCGACGTACGGGATGCGCACGTGGTAGCGGCTTGGGATCAGATCGGCCGGGTAGACGGCGGCCTGTCCCTGGTTCTCGATCAGGACCATCATGTGCCCCGCCGTGTGGCCGCCCGTCCTGATGACCGAAACGCCGTCGCCGAAGTCGGCCTCGTCACCGACCAGGTCGAGCTGCCCGGCCTCCTCGATGGGTACGTAGTCCTCGGAGCGGTACGCTGCCGCGCTCCTCGGGTCGGGGTCGAAGACGGTCTCCCACTCGATGTCATTGATGACGTATCTCGCGTTGGGGAAGGTCGGCGCCGGGCCGTCGGGGCCGCTCATCGTCGACGCGGCCGCATGGTCCGAGTGCAGGTGCGTGAGTATCACGGTGTCGATCTCGCCCGGCTCCACGCCCTCCTGGGCGAGTGCCGTCAGAATGTTCACCGACGGATCGAACTCGTAGTATTTCACGTCGTCGTCGACGTGAATGCCGCCGAACCCGGTGTCTACGACGATCTTCCTGTCGCCCTTCCTTATGAGGAGCGGAGAGATGGTGAGAGGTATGCGGTTCTTGGGGTCCGCGGGGATAAGCTCGTTCCACATCACCTTCGGTACGCCGCCGAACATGGCGCCGCCGTCGTAGTAGAATACGCCCGCGTCGAGACTCACGAGTTCCATGTCGCCCAACTGCGTTCTCTTGCTGGCCATCTCTGCCTTTCTGCTTTGACCGCGCGCTTGCCGCCGCGCGAAGGACGTGCCGCAACTCCGGCCGCCGACTAACCCTTGAGTTCCTGTCCGGCCACCACGAGCTTCTGTATCTCGGACGTGCCCTCGATGATCTCGAGCACGCGTGCGTCCCTGAAGTAGCGTTCCACGGCGTGGAGGTCACGGACGACGCCTGAGCCTCCGTGCACCTGGAGCGCCCTCGACGCCACGAACGACGACGCCTCCGACGCGAAGAGCTTAGCCTGTGCGGCGATCTTCGTGATGGGCTCTCCCCTGTCGGCCGTCGACGCGGCCTGATACGTGAGCGCCCGTGCCGCCTCGAGCCTCGTCGACGCCTCGGCGATCATGAGCTGCACCGCCTGAAATCTGGCGATAGGCTGTCCCTGCGTGATCCGCGTGCGCGCGTACGCCGTCGCCGCTTCGAGCGCGGCCTGACCCAGGCCCACCCCCATGGCCGCGGCCGCGATGCGGCCTCCGTCGAGCGCCTTCATGGCCATCCTGAGGCCTGCTCCCCGCTCACCGACCAGCCGGTCGGCGGGAACCTTGACGTCCTTGAAGACGAGCCTCCCGACGGGCGCGGCCGAGAGACCGAGCTTCGTTCCAGCGCTCGACCTCGTGAGACCCTCGGAGCCCGCGTCGACCAGGAGCGCGCTGACCTCGTCGCGCTTCGTCGTCTTGCCGCCCTTCTCCACCTCCACCTCTCCCGTCACGGCGAAAAGCAGCACGAGGTCGGCAACCGGACCGTTCGTGATGTACATCTTGGTGCCGCTCGCCACGAACGCCCTGCCTTTGTCGAGGGCCCTGGTCGGCTGCGTGGGGTTCTCCTCGGTGAGCGCGAACGCCCCTACCGACCTCTCGGCAAGCCGCGGGAGGTGCTTCTCCTTGATATCCTCCGAGGCGAACTCGGCCAGGAGCGCGGTCACCAGGGAGCTGTGTATCGACATGACGAGCGCGGAACTGGCGTCGGCTCGCGCGACCTCCTCGACGGCCGTCACGTAGTCGAGCATCGGAGCCCCGCGGCCGCCGTAGGCCGCCGGGATCAGGATGGACATGAGCCCGTTTTCGAACATCGCGCGAAGAAGCTCGCGCGGGAAGTCCCCTGCCCTGTCCATCGAGGCCGCCTGCGGCGCGATCTCGGCCTCGGCAAAGGCGCGGATGCGCTCCCTCGTCCTCTTCTGGCTCTCGGTGAGGTCGAACATGCTGCCTCCGGAATGACTCCGCGGCACGGCGGTCGGCGGCGTGACTGCGTTCGCCGGTCGCGCGGCCGCGGCCGCCCTACCTGTCCCCGCGCTTCTTCTGGACGGCCTCGCGAAGATACGAGGCGATCTCTCTCGTGTCGGTGCCGGGACCGAAGAGGCGGTCGACGCCCATCGACGCGAGCTTGTCCATGTCCTCTTCCGGAATGATGCCGCCGCCCGTGACGACCACGTCGTCCGCGCCCTTCTGCTTGAGGAGCTCGAGGACCCGGGGGAACATCGTCATGTGCGCACCGGAGAGGATGCTCATAGCGACGACGTCGACGTCCTCCTGAATGGCTGCGTTGACGATCATCTCGGGCGTCTGGTGGAGCCCGGTGTAGATGACCTCCATGCCGGCGTCGCGGAGGGCGCTTGCGACCACCTTGGCGCCCCTGTCGTGTCCGTCCAGACCCGGCTTGGCGACCAGCACACGTATCCTGTCGGCCATGGTTCCCTTCTCCCTGCGCTCTTCGTGCGTGAACCGGATGCGGCCCCCGGGTTCCGATCGACTACCAGTAGGTCGGAGGCTCGCGGTACTCCCCGAAGACGTCCCGCAGGACGTCTATCATCTCTCCCTCGGTCGCATAGACGCGGCAGCAGTTCAGGAAGTGCGGCATCAGATTGTCGGTCCCCTCGGCCGCGCTCCTGAGTCCCTTGAGCGCGCTTCCGACCGCCGCATCGTCCCGCTCGCCGCGCACTTTCGCGAGCGCCTTCTTCTGCCGGTCCGCCACCTCCGGCCCGATCTTCAGGAGGTCGATCTTGACCTTCTCACCCTCGTCGATGAAGTCGTTCATGCCGACGACGATGCGCTTCTTCTCCTCCAGCTCGCGCTGGTAGCGGAACGCGGCCTTGGCGATGTCGCGCTGGAAGAAGCCCTTCTCGATGGCCGGGATGACTCCGCCCAGCTCGTCGATCTTCTTGAAATACTCGCGGCAGCCCTCCTCCATCTTGTTCGTGAGGGCCTCGATGTAGTAGGAGCCTCCCAAAGGGTCGATGACGTTGGGGACGCCCGACTCGTGCGCGATGACCTGCTGCGTGCGGAGCGCGACGTGAACCGCCTCCTCCGACGGAAGCGCCAGCGTCTCGTCCATCGAGTTCGTGTGGAGGCTCTGCGTGCCGCCCAGGACGCCGGCGAGCGCCTCGAGCGCGGTGCGCACGATGTTGTTGTAGGGCTGCTGCGCGGTGAGGCTACAGCCTGCTGTCTGCGTGTGGAATCTGAGGAGCCAGGATCTAGGGTCCTTGGCGCCGTACTTGTCGCGCATGTCCGTCGCCCAGATGCGGCGCGCTGCGCGGAACTTCGCTATCTCCTCGAAGAAGTCCATGTGTGAGTTGAAGAAGTGCGAGAGCCTGGGCGCGAACGTGTCGACGTCCATCCCCGCGGCGATGCCGGCCTCGACGTAGGCGAACCCGTCGGCGAGCGTGAACGCAAGCTCCTGGAGCGCCGTCGAGCCGGCCTCGCGGATGTGGTATCCGGAGATCGAGATCGTGTTCCACTGCGGGACCTCTTCCGCGCAGTACGCCATGATGTCGGTGATGATGCGCATCGACGGCTTCGGCGGGAAGATCCAGCTCTTCTGCGCGATGTACTCCTTCAAGAGGTCGTTCTGGATGGTGCCCCGGAGCTGCTTCGACGAGACGCCCTGCTTCTCGCCGACGCAGATGTAGAGCGCCAGCAGTATCGCCGCCGGCGCGTTGATGGTCATCGACGTGCTCACCTTGTCCAGCGGGATGCCGTCGAAGAGCACCTCCATGTCGCGCAGCGAGTCGATGGCCACTCCGCAGACGCCGACCTCGCCCTCGGCGCGCTCGTGGTCCGAGTCGTAACCCATGATGGTCGGCAGGTCGAACGCGACCGAGAGCCCCGTCTGACCGTGCGCGAGCAGGAACTTGTACCGCGCGTTCGAGTCCTCGGGCGTCCCGAACCCCGAGAACTGGCGCATCGTCCAGAGGCGCCCGCGGTACATGTTGTGCCGCACGCCCCTCGTGTACGGAAACTCGCCGGGGAACCCCAGGTCGCGCATGTAGTCCATGTCGGCCACGTCGTCGGGCGTGTAGAGGAGGTCGACCTCCTCGCCCGAGACCGACGTGAAGAGCGCGTCGCGCTGCTTCGAGGCGTCGGTGGCCTTCTTCTCCCAGGCCTCCCGTTTGGTCCTAAGATCAGACATCGCTACCTCCGATGAGGGCCACGACCTGAGCCAGCATCTGGTCCGTGGTGAAGTGACTCATCGTGATGGTGCCGGAGGGGCACGCCGCGGCGCACGTGCCACAGCCCTTGCACAGCGCCTCGTTCACCTTCGACACGTCGTCCTTCTCGTCGTAGGAGAGCGCGCCGTATGGGCATACGCTCACGCATATGCGGCAGCCTGAGCAGAGGTCCTCGTCGATGACCGCCACGAGCGCCTCGGTCATGACTGTGCCGCGCGACATGGGGGCGATGGCGGACGATGCCGCGCCCTTGGCCTGCGCGACGGTATCGGGGATGTCCTTCGGTCCCTGGCAGCAGCCCGCGAGGAAGACCCCGTCGACCGCCGTGTCGACCGGCCGCAGCTTCGGGTGCGCCTCCATGAGGAAGCCGTCCGACGAGCGAGACAGCTTGAGGAGCTTGACGACGTCGGCCGTCTCTCCGCGTGGAGTGAGCCCTGCGGCCAGCACGACGAGGTCGGCCTCGACCTCCATCGGCTCGCCCAGGAGCGTGTCCTCGCCGCGCACGACGAGCCTCTCACCGTTGCGGTAGATCTCCGAGACGCTGCCGCGCCTGTAGATGACGTTCTCCTTCCGAACGCGGTCGTAGAACTCCTCGAAGCCCTTCCCGAAGGCGCGGATGTCCATGTAGAAGATGGTGATGTTGGCCTTGGGCAGTTTCTCGCGGATGAGATGCGCCTGCTTCGCCGTGAACATGCAGCAGACCCTGGAGCAGTACTCGTTGCCGACCGTCTGGTCGCGCGAGCCGACGCACTGGATGAAGACGACGTCCTTGGGTTCCTTGCCGCCGACCACGATGGCGCCTTCGGTCGGACCGGACGCGGAGCAGAGCCGCTCCATCTCAAGGCCCGTGATCACATTGTCGTAGACACCGTAGCCAAGCTCTGGCTTCAGGTTCGGATCGAACTCGTCGTAGCCGGTCGCGACAACGATGGTCCCGACGTCGAACTCGACGATCTCGTCCTCCATCTCGTAGTCGATCGCCTTGACCGTGCAGATCTTCGCGCACACGCCGCACTTCCCGTTCTGCGTGAAGTAGAGGCAGTGCTCGCGGTCGATGACGGGCTCGCTCGGGACGGCCTGCGGGAACGGCTTGTAGATGGCCCCGCGCATGCCCGCGCCCTCGTTGAACTCGGACGGGACCTTGGCCGGGCACTTCTCCATGCAGTCACCGCAGCTCGTGCACAGGTGTCTGTTGACGCTCGTCGCCTTCTTCCGGACCTTGATGTGGAAGTTGCCGATGTAGCCGGTGATCTCCTCGATCTCGGAGTACGCCAGAAGGTCGATGTTCGGGTGCCGCGCGACGTCGACCATCTTCGGCGTGAGGATGCACGCCGAGCAGTCTAGCGTCGGGAACGTCTTGTCGAGCTGCGCCATGTGCCCGCCTATCGACGGCTGGCGCTCGACGAGGTGGACCTTGTAACCAGCCTCCGCGATGTCGAGAGAGGCCTGGATGCCCGCGATACCGCCGCCGATGACGAGAGCCTCGGGCGTCACCTCGACCTCGCGCCCGGTGAGCCTGACGAGGCGCGACGCCCTGGCGACCGCCGCGCGAACGAGGTCTATCGCCTTACGGGTCGCCTCCTCACCCTCTTCGTGAATCCACGAGCACTGCTCGCGGATGTTGGCCATCTCGAAGAGGTACGGGTTCATCCCCGCGTCGGCCACTGCCGCCCTGAAGGTCGGCTCGTGCATGCGTGGCGAGCAGGCGGCCACGACGACCCCGGTCAGTCCGTGCTCCTCTATGTCGTTCTTGATGAGGTTCTGCCCCGGGTCGGAGCACATGTACTGGTACGTCTTCGCCACGACCACGCCCGGGAGCGACGAGGCCGCCTTGGCCACGCCCTCGACGTCGACCGTGCGCGCGATGTTGATGCCGCAGTGGCAGATGTAAACACCCAGCCTCCGCTCGCTCACTTCTCTTGCGTTCTTTCCCTGGTCCACGCTGTCTCTCCGGTGGAGATGAAACCGCGCTAGGCGCGAAGCTCGCCGATCTTGTCTTTCAGCGCCGGGACGACCTTGAAGAGGTCGCCGACAATGCCGTAGTCGGCCTCCGCGAATATCGGGGCCTTCGGGTCCTTGTTGATGGCGACGATGGTGTCTGCGGCCTTCATGCCGCTCATGTGCTGGAACTGGCCGCTTATGCCTATCGCCAGGTAGAGCTTGGGCTTGACCGTCTTGCCCGAAGAGCCGACCTGCCTGTCCTTGCCCAGCCAGCCGGCGTCGACGACGGGCCGCGAGCACGCAACCACGCCGCCCAGGAGCTTGGCCAGCTCCTCGACCATCGGCAGGTTCTCCTGCTCGCGGATGCCTCGACCGACCGACACGATGACGTCGGCCTTGGTGATGTCGACGTCGCCGACGGCCGCCTCCACGTACTCGAGGAACTTCCGCATCGCCGGCTCTTCAGGCACGGTCGTGTCGAGTTCCGTGATCTTGCCGCCGCGCGCCGAGTCCTCGACGGGGAACGCGGAGGCACGAACCGTCACGAGCGCCGTCGGAGCGTCGCCGAACGAGACCGTGGCGTTGACCTTACCCTCGTAGATCTGGCGCGTGGCCTTGAGAACGCCGCCGTCAT
Organism: uncultured bacterium; assembly: GCA_964562405.1. Taxonomy (GTDB): domain Bacteria; phylum Joyebacterota; class Joyebacteria; order Joyebacterales; family Joyebacteraceae; genus WJLY01. The sequence continues at coordinate 11,967 of CAZLTC010000008.1, read as the reverse complement.
AAGCGAGGTCGATGCAGTCGGACGCGAGCGGGAGCCCCAGCTCGACCGCGAGGCTCGGGCCAAGGTCGACGCCGAACGCGGTGTGACCGACCATCACGAGGCCGGGCCGGCGAGACTTGACGATCTCCGCCAGGACCGGTTGGTAGACCGCGGAGTTGAAGTGCTTGAGGCCGCCGTGGTCCAGTACGAGCACCTCGTCGGCGTGGCCCTTGAGCGCATCGGCGAACTCGCCGATGCCCGAGCCAAGGATGAGAGCTGAGACGGTCGCGCCGGTCGCCTCCGCGAGCGAGCGGGCCTTCCCCAGCATCTCGAACGTGATGTCGCGAAGCTCGCCTTCTCTGTGCTCCGCGAGAACGAGGATCTCTCTCATCAGACGAATCCTTTCTCCCGAAGCACAGAAGCCAGCTTGCCTGACGCCTCCGGCGGGGTCCCCTCGAGCATCTCCGCGCCCTTGCCGGCCGGCGGATACGCAAGCTCGACCACACACGTCTTCGAACCGCTCTCACCCACTGCCCCTTCGTCCAACCCTACGTCCGACGGGGACTTCATCGCGATCTCGCGCTTCGCCGCCTTCGCGATGCCCATTATCGACGCGTAGCGCGGCTCGTTGATGCCGGTCTGGATGCCGATGACGCAGGGGAGCTTCATCCTGAGCTTCTCGACTAGGCCGCCCTCCAACTCGCGTCCGACCGTGATCTCACCGTCGCCCACCTCCATCTGGGTCACGTAGGTGGCGTGCGGCACGCCCAGGCACTGCGCGAGCGCCACGCCCACGGCCGTGTTGCCGTCGTCGGACGACATGCAGCCCGTCAGCACCAGGTCGTACTCCATTCCGCTGATCGCGGCCGCCAGCGCCTCCGCCGTCGCCACCGCGTCACCGCGGTCGAACGCCGGATCGCCCAGGCGCACCGCATCGGCCGCGCCCTTGGCCATGCTCATCCGGAGCACCTCGTCGGACGAGTCCGGCCCCAGTGTCACGACCGTGACGTCGCCGTCGTGCTCCTCCGTGAGGAGCAGCGCCTGCTCGAGCGCGTAGTTGTCGGCCTCGTTGATCTGAAGCGGAAGGCCTTCCTTGACTATGCCCTTCTTGTCGGGGGCGAGCTTGATCTCTGCCTCGGCCGTCTCGGGCACCTGTTTCACGCAGACAACGATGTTCATCTGTTCTCCGTTCCTCCCGTTCAGCCGCGTCCGCTACAGCGCCATCGCCGCGAGTTCCGCAAGGTCCACGATCTCTATCTTGCCCTCGTTCCCGCTCGTCTTGACCGCGTCCTCCAGCGTCATTAGACAGAACGGGCACGCGGTGACCAGGTAGTCGACGCCGAGTTCGACGGCATCCTTGACACGTATCTCGGCAACCCTCTGGCCGCGTTCCTCGACCGCCTCGACCCACATCCTCCCGCCGCCCCCCTCGCAGCAGAGCGCGCGCTCGCGCGAGCGGTCCAGCTCGACGAACGTGACGCCGGGGATGCGCCGCAGCATCTCGCGCGGCTCATCGTAGATGTCGTTGTGCTTTCCGAGGAAGCACGGGTCGTGGTAGGTGACCTTCTTGCCCAGCTCCTTCGTGAGCTTGAGCGCGCCGCTCTCGATGAGCGGCAGGAGGAACTGCGTGTAGTGCAGCACCTCGCGACCCAGCTCGCCGTACTCGTTCTTGAGAGTGTTCATACAGTGCGGCGAGGCGGTGACGATGGTCTCGACACCGCGACTCTCGAAGAGAGCGCGGTTGCCCTCGACCAGAAGCTCGAAGAGGCCCTGCTCGCCCATGCGCCAGACCTCGTTGCCGCAGCACGACTCAGCCGTGCCCAGCGTCGCGTACTCGACGCCGGCGGCCTCGAAGAGCCTCACGAGCGCCTTCGCAACCTCCTGTGCGCGGGGGTCGTACGCCGGCGTGCAGCCGAAGAAGAACAGAAGTGGCGCGGTCTCGCCTTCCGCGGCGACCGGGACGTTCAGCTCCGACGCCCACTCCATGCGCTTCTCTCGGCCGCGCCCCCAGGGGTTCCCGTGCTTGAACGTGCTCTCGAGCGCGTCGCGCACGGTCGGGAGCGCCTTGCCCTTCTCGATCGCGGCCGACCTGAGCCCTATCAGGAGCTCCATCGGCTTGACGCCCTTGGGGCATCGTTCAGTGCAGGTCGAGCAGGTCGTGCAGTTCCACGCCTCCGGCCTGCCCTTGGCGTCCTTCGGGCCCGTGCCGGTGAGCCCCTCGTAGACGACCTTCCGGATGTTCAGGTACGTCCTGAGTCCCACCGGGCACCCGGCCGTGCAGCGCCCGCACTGTATGCAGCCAAGAAGCTCGAACCTCTCCTGAAGTGAGACAGCCAT
>CAZLTC010000008.1:0-9551 GCA_964562405.1 uncultured bacterium | reverse complement strand
CTCGTTCCCTCGTAGATCTCAACGATCTTGGCGTCGCGATACATGCGCTCGACGGCGTAGTCCTTCGAGTAGCCGTTCCCCCCGTGGATCTGGACCGCCATCCTAGTTACAGCGACCGCGGTCTCCGCCGCGAAGTACTTGGCTATGGCCGCCTCGCGCGTGAACCTCTTGACGCCCGCGTCCTTCATCGACGCAGCACGGTAGACCAGGAGCCTGGCCGCATCGACCTGGGCCGACATCTGCGCGATCATGTCCTGCACCATCTCGAACTCGCAAATGGGCTTCCCGAACTGGACGCGCTCCTTCGAGTACTTGATGGCCGCGTCGAGCGCGCCCTGGGAGATGCCCACGCCCTGGGCACCGATGTCGATGCGGGAGACGTCGAGCGTGTGCATGACGACCTTGAAGCCGTCGCCCTCCCCGCCAAGCAGGTTGTCCTTAGGGACGATGCAGTCGTCCATGATGAGTTCGCAGTTGCCCGTCGCCCGGATGCCCATCAGGTTCTCGTGCTTGCCGACGCTGAAGCCCTTGAAGTCCTTCTCGACGATGAAGGCGCTCATGCCCTTGTGGCGCTCTTCAGGGTTGGTGTACGCAAAGATGACGAACGTGTCGGCGGCCTGGCCGTTGGTGATCCACGCCTTCGTGCCGTTCATGACGTAGTGGTCGCCCTTGTCGACCGCCGTGGTCTCCATAGAGGCCGGGTCGGAGCCGGCGTTCGGCTCGGTGATGCCGATGGCGCCGAACTTCTTGCCGGAGCAGAGGTCGGGCAGGTACTTCTTGCGCTGCTCCTCGGTGCCGAAGAAGTAGATAGGATACGCGCACAGCGAGTTGTTGACCGCGGTGATGACCCCGTGCGACGCGCACACGCGCGAAATCTCCTCGCAGATGATGGCGAGCGTCGTGAAGTCCATCCCGGCCCCGCCGTACTGCTCGGGGATCACCACACCCATGAGGCCAAGCCCCGCCATCTTCTTGAGCGTCGCCGTGGGAAACTCACGGCTCTCGTCGATCTCTGCCGCGATCGGCTCCAGCTCTTTCTCCGCGAACTCGCGTACCATGTCACGGACCATCTTCTGGTCCTGGGTGAGCGCGAAATCCATGCTTCCTTCTCCCTTCGGTTCCGGGCCCGTTGCGGCCCGACCAGCTGCACGCTATCTCACTATTCCGTCCAAGACCTCTCTCGCTATCACGTACGGTGAACGGTGCCCTTTCGACACGTCCCCAACCATCGAGTCGAGGCGCGCGTTGTCGCCCAGCCGCGCGTAGAGGTCGCGTTCGAGTTCTGCCACGACGATCTCCCTGACCTGCGACACGAAGTGTCTCCGTCTGCGCTCCGCCAGGAGCCCGTTCGTCAGAAGGAACTCCCCGTGGCTGCCGATGGCGTCGGCCAGCCCGGGAATGCCCTCTCCGACGGAAGCCACGGTCTTCTGGACCGGAGGCTCCCAGCCGCCCGAGCCGCTCTTGAGCGTCAGCATCGACATGATCTCCTGGACGGTCATGTCGGCGCCCTCGCGGTCGGCCTTGTTGACGACGAAGATCTCGCCGATCTCCATGAGGCCGGCCTTCATGGCCTGGATGCTGTCGCCCGACTCCGGAACGAGAACGATGACGGTCGTGTCGGCAGCGTCGGCGATGTCCAGCTCGGACTGGCCCACGCCCACGGTCTCGAAGATGACGTAGTCGAGGCCGAAGGCGTCCATCGCGGCGGCGACGCTCGTCGCGGTGCGCGAGAGTCCGCCCAACCCGCCGCGCGTGGCCATGCTGCGGATGAAGACGCCCTCGCGCGTGCCCAGGCGCTGCATCCGTATGCGGTCGCCCAGAAGCGCGCCGCCAGTGAACGGGCTCGTCGGGTCGACCGCTATGATGCCCACGGTCTTTCCGCGGTCGAGCAAGTGCTCCGTGAGCGTGTCGACGAGCGTGCTCTTGCCGGCACCCGGTGGGCCCGAGATGCCGATGCGGTAGGCCTTGCCCGTCCTCGGATAGACCGCGTCCAGGACCTCGCGCCCACGCTCGTCCTCGTTCTCGATCCAGGTTATCGCCCTGGCGAGGCCGGTCACCTCACCGGCGAAGAACCTCTCGAGCATCCGGTCGACCTGGCTTCCGCCCACGTTCTCCTCAGTACTCGACGCCCTCGCGCGCCTGCACGCCGGCGTCGTAGTGATGCTTGATGTTCAGGACCTCGCTCACGAGGTCCGCGATCTTGACGACCTCCGGATGCGCGGCGCGCCCGGTGATGATGAGTTCCACATGTGGCGGGCGCGAGCGGATGAGGTCGAGGACGTCCTCGAGCGAGACGAGCCCAAAATCCAGGGCGACGTTAAGCTCATCCAGAATGACGAGGTCGTAGCTGCCCCCTGTCAGGACCTCGCGCGCCCGGGCGAGGCCCTTCCGGGCCAGGTCGATGTCTATCTGTGCGGGGTTCTTCTTGTCGACGAACTCGTCGCGGCCGGACTGCTCGATCGTGAAGTTGGGAAGCCGGGCGGCCGAGGCCAACTCGCCGTAGTTCGGGCTACCCTTCATGAACTGCACAACGTATACGGATAGGTCGTGCCCGACAGCTCTCAGAGCCTGTCCGAGGGCGGCGGTCGTCTTGCCCTTCCCGTCTCCTGTGTAGACCTGAACCGTACCGCGCCGGTCTGGCACAGACACCTCCGGGTTGGAAGAGTCGGTGTAGTTGCCGGTCTAAGCCTGATCGATATGTCCGATTGCGCGGTCGTCGGCGGCCGCCGCGCGGGTTGGAACGGAACCAGCCTCAAGATGCTATCATGCCCTTGGAAGGGGCGTCAACAATGTTCCTGGTGTGGGGTTACGGTCGCGGCGCGGCGCGGCGGGTCAACCAAACAGCGCGCCCGGGCGTATGCCGCCCGGGCTTCTGGTCTCTTCTGCGCTGTTTGTGATGAACTGCCGGCGCGGCGTCAGCCCGCGCGGCTCTCGCTGGGGCCACCTTCGACCGGGCCCTCTCCGTCCACCTTCTGCCCCGCGTCAAGGGAGGTCGCGAGCACGGCCCTGCTAGCGGCCTCGAAGACCTGTTTCAACCCGTCGGCCTTCTGCAGGACGGCGTCGGCACCGAGACTCTCACACCACGCAAGCGTGTCGGCGTCGCTCGATTCGGTCACCACGACCACCGGGAGTCGTCCCCGGCGTCCGCCCCGAATGGCCCCCAGGATCGCGAGCCCCTCGCTGGCCGCGTCGGGAGCAAGCAGAGGGGCCATTCGCATGTCCAGGACGACCACATCGGGCTCGGTGAGTCTCAGCTTCTCCATCGCCGAGTACGTGTCGTGAACGACCTCCACGTCGGCGGTCCTTGGCTTCACGCTCAGCAGATGGCTCGTGAACTGGACGTCGTCGTCAACGACCAGGATCCGCACGTTGCCCTCCGATCCAGCGGCCGCGCTGCCCGCTCTGCTCACGATGGGGGCAAGGTTGGTGCCGGAATGGGTCGCGCACGGTTGCGATGTCTCCTGGAGCGCAACACCTTCTCTGGTGAGAGGTTATGGCTTCCGCGGACGAAGCCCCACGCGGCCGGCATGGCCATCGGCGGGGAGTCCGTCGTGATCGTGGAACGGTGAGCGGACCGGCCGCTCCACGACGCCCTTGTGACGGGCCCGCCCCGTGTCGTCTCCGCGTTACTCCTTAGGAAGGTTCCCGCTACGATCCGGCCCGTTTCGCATACGCCGGGATGGCCTATTCGTCCGTGTCGCTCAACCCCGTCTCCCGGAGGAAGCGATGGAAGGTCTGCCTCGATACACCCAGCTCCTCCGCTGCGGCGGTGATGTTCCCGTCGTTTCGCCTGAGCGCCTCGCTCGTCAGAGTACGCTTGAGGTCGAGGAGGGTCCTCTCCTTGGCAGTCTCGTAGTCCGGTGGAGCCTTGGCCTCGCGGCCGGGCAAAGCCACATCCTGGGGCTTGAGCACGGTGTCGGCCGCGAGAACGCAGGCGCGCTCGACGGCGTGCAGGAGTTCTCTGGCGTTGCCCTCCCAGCTCTGGGACTGGAGGTACATCTCGGCCCCGGGAGAGAGCGTGAACCCACTTCGCCCGCCCCTGGCAGAAGCGGCCGCGAAGTGCCTCGCGAGAGGAACGATGTCCTCCCTCCTCTCCCGAAGTGGAGGGATGTTCAAATGGAACGTGTTGAGCCTGTAGAAGAGGTCCTTTCGGAAGGTCCCGGATTCGACCTCGGTTTCGAGATCGTGGTTCGTGGCAGCCACGATCCTAATGTTCACCGACTGCTCTCGGGTGCCGCCCAGGCGTTTGAACCTGCCCTCGTCGGCCAGCCGCAGGAGCTTGGCCTGAGAGACCAACGGCATGTCGCCTATCTCGTCGAGGAACAGCGTGCCACCGTCGGCCGCCTCGCAGCTCCCTATCTGCTGCGAGACCGCTCCCGTGTAGGCGCCGCGCTCGTGACCGAACAGCTCGTTCTCTACGATCGTGTCGGGCAGCGAGGCGCATTCGACGACTCTGAAAGGGCCGCCCGCCCTCGAGCTGCGCCTGTGGATCTCCCTCGCCAGGAGTCCCTTTCCGACGCCGGTCTCGCCGGTTATCAGCACGGACTGGTCTGACGCCGCGATCTTCTCCAGGCCACGGAAGACACGGTCCATCGACGAGCTTGCGTACACGAACTCGCCCCAGCGCTTGTCCTCCTCGGTTCTCAGAGTCTCGTCCTGGATGAGCACCCGTCGGCGTCTTAGGGCCGCGTCCACGACCACCACGACGTCTCCCGGCCGGGCGTCCTTCCTCACGTGGTGAAACGCTCCGAGTTCCTGCGACCTGAGTTCCTCGTCCATCGACTCCGACTCGGTCCACATGATCACCGGCAGGAACGGATACTCACTCAGAAGCTCGCTCAGGATGTCGAAACCCCGTGGAGCGCCGTCAAAGTAGAGGTCGAGAAGCACGGCGTCGGGTTCTTCCCTCCTGCACGCGTCCAGGACGTCCGCGGGGTCGGAAACGCTTGCGACCTCGAAGTCAGCGGACAGCACCGCGTTGGCCGCCTCAAGGAACGGAACGCTGTCATCCACAAGGAGCAGCTTCTTCCTGGCGTCCGGTCTCTCACCCATTGTCATCTCCATCGCACACTGCGCTCCAGCGCGGTATTGACACCGTGACCTCTGTCCCGACTCCGGGCTCGCTCACGATGGACATGTTCCCCCCGAGCCGCCGCAGAACCCGGCGTGAGTATGGAAGGCCGAAGCCACCCTCCTCGGATCCGTTCTTCTCTTCGAAGACACGTCCGAGTTCCTCGTCGCTCATGCCACGACCGTTGTCTGTCACTACGACGACGCACGCCGCGCCGTCTTCCTGTGCGGTGATGCCCAGACTTCGCTCGTTTGTCTGTTTCATTGCCATGACGGCGTTCGTCACGACGTTCTCGAACACTGTGAAGAGGACGTAGCGTGAGCCCCTTACAGCGTCGGTCTCGCGGTCCACGTCCGACTCGAACCTCACGCCGACCGAGTGCTTCGACAAGAAGTCGGAACGTAGATCCATGAGATCGTCGAGCACCGAGTTCAGTGAACAGCCCGGGTTCGCCACCACCGCTTCGCACACGGCCTCGGCCGAGTCGACGAGAGCCTGGCGGGAGTCCTTGATCTCGCGAAGACGCTCCGCGAACTCACTCTCTCCGGGCGGCGTTTCCGCGAGGATCGATGTCAGCGCCCGGTCGATGCTCGCCGACGCCGCCTCCATCCTGTTGAGCCGTTCGACCATGAAGCCGATGCTCCGACCGAGGGCGGCCAAATGCGAGATCTCGGGCATCACGGACTCACGGAACGTGGCGGCGCTCTTCGCGAGCACGCGCTTCATCGCATCGAACCGCTCGGGAACGTCCCGCGCGTCCATCATCTCCCTGGCGAGGTACGCCAGCTGGGTGATGTTCTTCCTGGCATCATCGCTCACCTTGCCACCGAGTTCGGGACTGAAGTCGCCCTGACCTCCATGTCGGAACCCCATGATGCCACGGCTCAGCTCCTCAATCGGGGCGCCGGGCGCAAGGGCAGCGTACTGCAGGCTCCGGCGCCCGGCCGTGACGGCAAGCGCGACCAGGGGAACGGCGCCGCCCAGGAACAGAAGGCCGAACTGCGGAGGACGGCGGAGCACGTACCCGACGATCGCCGCGATCAGGAGGGCGCCGGCCGATGCCATCCCGACACCAGCGCGGTCGGTCCTGTCTCGCAGATACAGCGCGGAGATCCAGATGCCAGCCGCGAGGAGTGCGGCGGACCAGATGTACATGCGCCGGCGCCGAACAGGGAGGTAGCGGCTCTCGACGAGCACGCTGGTCTGTTCGCGAACCTCGGACCGGAGCCCCAGGGCCGCAGCAGCAGCGCGGGCCTCCATCGCGGCCGGGCGGGCCTCGTCCGACCGGCCTTCCGCCAGGGCCGCACGGGCGCGCACCGACTCTATGGCCAGAACGCTCTCGAAGCGTTCCCTGTTGTTGAGAAACAGCACGGCACGGGATGCGAGGCGGTAGTAGATCCCGCCGGAACCGTCGGGGTTGGCCCCGATGATCTCGGCGTCCGCGAACAGGTCCGGACGGTCAAGCAACACGCGCATGGAGTCGATCTCGGCACGCTTGCGGCCCTGCTCCTCGGCTCCCACAACTGCTACATCCTCATAGCCGAGGCCGTCGAAGTTCTGCACCAAGAGAGCCACAGGTATGACCATGGAGGCGTGGTCCCAGATCGGGTCCAGGGATCTTGTGTACACGGACAAGTTGCTGCGCTTCCCGTGAGCCACGACCCAATCATCAAGGACGGCAAGGTACGCCACCGGGACAGGGTGATCGGACCGCGCGCGCACGTTGCCGCTAATGTCGACCAGGGCTATCCAGCCTATCGCGTCGCCGGCGGCGCTCGTGAGTCCGCCCGCAAACGCCGCCGTCGTGTCGTCGTACGCGGCCGCGGCGCTTGGAACGCCGGGCAATCCGGTCGTCGACCAGGGCGACCACTCGTCGCCCATTCGCCTGTAGACAGACGCTCGGCCCGACTCGCCGGACGCGTACGCGAACGCGATCCAGTCGGATGAGCCGCACGAACATACAAGGCTATCAGGCGCGCCCGGCGCCTCCATATCTATGGGGAGCGTCTCCGTCCCCGCTCCGGAGATCTCAGTCACATCGGTCTCGCCGACCAGGAGCAGTCTGTCGGAAAGCGTGATAACGGAGGTGAGCCTGCCGGGTCCGGAGATACGGCGCATGTCGAGAGACCAGCCGTCCGCGTCGGGAACGTCGCGGATCTCGAAGATCGACTCGCCATCGTGAACGAACGTCCTCTGCGACGCATCGATGACGGCCAGACGATACCCGTCCGACGTAGCCGGAAGCGCCCGTGTGTCCAGTGCCCTGATGGACTCCGTGCTGACGAGCGTAAGGTCTCGCCCCTGCAGGGCGATTACGAACGCGTCCTGTCTGGCCGACCGGTGAGAGAGCGGCCTGATACCGCAGATGTCATCGACCGGCCGGCCGCCCGGCAGGCGCACGGTGAACGCAGGCGTGTTGAGATTCAGCGAGTCGAACTGGAAGATCACTATCGCGCCGTCGTCATAACCAACGATGAGGTCGCTCTTGCCGGCCGCGCGGTCTGACACCAGGGGTTCTCCCCCGTGCGTCGCGCAGGTCGGGAGAGCCGCATACTGTGAGAGCACGGTCTCGCTCAGTATCTCGGCGGGCAGCGCACCGGCGCCGACAGCGAGTTCCGCCTTCAGGGCGACCATCAGGCAGACGAACGCGATCCTGGTCACGGCGCAACCTCCTGCTCCACGATCTCGAACACGGACCATTCGTCGTCGGCCATCCCCAATACGACCTCGTTGACCCCATCCCCGTTCACGTCCGCCACAACGCAGTTCAATGGACCGGGACCCCTTCCCCGCACTCTCTCGGCGTAGAACGGCGCGCGCGCCTCTTCCTCAAGTTCCTCGTTGAGTATCACCACATACGACACTGGGTCCATCTTGAGACCCGGTCCAGGCAGGATCGGATTCCAGACGCGCTGCGTCCATCCTATAGAGAGAGCCACGATTTCGATGTCGCCGTCGCCATCGATGTCGTTGGCTGCTAAGGGTCTGAGCCTGCTGCGCTCGTATCCCGGATGATCGGTCCCAACCGTTGCGCGGACGACGCTCAGCTCGCCGTCGTAGGCAACCAGTCTTCCTCCGGTGTCACCGGTGATGATTTCCTGAAGACCGTCTCGGTCGAGGTCGGCGAGCACCAGCCCCGCCGCGCTTCCCACGACGAGGCTCTCCGCCAGCACCGTGCCGGCGCCGTCAAACACCGTGACGGATCCTGCTTCGACGTCCCTTGGAGTCCCGCTCGTTGCGACCACCTCCAGCGCATCGCCACCGCGCACGTTGCCGACGGCTGTGAGAGTGCTCATGTAAGGCCCTACTGTTCGGTGCCTCCATATCTCGCTGCCGTCCAGATCGAGGCAGAGCACGTACGCGCAGCCTGAGTCGGTCGTCCCGCAGGCGCTTATCCCATTGGAGGGAGCGTGCACTGGAACGACGATCTCCTCGACTCCGTCCCCGTCCAGGTCCCCACACGCGGCCGGCAGGGGATTCGTCCCGAGCCGTCGTTCCCAGAGGGCCTCTCCATTGCCCAGGTCGATGGCCAGCATTCCACGGAAGCTCCCGTACGACCTGGTAGTGGCGCGAGGTGACTCGAAGCCGGTGGACCTCAGCTGCGGCAACGTGAGCTCGCGATACAGGGCCTCGCTCACTTGATACCCGCTGTTGAAGCTCACGAGTCCGACCGTTCGTTCACCGAGGACGGTCGCCACCGCAACGGACGGGTTGTGCGACGGATCCATGCGAGTCTTCGTGGCCACGACCCCGTCCGTCGTCACCGTCTCAATGATGTTATCGATGTGAAGCGACTCGCCTCGGGCGGCGTGTCGGAGCGCCGACTTCAGGCACTCCGGCTGGGTCAAGTTGGCCTCTCGCGGGTAGTTGAGCACGAACAGGTCTGATGCGACCAGACCCGAGGCTTCAGGAACCGGCTCGTACTGCTGTATAGGATCCCAGCACAACAACCTCAGATCGTGCGCTGGCTTCGCTCTGAAGACGGCGAGCAGGCGTCCGCTGCAGAGGGGCTGAGCCTCGGAATCGCCCCCAGGGTTCCAAGCCATGGTGTGTGCGACGTCGCGCTCGTGAGCGCCCGCGTTCTCGGACCCGATGATGCGGAGCTCGGAAGGACCATCGATGCTGGCGGCGAAGAGCGCGTTTCCACGGGATTCATCCGTGAACTGCCGGGGCACGAACGTCAGCGCGGCACGGAGTCCATAGGGTTTCGATACCGGCGACGACGGAACGGGATCGTACAGCGTGGTCCCGGAGTCGTAGCCCGGCAATCTCCACTCGGCCGGCAGGACGGGTCGTGCGGTCGCACCTGGCTCGGTCGCGCCGCCAGGCGCTCCGGCGACCACCGCGGCAGCCACGCAAAGAACCAGCGCCAGCAAGGGCCGAATGCGTCGCGGGATTCTCATTCGGACGTCTTCTGTGTGTGCGGCGAGCGCGCCACCTGGGCGTCCTGCGCCGGCACCACCTTGAACACGTCCGCGCC
>CAZLTC010000007.1:55415-65283 GCA_964562405.1 uncultured bacterium | reverse complement strand
CCGACCTGGCTTCGATCAGGCCCGTCTACCTGAGAGGGCTCTAGATGAACGCCGGTGGGCCCGTCGCCATCGAGCCTATGTCGCTCGAGCACGTTGACGAAGTGTCCTCGATCGAGCGGGCTGTCTTTCCATCGCCGTGGTCGCGGGCCTCGTTCGAGAGGGAGTGCCTCGGCGAGGGCGCAGCTTCATGGGTCGCTCTGCTGGACGTGCGCGTCGTCGGCTATCTGGTCTCCTGGATAGTCTACGACGAGCTTCACATAGGGAACATCGCGGTCGCTCCCGACGCCCAGGGACGGGGAATCGGGAGGAGGTTGCTTGGCAGGGCACTCGAGGAGGCGGCTGGAAGGGGCGTGACGCTTGCGACGCTGGAGGCGCGCGAGTCCAATCTGAGGGCGATAAGGCTCTACGAACACTTCGCGTTCCGGCCCGTGGCCATACGGAAGCGTTACTACGCCGACTCGGGCGAGGACGCCATCGTGATGATAGCCGATCTGGGCGAGGGGAAGGACAGATGACAGACGAGCCTGGGAGCGTGGCTCTCGCTGCGTCGCATCTCCGAGATTCGGGGTTCGGTGTCCCGGTGGCGGCCGTCGTGCTGGGGTCCGGTCTCTCCTCGTTCGCCGACGGTCTCGACGAGCGCGTCGTCGTCCCTTACCGGGACATCCCCGGAGTTCCGGCGCCCGGAGTCCAGGGCCACGCGGGCACGGCCGTCTTTGGCCGGCTGGGCGGGCGAGACCTTCTCGTTTTCTCCGGGCGTGTACACTACTACGAGGGCAGGGAGTACTCCGACGTCACGTGGCAGGTGCGTCTCTTCCGCGAACTAGGCGCGCGCGCTCTCGTGATCACGAACGCGGCCGGTGGGATCGACCCCGGATTCGACGTCGGGGACATCATGCTCATCCGCGACCAGATCTCGATGGTCACGGGTCGCTTCAGACCGAGAACCGGCGGCACGTTCCGGATGGCGCTGGCGTACACGCCGAGGTTGGCCGCACTCGCGAGGGAAGAGGCGCTTGCCGGAGGGATTCGGCTGCGCGAGGGAGTCTACATGGGCTCGCTCGGTCCGACGTACGAGACGCCCGCGGAGATAGCCGCCGCCAGGCGCCTGGGGGCTCATGCCGTGGGCATGTCTACGGTGGCCGAGGTGCAGGCGGCTCACGAGATGGGCCTGGAGGTTCTTGGGCTCTCGCTCATCACGAACGTGCCTTTGCCTGGACGTTTCGAGGAGACGACGCACAAGGAGGTGCTCGAGGCGGGACGGCAGGGCGCCCAGGGCATGCTTTCTCTCGTGGCGGCGGTCGCTCGGAAGTTGTAGTCTCTAGTATCAGCGGACTGACAATGCACCGGACATCGAGGTGACGTCATGGATCAGGTCTCCTGGCTACGGCGGCGCAAGCCGGGCATCAAGGACGCGAAGAAGCGCGAGGTCCCCGATGGCCTGTGGAGGAAGTGCGAGGGCTGCGGGGAGATCATCTATCACAAGGAGCTGGAGCGCGGCCTCTGGACGTGTCCCAAGTGCGGCTATCACTTCCGGATCAGCGCCGTGCAGTACCGGGACATCCTCGTCGATCCCGGGAGTTTCGTTGAGCTTCTGACGGGCGTGACTTCCGCCGACCCACTGAGGTTCACAGACTCGCGCAAGTACACCGAGCGTCTCGAGGACGCGGTCAAGAAGACCGGGCTGTCCTCGGCCGTCCTGACGGGCAGTGCCAGGATCGAGAGCCATCTGGTGATGATGGCGCTCCTCGAGTTCGCGTTCCTGGGAGGTAGCCTCGGCTCGGCCATGGGCGAGAAGCTAGCCAGGCTGACGCGGATGGCCATCGAGGAGCGAGTTCCACTCGTCACCGTGTCGAGTTCCGGAGGCGCCAGAATGCAGGAAGGGATACTGTCCCTCATGCAGATGGCCAAGACGAGCGCCATGCTGGCGAAGTTCCACGACGAGGGGCTGCTCCACATCGTCATACAGGTTCACCCGACGACCGGTGGTGTCACGGCCAGCTTCGCTTCGCTCGGAGACGTGATCATCGCGGAGCCGGGAGCGCTCATAGGCTTCGCCGGGCCGAGGGTCATTCAGCAGACGATAAAACAGGACCTCCCGGAGGAGTTCCAGAAGGCCGAGTTCCTGCTCGAGCACGGCATGGTCGACATGGTCGTGCACCGCAAGGAGCTGCGGAAGACCTTGGGCAAGATTCTGGACTTCTTCGGGGACGAGGAGCGCGACCGGGCGGAGGACACGCTTGACCAGGCAAGGAAGCAAGGCCTTTGATTCATACAGGTCCTGCCTGGACTGGCTCTTCGCCAGGCACCGCTTCGTGATGAAGCCGGGACTCGAGCGTGTGGAGCACCTGCTGCGCGCGGTGGGCAGTCCGCACGAGAAGTTCCGCATCGTCCACGTGGGCGGCACGAACGGGAAGGGCTCTACCTCCTGCATGATCGCCTCTGTTCTCGCTGAGCACGACCTCCGCGTGGGACTGTACACCTCACCTCACGTCATTGACTTCACCGAGCGCGTATCGGTGTCCGGACGGTCCATCGAGCAGGCCCGCGTGGTGGAGCTCGTGGAGATGGTGAAGCCCTACGCCGACGAGATCGACGCCACGTTCTTCGAGATCGTAACGGCTGCCGCTGCGGTCCACTTCGCCGATGAGGGCGTCGACCTGGCCGTGGCCGAGGTCGGGCTGGGAGGCAGACTCGACGCTACGAACGCTCTCGACTCGCTCATGTCGGTCATCACGAAGATCGCCATAGACCACTCGGAGATCCTCGGGAGCGACATCGCGAGCATCGCTGCGGAAAAAGCCGGGATCATACGGAACTCGGGCACGGTGGTCGTAGGCGCGACCGGGGTGGCGGCCGACGTGATCAGAGGCGTCGCAGCCGCCAGGAGAGCCCGGTTCGTGGACGTCAACGCAGACTGCGCTGTTTCCAGGGTGTCAGTGACGCCCTCGGGGAGCTTCTTCGACTTCTCGCACGAGGAGGCCAGGTTCGACGGGGTCTCGACTTCGATGATCGGGCGGCATCAGGTGACGAACGCCGCCACGGCCCTCGTCACACTCGTGGAACTCCAGCGCGAAGGAACGTTGACGCTAGACGAGCGGGCCGTCAAGCGCGGCATGGCGGAGGCCTCCTGCATCGGCAGGATGCAGATCATCGACCGCCGTCCGACCGTCATCGCCGATGTCGCGCACAACCCTGACGGCGCTCGCGTGCTGGCTTCCTCCTTCAAGGAGGTCTTCGCGCCCGAGCGGACGATAGCTGTTCTCGGCATCATGGCCGACAAGGACGTGCGTGGCTTCGTCGCCGCGTTGACTGACTTCGTCGACCTTCTGATCGTCACGCGGCCGGCCACGTCCCGAGCAGCGGACCCCGAGGACGTCGCCCAGATGGCCCGCGAGATGGGGCTCGAGGCGATGGTTGTCGATACGCCCGGTGCCGCGATCGGCAGAGCTCTGTCGCTGGCCTGTGAAGCGGACCTTGTCTTGATAACGGGTTCCCACTACACTGTTGGCGACGTCATGACGAGCCTCGGCGTCGGTCACTCCCTGGAAGCCGGATAACAAGCTGGAGGTCTTAGGATGGCGAACGTCGTTCTGAAGAAGGTATCGAAGGTCTTCGACGGCGAGGTCGTTGCGGTCAGCGAGATGGACCTGGAGGTCAAGGACCAGGAGTTCGTCGTTCTCGTGGGGCCGTCGGGATGCGGCAAGTCCACGCTCCTTCGGATGGTCGCCGGGCTCGAGGAGGTGACATCGGGCGAGATCTTCATCGGCGACCGGCTTGTCAACGACGTACCGCCCAAGGATCGCGACATCGCGATGGTCTTCCAGAACTACGCTCTCTACCCGCACATGTCGGTCTACGACAACATGGCGTTCGGCCTCAAGCTCCGGAAGTACCCGAAGGAGGAGATCGACAGCCGCGTCAGGGATGCCGCCGATATCCTCGGCATCGAGAAGTTGCTCGACCGCAGACCGAAGGCGCTGTCCGGCGGCCAGCGGCAGCGGGTGGCCGTCGGCAGGGCGATCGTCCGCAAGCCCAAGGTCTTCCTCTTTGATGAGCCGCTGTCCAATCTGGACGCCAAGCTCCGAGTGCAGACGCGCACGGAGATCAGCAAGCTGCATGAGCGGCTGAAGGCGACGATCCTCTACGTCACGCACGACCAGGTCGAGGCCATGACGATGGGAAGCCGCATCGTCGTCATGAAGGACGGCGTGTCGCATCAGGTCGACGACCCCCTGACCATCTACAGGAGGCCGGTCGACCAGTTCGTCGCGGGGTTCATCGGGAGCCCGGCCATGAACTTCCTGGAGGGCAAACTGTCCGAGTCCGGCGGAGGGCTGGTCTTCAGCTCGGAGGGGCTCGAGGGCCCGCTGTCGCCCGACACCTCGGGCAAGATGCGCGGATACGCCGGGAAGGACGTCGTCCTCGGCATCCGTCCCGAGGACATCTACGAGATGGCGGACAGCGACCAGCTTGTGACGAAGGCGGCGGTCAAGGCTCATCTGGACGTCATCGAGCCGATGGGCAGCGAGATCTACCTCTACTTCACGATCGGCGGCAGGGACCTGGTGGCGCGGATAGACGCCAGAGAGCCCCCGGCCGTCAACACCGACATCGACCTGGTGTTCGACATGGGCAACGCCCACTTCTTCGACAAGGAGACCGGGCACTCCCTCCTCCTCGGAAGCGAGGCGTAGGGAGCCGTGAGCGTCTTCCTGGGTGTTGACATAGGCGGCACCAACGTGAAGACGGCGCTCGTCGGGGTCGACGGCGCCGTCCTGTCTTTCGAATCGAAGGAGTGGTCCGGCGGGCCGCCCGCTGACGCCGTGGACACCGCCGTGGCTTCCGCGCGGACCCGCATGGTGGAGACAGGACTCGACCCGGTGGCCTGTGGATGCGCGTGCGCCGGGCTCATCGACTCCGCAGAGGGTATCGTCCGGTACTCTCCGAATCTTCCCGAGTGGTGCGACGTCGAACTCTCGGCGATGCTCTCCTGTGAGCTCGGTCTACCCGTAGTGCTCGAGAACGACGCGAACGCCGCGGCCTACGCCGAGTTCGAGGTGGGGGCCGGCAGGGGCGCACGCACAATGGTCATGCTGACCCTCGGGACCGGCATCGGCGGTGGCATCGTGATAGACGGCCGACTCTACCGCGGAGGCCACGGCATGGCCGGCGAGATCGGTCACATCACGGTGGACAGGGACGGTCCCACCTGCGCCTGCGGGTCGCGCGGCTGCCTCGAACGCCTGGCGAACGCGGAGGCGGTCGTGGCCCGTGCGGAGGAACTCCTGGGAGCGGGGCGCGACTCGGCTCTCAGGAAGACGTCGGCCGCACGGCCACTCAAGGCCGTGGACGTCGGTCTGGCAGCCTCGGAGGGCGACGAGGTCGCCATGGAGGCGCTGGCATCCGTCGGGCGCGCGCTCGGCGTCGGGCTCGCGAACGTGTCGCAGATCCTCGACCCGGACGTCATCGTGATCGGTGGCGGGGTCATCGCTGCGGGAGAGCCGCTTCTTCGCCCGGCGCGCGAGGAACTCGAGGCCAGGCTGTCAGGCTACGAGTTTCGCGGTCCGGGAGTTGTGCCGGCGGCACTCGGGGAGTCCGCTGGCGTCGTGGGAGCAGCGCTTCTGGCCCGCGAGGCGCTGGCCCACTAGCAGACCATCTGCACCGAGGTCATCAATGTCCGTCCGGTTCCTTCTCGCTGCACTGGCGTTATTCTTCGCACACGCGCCGGCGGCGTCCGCCCAGATGCCTGCGCCTGCACCGCGGTTCGACGTGGTCGCAGATGCTCCCGACGACGGCTTCGTCATCACCGCACGAAGCGTGGAGGGCGGGGAGGGCGACGGGGGCAGGGTCATTCACCTCGAGGGCGACGTCACCATTACGCGCGGTCAAGCAACGCTCATCGGGCGCCACGGAACCTACTACGAGTCGCGCGGCCTTGCGGTCGTCTTCGGGGACGTCCACGGGACAGACGGCGGATCGTCGGTCGCCTGTGACACTCTGCGGTACTTCAGGAACCAGGACAGAGCCTACCTGATCGGCAACGCTTCCTACTCGGACACCTCGGGTGTGACCTGCGCGGAACGCATCGACGTCTACAGGCGAGAGCGTCTGGCCGTCTGCCGCGGCGACGCCGTCGCCGTCGACCACGATGGTTCGTTCGAACTCCGCGCCGGGCGCATCCTCTATGACTTGGCCAGGGAAGAAGCGAGGGCGTCCGAAAGCCCAGTGTTGACGACGTTCGACGACGACGGACAGAAGCAGGGAACGCTCCGCGCCGATCTCATCCAGTTCTCCAGGGACGATCGCGTGACCGCGGTCGGCAACGTCGACATATCGACGCCGGACGTGGCCGCGAGCGCGAGAGTGGCCGTCCTCTCCGGCGACGGAGATTCGATAGAGCTCTCCGGTTCTCCGGTGGTCGACCAGGAGGGCGACCTGCTCACGGGCGAGAGGATACGCGTCTTCACCGAGGGTGGCGAGGTCTCGCGAGTGGCGGCGAACGGCGGCGCAAGAGCGTCGTACACGATAGATGCCGCCGAGCCTGGCGAGCAGACGCAGTACGGCCACGTCGATGGTGATACCCTGACGATGTACTTCCGGGATGGTGAGCCTGTTCTCACCACGGTCAGGGGGCACGCCGCAAGTGAGCATCGAGTAGGGAGCGCTGGGGAGCGCAACTCGGTCACCTCGAGGCAGATCGACATCCTCTTCTTCGAGGGCAAGATTCGCCGGGTCGTCTTCCGCGGCGAGGCCTCGGGCGTCTACACGTTCGCACCCGAGGAGGGGGAGGCGGCGCCATCCGATACTGCGGCATCAGCGCCCTCAAGTGCCGAATCCGCACCCGACACACTCGCGCCCCCTCTCGCCGAAGCCGCGCCGGATACGGTCGGGTCCGTTCTCCCGTTGTCCGGGCCTTCTCGCGATGCGTCGATCGAGCCGAGTCCGGCGGTCGGGGCCGTACCCGATACCTCGAAGCTCGAGCAGGTCGCGTACCGCGCGACCAGGATCGACTACTACGTGGCCAGGAACAGGATCGTCCTGTCGGAGGGCTCCCGCATCCAGTACAAGGACACCGTTCTGGACGCGGACAGGATCATCTATGATCCCGCGGCGCAGCTCATGACAGCCAGCGGCTCTCCCGACCTCCGCGAGGCCTCCGAGAGGCTCGCGGGGCGGACGCTGGTCTATGACCTGGACAAGCAGTCCGGCGTCGTTTCGGGTGGCGTGACGACGTTCGAGGACGGCCTCTACTACGGGAAGCTCATCGCGCGCGAGCCTGACGGCGCCCTGCTGGTCCAGGGCGGCGTTTACACGACCTGCACGAAGGAGAGGCCGGACTACAGGCTCGTCTCGCACGAGATGAAGATCTACCTGAACGACAAGGTCATTGCCAGGCCACTCATCCTCTACATAGGCGAGATACCGGTCTTCGCACTGCCGTTCTACGTGTTCCCGATTCGCAAAGAGCGGCATTCGGGCTTCCTCATCCCGCAGGTGGAGCTGGGGGTGAGCGAGAACAAGGGACGCTTCATACGCAACTTCGGCTACTACTGGGCGCCCAGCGACTACTTCGACGTGTCGCTGTGGGGCGACTACTACGAGCAGACGAAGTGGATCGGCCACGTGGAGACAAGGTACAAGAAGCGGTACACGCTCTCGGGCTCGGTCAGCTCGTCGTTCATGGAGGAGCTCCTCAACAACAGAAGACGGTGGGACCTGCAGTTCAGCCACAGGCAGGAGATCGGCCGCAACTGGACCGCCGGAGCATCGGGCGACTTCCGAAGCGACGCCGCCTACGCGAGTGACAGCAACCAGACCATACAGGAAAGCGTGAACCGCAGCCTGCACTCGCAGATCTGGATGCGCGGGCGTTGGAGCGGGCTGTCGGCCGGCGTCACACTGGACAGAAGGGAGCAGCTCGACCAGAACACGGTGTCGGAGCTTCTCCCCAAGGTGGACATAGCTGCGACGCAGCGCCCGGTTCTCGAAGCCGGACCCGACGACTCGTGGATCAGACAGCTCCTGTCACGCGTCTCATACGGCTGGGACGCGAAGGCGGTGAACGACCGTGACAGGACGTCATCCGGGCTCGTCGCGAGGCAGGCCGTGGGCGTCGGGCTGTCCGTGCGCGGGACGGGAAAGATCCTTGGATGGTTGAACCTGTCGCCGCGACTGACTGCGAACCAGAACTGGTACGACCGCGACAAGGAGGGTCGACGCTTCCCGGGCCGGTTCACCTACAGCGGAAGCGTGTCCGCCGGCACGACCGTCTACGGCACGTTCTTTCCACGGCTGGGGCCAGTGGCGGCGCTCCGACACATCATGGAGCCGTCGGTGTCGGCCTCGTGGACGCCGGAGTTCGACCAGTACTTCGACGAGAACGGAAGAGACCTGTTCTACACGCTGTCGGGGTTCGGGAGCACACCGAGCGCGCGCAAGGCCCTCAGCCTGTCGCTCGTGAACAAGCTGCAGGCGAAGGTGGGCGCCGGTGAGGAACTCCGGAAGATAGATAACCTGGTGCGGCTGTCGACTTCCACTTCATACGACTTCGAGGGTGAGGGTCATAAGTGGGGGGACCTCTCATCGCAGTTGGAGGTCCGCCCCGACAAGGCGGTCACTGTTCGCTGGAGCACCCGGCACAGCACCGAGGACTGGACGCTCGAGAACAGCAGCATGACGGCGACCGTCTCCCTGACGGGCAACGAGCCGCTTGTGCCGGACGTGGAGTGGGAAGAGCGGATCGATACCGGCGGCCGCTCCCCGGTGGACGAGCTCAGGAATGAGCTGGCCCAGAAGGCCGGACTCGAAGGAACGGGGACCAGGCCCTGGGACGGGTCGCTGACGTACCGCTACTCACGAGGAGCTGACCCGAATCTCAGCACCTACTGGCTGGACGGAGACGTTGCGCTCTCACTGACGCCGAACTGGCGGATAAACTATAGTCTTCACTACGACATCAAGGAGCAGCAGGTCGCGAGCCAGGAATACACCATTCACCGGGACCTCCACTGCTGGGAGGCCCAGTTCACGCGGAGATACTACGACGGCGAGTGGGAGTACTACTTCCGTATCAACGTCAAGGCGCTCCCCGAGATCCAGGCCGAGAGCGGCGGCAAGCACCTTCGGCGGAGCGTTCGCTGACGGCCCGGCCGCGACCCTCAGGGGCCCTCGCCCCCCTGCCGGAGCCGACGCTCACGACAAAGCATATAGCGCAGCCACGCCTGTATAGCGTTGACTTCCGGGCCCACCTCGAGGGGCCCCGGGAGGCCACGTTTTTAGGACAATTCCTATTGACAACATGTGGGGCGTGTTGTAGCTTGTCCCGAACTTCGGGAGGTTCCCAAGTTTGAGTCACACAGGCCACTGGCCGAGAGGGGGAGTCGGATGAACAAGGCTGAACTCGTTGATGCCCTGGCTCAGAGGACCGGTCTTTCGAACAAGGCCGCTAAGGACGTGGTGGACGCGCTGTTCTCCGTGGACAGCGGGATCCTGGCAGGGCAGTTGAAGAAGCGCGAGAGGATCCAGGTCACGGGTTTCGGTACTTTCGCCGCAGACCACAGGCCGGCCCGCGACTGGCGCATCCCCGGCACTGACAGGACCAAGCACGTCGATGCCCACTACTATCCGAAGTTCAAGGCAGGGAAGTCCCTGAAGGATTTCGTGAAGTAGGGACAAGAGACCAAGGAGTACTTGACTCGGCGAAGCAGAGAGCTCAAGGGCTCTCTGCTTCGGCGTTTTCAGGGGGGGCGCAGCGCGGGGGGAAGGCTGCCGGCCGACAAGCTATTGACAGAGATGGTCGGTTTGGCGGAGGATGGGTCGAGGCCGAGCGGTGAGACGTACACCGCTTCACGAGGTCGATGGCCAACAT
>CAZLTC010000007.1:45416-55315 GCA_964562405.1 uncultured bacterium | reverse complement strand
GGCGGACGCCGAATTCGCCGCCAGGACCTGGAGGAGTGACACATGGGTGAAGTGACCAGCGTGCTGGACTTGATCGGGGCTCTCTTCAGATTCGTTGGGCTCGAGCAGAGCGCATGGTTCCCGACCTTCGCACTCCTCATCCTCTTCTTTCTCATCGCTCTTCCCGTCAGCCTCCTCGCGCAGAGCAGGAAGGTCACGACAGGGACCGAGGGGATGGTCAGCATGACGGGGGTCGCGCTCACCGACATCGGTTCTGACGGCACGGTGTACGTGCACAGCGAGTACTGGAACGCCGTGTCCCAGACGCCCATCGCGAAGGGAACCAAGGTCGTGGTCGTTTCGGTTGACAAGATGATCCTTACAGTCGAGCCAGCCCACTAGGAGGTGACACATGGGTGGATTACTCATCCTCGTGCTAGTTGTTCTTGTGCTGCTTGCGAAATCGGTATACGTGCTGCGGGAATACGAGCGGGGCGTGATGTTCCGGTTGGGTCGTCTCGTCGGCGTTCGCGGCCCGGGCTTGCTGCTCATAATCCCCTTCTTCGACAGACTCGTGAGGGTCAGCCTGCGTATCGTCGCCATGGACGTGCCGCCGCAGGACGTCATCACTAAGGACAACGTGTCCGTCAAGGTGAACGCGGTCGTCTATTACCGCGTGTTCGAGCCAGACAAGGCCATCGTGGTCGTCCAGGATTTCAACTACGCCACATCGCAGCTAGCGCAGACGACGCTCAGGAGCGTTATCGGAGGCGCCGAGCTGGATGACCTGCTCTCCGCGCGTGAGAAGATCAACCACGAGTTGCAGTCGATCCTTGACAAGCAGACCGACAGCTGGGGCATCAAGGTGTCGGCCGTCGAGGTGAAGCATGTGGACCTTCCGGAGACGATGCAGCGGGCCATCGCCCGTCAGGCCGAGGCCGAGAGGGAGAGAAGGGCGAAGATCATCCACGCCGACGGCGAGATGCAGGCCTCCGAGAAGCTCTCCCAGGCGGCCCACGTTCTGTCCACGGAGCCCGCCTCGATACAGCTCAGGTTCCTTCAGACGCTCTCCGAGATCTCGGTGGAGAAGAACTCCACGATCATCTTCCCGGTCCCTATCGACATCATCGAGCACTTCATGCACTCGAGGGTGAAGAAGGAATCGTAGCAGCGGAAGCGATACGGACGCGCCGGGAGACCGGCGCGGAGAACACTTGACCGACCACCGAGGGGCGGGTAGTTCCCGCCCCTCGGGGTCAAAATGACCATACGCGGCAGCGGACAGGGGTGGAAGATGCTGTTCAGGGGTGCCGAACGCGAGTGGAAGCTGGATCCGGTGGACGACGGGTTAGTGCAGGACATCTCCGCGGCTCTGGGCGTGTCAGCTCTTCTGGCGCGTGTGGTGGTGGCCAGGGGCGCGGACTCCGTCCCGGAGGCCGGCGACTTCCTGGCGGCTGGGGACGCCGACCTGGCCGACGCGCACCTGCTGCCCGACGCCGGCCGTGCCGTGGAGCGAGTCGCCACGGCGCTCGAGAAGAACGAGAAGATAGCCGTCCACGGTCACGATGACGCCGACGGCGTCTGTGCCACGACCATAATGGTCGAGGCGCTGGGCCAGCTGGGCGCGGCGGCGATCACGTACGTGCCTGACCGCCGGCGCGAGGGACACGGCCTCTCGAAGGGCGAGATAGACATGCTAGGGAGGTCGTCGGTCGACCTCATCATCACAGTAGACAGCTGCGTCAGCGAGCGCGAGCTGATAGCGTACGCGAAGTCGATCGGCATCGACACGATCGTGACCGACCACCATGAGATCCCTCCGGCGCTACCGGAGCACGCCTCGGCCGTGGTCAACCCGAAGCTCCCGGACTCCCGTTTCCCGTACCGATACATGGCAGGGGTCGGAGTCTCCCTGAGGATCGCCGGGCTCCTTCTCGACGAACTCGGTGACAGGTTTCGGGGAAACGGGGGACCCGCGTGGACCGGGCCAGGCTGGGCGGGCGAGGCCGCCGCTCTCGCGGCCGTCGGCTCGGTGGCGGACAAGGTGCCGCTGACGGGCGAGAACCGGAAGATCGTGGCCAGGGGGCTCTCGGCCCTGCCTCGGACCGAGCGACCGGGGCTCCGGGCTATGCTGGAGGAGTCCCGGCTGTGGGGCGTGGACATTGAGCCCTCGGACATACAGGAGCACCTGGGCCCGATCTTCGGGCGGGTCTCGGACGGCGCAGGCGGAAACGACGCGCTGCGCGCTCTGCTGACGACCGACCATGCCGAGGCGCGGGCCATCGCGCGCGCGCTCGTCTCCGAGCGAGCGCGGTGGCGCGCCGCGGCGGCCGATGCCTGGAAACGGGTCTCGCGCAAGCTCGGCGAGCAGCGTCAGACCGAGGATTCCGTCCTGATCGCCGAGGCCGACATCCCTATAGAGGTAATGGGGTATGTAACGACGAGGCTCTCGGATGAGTCTCAGCGTCCGACCGTGGTGATCACGTCGAAGGGCGAAGAGGTGATGGCGGAGGCGCGCGGTCCCTACGGCTTCGACCTCGTGGCCGCCTTTCGCTCGATGCAGGAGCTGTTTCTGGGATACGGCGGTCACCCCCGCGCGGCCGGCTTCTCCGCGCTGCCATCGGTCGTCCCCGAGTTCAGGCGCAGGATGCAGGAGTTCGCCACCGAGAACCCGCCGGAGCCTCCGCCGAGGCAGATAGACGCTGAGGCCGCTCTCTCGGACCTGACGTCCGATTCCGCGAGGGCGCTGGAGAGGCTGAGGCCGTTCGGCTTCGGCAACGGCCGCGCGGTCCTGCTGGCGCGGGGCGTAACATCGCGGTCGGTCGAGGGTGCGGCAACAGGAGGCGTTCATCTTGGCACGCCGGGCAGGCTCGGACGCGCGCCCCGTAACATCGTCTACCGCGCGCGGCCTGCCGACGAGGTCGTTCTCATCAACATCATAGAGACGGTCAATGAAGTCCGAAGCGACTGACAGAGGCGGGCGACTCTTCGTGGTCGCCACGCCGATCGGCAATCTGGGGGACATGACCCACCGTGCCGTCGAGGTGCTGCGTGCCGTCGACATCATCGCGTCGGAGGACACGAGGCGAACGAGGAAGCTCCTGAGCCACTACGAGATTCGGACCTCCCTCGTCGCCTACCACGAGCATAACGAGGAGCGGGCGGCCGCCGCGATCGTCGGGCGCATCGTTGCTGGAGAGGACGTGGCGCTGGTGAGCGACGCCGGCACTCCGCTCATCTCGGACCCGGGCTACAGGATCGTCGAGCTGGCGGTCTCTCGAGGCGTCCCCGTGCTGACCGTGCCGGGCGCGTCCGCCGTCGTTGCCGCTCTGTCGGTGTCAGGCCTGCCACCCATGCCCTTCCATTTCGAGGGGTTCCTCCCGAGAAAGACCGGGGCCAGACGAAGGAAGCTGGAGCGTCTGGACCGACTCGGTTGCACGCTCGTCTTCTACGTCTCGCCGCACCGTGTGGAGGCGGTGCTCGGGGACGCGCTCGAGGTGCTGGGTGACAGGCGGGCGGCGCTCGCGCGCGAACTCACGAAGGTGCACGAGGAAGTCCTTCGCGGCAGCCTGCGGGAGCTTCTGGAGGCCTCGGCGGAACGTGCCCTCAAGGGAGAGATGGTGCTGCTGGTCGAGGGTGGGCCGTCCCCGAAGCCCTCCGCGGCTGAGCGGGAACCGTCCCCGAAGCGTCCCTCGACGGAGCCTCCCGGGGGTTGACACCCCATTCAGCGTGGTGCTAGACTGCTTCGTTCGCAGGGCACTTACCGGTTCCGGCACGGTCTTCCGAGGCGGGATAGCTCGTGGCGTATGGAGTCGTCAAGGAGAGGGTTCGCGGCTTCCTCCGGCCACTGGCCCGATACGTAGCCGACGTGGGCGTGCCTCCAACGGCCATAACGGTGGCCGGTCTCGTGTTCTCCGTCCTGGCCGCGTTCTCGCTGGGCACCGGACACCTGCCGCGCGCGGCGGTCCTCCTCCTGATCGCCGGGGTCTGCGACATGATAGACGGCGCGGCGGCGAGGGCGGGCAACCGGGCAAGCTCGCGCGGCGCGTTCCTGGATTCGACGATAGACAGATACTCAGATGCCGTCGTCCTTCTCGGTGCGATGCACTACTACCTTGTGCGTTCCCCGGGAAGACCGGAGGTTCTGACCGCCAGCGTCATCCTAGTGGCCCTCGCCGGGTCGATGCTGACGAGCTACACAAGGGCGAGGGCGGAGGCGATCGGCCAGGAGTGCAGTGTCGGCATCGCCGAGCGCTCCGAGAGGATGGTACTCCTCATCGTGGGAGCGCTCTTGGGTGAGGGTGTCTTGCGGGTCGCCCTTTGGCTGCTGGCGATCGCATCGCACGTAACCGCGATCCAGAGAGTCCGCCACGTGCTTTCGCGCGTCAAGTCGTGAGCGCGAGCCCGAGTGCGGCTTGAGGTCCACCTGGGGGTAACGTCCATGGGCAAGAGCAAGAAGGTCAGAGTCGCGATCATCGGCGTCGGCAACTGCTCGTCGTCGTTGGTGCAGGGGGTCGAGTACTACCGCAACGCCGCGGCTGACGAGTTCGTACCGGGGTTGATGCACGTCGTGCTGGGTGGCTATCACATCAGTGACATTGAGTTCTCGGCCGCTATAGACATCGATAAGAACAAGGTCGGGAAGGATCTCTCGGAAGCGATCTTCACGAAGCCGAACAACACGTTCAAGTTCAGTGACGTGCCCAAGAAGGGCGTGAAGGTGTCCAGGGGGATGACGCACGACGGACTCGGCAAGTACCTCTCCGAGATCATCGAGAAGGCGCCCGGTCCGACCGAGGACATCGTTGGTCTCCTCAAGGACACCAAGACGGACGTTGTGGTGAACTTTCTCCCGGTCGGCAGCGAAGAGGCCACGAAGTGGTACGTTGAGCAGATCCTCGAGGCCGGCTGCGGTTTCGTGAACGGCATCCCCGTCTTCATCGCGCGAGAGCGCTACTGGCAGCAGCGCTTCGAGAAGAAGGGGCTGCCCGTGATGGGCGATGACATCAAGTCTCAGGTAGGTGCTACGATCGTCCATCGCGTCATGACGCGCCTGTTCAGAGAGCGCGGTGTCAGGCTCGAGCGGACGAGCCAGCTGAACGTGGGCGGCAACACCGACTTCCTGAACATGCTGGAGCGTTCGCGGCTCGAATCGAAGAAGATATCGAAAACCAACGCGGTAACCTCACAGCTCGACTACGACATCGGCGCTGAGAACGTGCACATTGGTCCTTCCGACTACGTTGCCTGGCTCACCGACCGCAAGTGGGCGTACATCAGGATGGAAGGACGCACGTTCGGGGACGTTCCTCTGAACGCCGAGATGAAGCTAGAGGTCTGGGATTCCCCGAACTCGGCCGGCGTCATGATCGACGCGGTGCGCTGCATGAAGCTTGCTCTCGACAACGGACTCTCCGGCGCCGTGGAGGCCCCGTCGTCGTATTTCTTCAAGTCGCCTCCGGTTCAGTACACCGACGACGAGGCACGGCGCGCGACGGAGGAGTACATCTCGACCCACGCTGCGGGCGGGTCCAAGCGGACCTCCGGAACGGGTCCGGCCGAGCAGGGCGAGCTTGTGGAGAAGGCGACACGTTCCTGAAGCCCTTCGGCGCGTGCCGACGTGTTGCGGCGTGTCGCGGCTGACCCCGATCGGGGCGGCCTGGACGAGCGGCGACCGCCTGAGTTCTGCCCGGAGACGACGGGCATCGGGGCCGGGCGGGAGCCCGGCCCCGCGCGTATCGGCCGATCGGAGAACAACCGATGTGCCCAGTGGAGCGACGCGGACTCTTCATCACCTTCGAAGGAGTAGAGGGCTCGGGCAAGTCGACCCAGGCCCGACGGCTGTCCGAGACCCTCCGCGCGCGGGGTCGAGCGGTGACCCTGACGAGGGAGCCGGGCGGCACGGCGCTCGGCGAGAGGCTTCGCGACATTCTCCTGGACCTGGGCCAGAGTGGCATGCTCCCGGAGGCGGAGTTATTCCTCTACATGGCATCCCGCGCCGAACACGTCGCCGGCGTCATCGAGCCTGCCCTCGAGAGGGGCGAGGTCGTGATCGCGGACCGCTTCGGGGACGCCAGCGTCGCCTACCAGGGCGGCGGACGCGAACTCGGCACGAGGCTCGTCGAATCGTTGAACGAAGTGGCCACGCGCGGCGTCAAACCAGATGTGACGTTTCTGCTCGACCTGGACCCGGATCGGGGGCTCGAGAGGCTGTCGCGCCGGCAGGGAGCGGGCAGGGACCGCATCGAGAGCGAGGCGCTCGCGTTTCACGAGCGGGTTCGGTCGGCCTATCTGAGCGCGGCCGGGCGCGAGCCGTCGCGTTTCGACGTGCTGGACGGTAGCCTTTCGGAAGAGGCCATAGCGGAGGCAGTGCTGGCCAGGGTTGACCGTCTGCTCAACACGCAACCGGAAGGGTGAACGCATGACACCAAGAGCCAGAAGGTCCGTGCCGGTCGTGGCAGCGCTCGTCGTGGGACTCCTGCTCGGCGGTTGGGCCATGGACCGCGTGAGCGCACGCAACGACACCTACACGTATCTCGACCTCTTCAACGACGCACTCGCGAAGGTCGAGGTAACATACGTCGAGGACGTCGACATCAAGGACCTCATGTACGGAGCGATCAGGGGGATGCTTTCGACGCTCGATCCGTACTCCGTGTTCTTCGACGAGGAGGACTACCAGAGCTTCCGCGTGACGACGGAGGGCGAGTTCGGCGGGCTGGGCATACAGATCACGGTGAGGGACGGGATACTGACGGTCGTCAGTCCCATAGAGGGATCGCCGGCCTACGACCTCGGTATCAAGTCTGGTGATCGCATCGTGAGGATCGAGGGCGAGACGACCAGAGGTATAACGGTCGACGGAGCGATTGACAAGCTGCGCGGCGAGCCAGGCACGAAGGTCGACATCACGATCGCGCGCGAGGGCGTCGACGACCCGCTCGAGTACACAGTCACTCGCGACATTATCAAGATCGACAGCGTCCCATATGCCTTCATGGTGAACGACAGGGTCGGCTACGTCCGTGTGTCGAGATTCTCGCGCACGACGGCGGAAGAGCTCACTGCCAAGCTGGACGAACTCGAGGACGCGGGCATGCAGGAGCTCGTGATCGACCTGCGCAGCAATCCGGGAGGACTGCTGTCGCAGGCGGTCGACGTGAGCGACATCTTCCTGGACACGGGCGAGCTGGTCGTGAGCACGCGCGGCCGCGTGGATGAGCAGAACCAGAGCTACTACGCTCGCACGCCGGCACGCTACGACAGGGAGTTTCCGATTGTCGTGCTGGTGAACGGTGGCAGCGCGAGCGCGTCCGAGATCCTCGCCGGCGCCATCCAGGACTGGGACCGCGGTGTTGTGGCAGGCACGACCTCTTTCGGCAAGGGCTCGGTCCAGACGCTGATGCGTCTCCGTCCTCTTACGAAGGACTGCGCCATGAAGATCACGACCGCCAAGTGGTACATGGCCAGCGGCAGGGCCATTGAGAAGCCCGAGCGCTGGACGGAGGACGAGGTGACGGCGGGCGAGGAGGCGACCGATAACGAAGACCTGCCTCAGTACAGAACGGCCGCGGGCCGCCTCGTGTACGGAGGCGGTGGCGTGAAGCCGGACATCATTATCGAGCCGGTGCCTCGCTCCGATTTCGTTGTCGACCTGGAGCGGCGTGAGGAGTTCTTCGAGTTCGCGATCGACTACGTGGCCGCTCACGGTGCGCCCCCGGGCTTCGAGGTGACCGAGCCGGTCTGGAACGCGTTCGTCGACTTCCTGCAAAGGGACGGCTTCGAATTCGACACGAACGACCTCGAGGTCAACCGCAAGGACATCGAGCTCGCCATACGCAGGGACCTCGCGCGCCACGTGGCCGGCAGGGAAGAGGCCTACGTGATAGCGACCGAGGGTGACGAGCAGCTCAACACGGCCGTTGACTACCTCGGGCATGCCCGCTCGCTCGACGAGCTGTTCAGTCTGTCGGAGGCGTACGTGCAGCCGACAGCGGAGGTGAACTAGGTCCGCGGGCCGGCCTCGGCGGGGAGCGCCCGGGTCCCGGCGGCCGTCCACCGCGACACTGACAGATGACCGAAGGGGGCGCTCCCGACCGCGCCCCCTTTCGATTGTCAGGACGAGTCGATGGTCTCTCCGGCGGCCGGCCCCCGTGTCCGCGCGCCCGCGCGAGCGACGGGCGGCTGTACGAGCTTCTTCGGCCGAGCGGAGGCTCTGGGGCGGGTCTCCTTGACTGCGCCGAAGCGGTGGCCCTATACTCCTCGGAATGAAGATATCCACGCTCACCATCGACACACCTCTTGTCCTGGCCCCGCTGGCAGGCTACACCGACAGCCCGATGAGAAGGATCGCGCGCCGCTTCGGCGCGTCGGCGGTCTGGACCGAGATGGTGAGCGCCGAGGGGGCCGTCCGCGGCAGCGAGGCCACGCTTGCGCTTCTCGGGTTCCGTCCCGAGGAGCGTCCCATCGTCTTTCAGCTCTTCGGCGCCAACCCGGAGTCGATGGCGGGCGCGGCCCGGCTCGTCCAGCGGCTGGGGCCGGACGCCATAGAGCTCAACGTCGGGTGCCCGGCCAGGAAGGTCGTAAAGAGCGGCTCCGGCGCGGCTCTCATGAGAGACACGGGACTCCTGGCCGAGGTCGCCACGGCGCTCGTCGATGCCGTGAGCGTGCCGGTCACCGCCAAGATCAGAAGCGGATGGGACGACAGGTCGGTCAACGCGCCGGAGGTGGCCGGGATACTCGAGGAGTGCGGCGTGTCGGCGGTGACCGTGCATCCCCGGACCCGCGCGCTCGGCTTCAAGGGGCGGGCCGACTGGACGGTGATCGCCGCCGTTCGCAGCGCGGTCGGCATACCAGTGATAGGCAACGGAGACGTCATGGAGCCGGCCGGCGCGCTTCGCATGATGGAGGAAACCTCCTGTGATGCGGTGATGGTCGGCCGCGGGGCCGTGGGCAATCCCTGGCTCTTCAGCCGCGCCGTAGCGATGCTGGAGCGAGGGACCGACCCCGGGCCGCCCTCTCGGGCGGACAGGCTGGCCCTGGTGATCGAGCATCTGGACCTCATGGTCGGGGCCAAGGGCGAGCGCTATGGCGTCATGGAGATGCGCAAGCACATCGTGGCGTACCTTCGAGGCTCGCCAGGCGCGGCCGGGCTCAGGGCGGAACTCGTCAGGATGGAGGGGCACGCGAATGTCAGACGGAGGCTCGAGGCTGAGCTGCACGCGGCCGGGCGCTGAGCGGCGCGCAGGCCGGCGTCCCACTGGCCGGCGGCACGCGGTGGCGACTGTGCTCGCGCTCCTCGCGACTGCCACAGGGTGTTTCGCCCCGCCCTCCCGCAGCGGCAGTGACGCGCGCACCGTCCGGATCGTGAGTCACGAACTGGCCCAGGGGGAGTCGCTCGAGTCCCTGGCCGACGACTACTACGGCAGCCCGTCGGCGGCGCGCTATCTGAGGGAGGTCAACGCCGTCCCGCCCGAGGAGACGCCGGGCGAGGGTGCGGTCGTAGACGTCCCCGTCGGCGATTCCGACCTGGAGCGGTACGAGCGGCGCACTCAGGCGAAGATCCACTACAACAGGGGTATCCTCTACGCTGACCGGGGCGAGCTCAGCAAGGCCGCCGAGGAGTTCCGCTCGGCCCTGCGTGTCGATCCCCGTTTCGCCGACGCGGGCTACAACCTCGGGGTCACGCTGCTGCGCTCCGGGGACCCGGTGAGAGCGGCCTCGACGCTCAAGCAGGCCGCCGCGGTGCGGCCCGCGGACCCCGAGCTGCTCTACGCGCTGGGAACGGCCCTCGTCGGGGCGGGACGGCCGGAGGAGGCCGTCCAGGTCTTCGAGGACACCGTCGCGCTCGACCCGCGCAACGAGGACGCCCTCTTCTCCAGAGCGGCGACGCTTCTCGACCTCGGTCGCGTCGACGAGGG
>CAZLTC010000007.1:41363-45316 GCA_964562405.1 uncultured bacterium | reverse complement strand
GTCGGACCGAGCGGGTCGGGTAAGAGCACCGTGCTCCGCCTTCTGGATGCGCTGCTGTTGCCCACGGATGGACGGGTCCTCGTCGATGGGCTCGACACCAGGGAGCCGTCATCGCTGTGGGAGATAAGGAGACGCGTAGGGCTCATCTTCCAGAATCCGGACAATCAGCTCGTGAGCACCACGGTCGAGCGCGAGATCGCTTTCGGCATGGAGAACCTCGGACTACCCAGGGACGAGATCGTCTCGAGGCTCGCATCGGTTGCCGAGATGCTCGATGTGACGCGGCTTCTGTCGCGGCCCCCTCACGAGCTCTCGGGCGGCGAGAAACAGCGCGTCGCGGTGGCAGCCGTGCTCGCGATGAAGCCGCTCTGCCTCGCGCTGGACGAGCCCACCTCGCTGCTCGACGGGCAGGGCAGGCGCGAGATATGGAGCGTCCTGGAGTCGGTCGGGAATGACCCCTCGCGTACTGTCCTGCACGTGACCCAGTTCCCTGATGAGATAGCGCTGGCCAAACGTGCGCTGGTGCTCGTTGGAGGCGCCGTCGTGTTCGACGGGACCCCCGAGGACCTGTTCTCGGATGGGGCGCGGCTCGAGGCGTGGGGGCTCCGCAGGCCTCAGGCGATCGAGATAGGTGACGCGCTTCGGGCCGCCGGCTACGACGTCCCGCCGGGCGTGGCGGACGTGGACTCGCTCGTTGCCGCCGTCGAGAGAGCAGCGGAGGGCCGCAGATGAGGATCGTGCTGCAATCCGTGTCAGTCGAATTCGGCTCCGGCCTGCCTGGGGCGCACATGGCGCTGTCCGGCGTGCATCTCACGGTGGGAACCGACGAACGCGTGGCCGTCATCGGACCCACAGGCGCCGGCAAGACGACCCTGCTCGAGGTGATGGCCGGGCTGCTCGAGCCTGGAGTCGGGCGTGCGTTCCTGGAGGACGAAACGCGACCGCTCCGTTCGGCGGTCGGCCTGGTCTACCAGTTTCCCGAGCTGCAGTTCTTTGAGGAAACGGTCTACGACGACGTGGCGTTCGGCCCGAGGCGCATGGGACTGGCCGCGAGCGAGGTCGACGGCCGGGTCCTGGGAGCGCTCAGGAGGGTCGGTCTCTCTCCGGAGGTATTCGCCGAGAGGTCACCGCTCACGCTGTCGGCGGGCGAGAAGCGCAGGGCCGCCATAGCGGGCATACTCGCACTCGATCGTCCGTTCCTCCTGCTGGATGAGCCAACCGCGGGGCTGGACCCGCGCTCCAGGGACGGAATCATAGGGTTGCTGCTCGGGGAAAGCCGTGAGCGCGGCGTGCTGCTGGTCAGCCACGACCTGGACCTGGTCGACCGCGTGGCGGAACGCACGGTCGTGCTGAGCGCGGGCGTGGTGGTCATGGACGGCGACACTCGTTCGGTGCTGTCGGACGTGGAGCGTCTGGAGGAATTGGGCCTGGCGCCGCCCGCGAGGCACGCTCTCCTCTCTCGACTTGCGGCGCTGGCGCCGGAGGAGGCTCGCAGGGTCGCCCATGTCCTGTTTCCGGGGCCGCTTGCGGAGCCAAGGTCGGGGTGATAGAGTCTCTTTCCTGAACGTGTCGTGACGGCCGACCAACACGGGGGGGACATGCAGACGAGGATAAAGGCGCGCGTGATGGACGCGGACGACATACGCCGCGCCGTGACGAGGATCGCCCATGAGATACTTGAGCGCAATGGGGGCACCGACAACCTGGCCATCATAGGGATACAGACGCGCGGATCCTTCCTCGCTCGCCGGGTCGCCGGTGTCCTCGAGGGCATCGAGGGCGTGCAAGTCCCGGTGGGAATACTCGACATAACGCTGTACAGAGACGACCTGCAGACGATCGCCGAACAGCCGGTCGTGAACGAGAGCGACATCCCCTTCGACGTCCAGGGCAAGGCCATCGTGTTGGTTGACGATGTGCTGTATACGGGTCGGACCGTCAGAGCGGCCCTAGACGAGATCGTCGATTTCGGGCGACCCAGATCGGTCCAACTGGCCGTGATGGTCGATAGAGGGCACAGGGAGCTTCCGATCAGGGCCGACTACGTCGGCAAGAATGTCCCCACGGCTTCAACGGAGATCATATCGGTCATGATGACCGAGAAGGACGGCAGCGACGAGGTGCTCATCAAGTCGGTCAATCGATAGCCGTTCGGTGATCAGGAGCCGTGGACCCGCGCGGCTCGGTCATGCCGTCCACGGGAGTTCAATGGTCAGGCTAGCACGAACGGCCGCGGTCGCCGCGGCCATCTGCGTTGTCGCAGCCCTCTCAGGCTGCGTCTACTACAACACGTTCTACCACGCCAAGACCGCCGCGAGGGAAGCCGAGATCCTCAGAGAGGCAAGGCCGCCCGACACCCAGCCGAGCGTTCGCGAGGTCGAGCTTCTCGATCGCGCCATCGAGAAGAGCGGCCGTGTGCTCAGGCTCCACCCCGACTCGGGCTGGGCCGACGATGCGCTCCTGCTCCTTGGCATGTCCCTGTACTACAAGGGGCAGTATGAGAGTGCCGAGGAGCGTCTGACCGAGTTCCTGGCGCGCTACCCCGACAGTCCGCTCAGACGACAGGCGGAGTACGCGCTCGCAGGCGTCAGGCTCCAGACGGGCAACCCAGTGTCCTCCGAGGAGCTGCTTCACGACGTCGCCTACGCCGAACCCCCGTCGGATCTCTCCGACGACGCGCTGATCCTGATGGGCGCGGCCCTGAGGGCGCGCGGACGGCGCGAGGCCGCGGCCGAGGCATACCTGGGCCTTCTCGAGCGATTCCCCGGGAGCGACCGTCGAGCGGAGGCGAGGTTCCTGGCCGCCGAGAATTACATGGAGATGGGTCGACCGGAGGAGGCCGTGGAGCAGTACTCGGCCGTCGCGCACGAGTCCGGCGGGCGGGAACTGCTGTTTGAAGCCAGGCTCCGTCTTGCCGAGGCGTATCTCGAGCTGAAGGATCCGGACTCGGCGCTCGCGGTCCTCGAGGACCTGAAGGGGAGGGCCATCGGGGATGAGGAACTCGACAAGGTGCTACTGCTCGTCGGGCAGGCGCAGACGCGGGCGGGCGAACTCGACGCTGCCATCTCGACCTACGAGGGCATAGCGGCTTCCAGAGAGAGAACTCCGGCGGCGGCGGAGGCGCACTATAGGATAGGGCTGATACACAGGGACGAGCGGCGCGACCTCGACGCAGCGCTTGACTCCTTCGAGGCCGCCAGGGCTCAGGCCCCGCGGAGCGAGGCGGCGGAGCTGGCGACATCGGCGCGCGACGACATCGAGCAGCTGCAGAAGTACCTTACCATCATCGAAGAACAGTCGCCCAAGGCCGTTCCGCCGGCGGCCGCCCGACCGGACACCTCCGCCATCGAAGAACAGCCGCCCGAGGCCGTTCCGTCGGCGGCCGCCGGACCGGACACCTCCGCGGCGCCGGAGGTCGAGGGGGCCGAGAGCGCGGGGGCCGATACGGCAGGCGCCTCGGAAGCGGCGGAGGCCACCGGGGTCGAGCCAGCGGGCTCCGACACCACGGGCGCTGAAGCGGGGACAGAGGTGGAGCTCGAGAAGCCGGTCAGCAATGAGGCGGCTCCTGCGGAGGCGGCCGTCGGTGACACGAGCCTGGTCGACGAGGGAGCGGAGGTCGCGGCCGCGCTATTCCGCGCGGGCGAGCTGTACCTCTTCCAGCTGGACGATCCCGAGACAGCGCTGCGCTATTACGATCAGGTGATCGATCTCCACCCGACGAGTCCGCAGGCGCCCAAGGCAGCGCTTGCCAGGGCCTGGCTCCTAGGTGAAGAGCTGGAAGATGCGGAGGCCTCTGAGGCCGCCTACGAGCAGGTGATCGAGAGCTACCCCGGGACGGACTACGCCTCGGCGGCGCGCGAGGCGCTGGGGCTCCCGGAGCCGGCGCCGCCCGACACGACAGCCGCGGAGCCGGCGCCGTCCGACACGACAACCGCGGAGCCGGCGCCGCCCGA
>CAZLTC010000007.1:0-41263 GCA_964562405.1 uncultured bacterium | reverse complement strand
CCGACACGACAACCGCGGAGCCGGCGCCGCCCGAGGAGGTTCCCTAGACCGTGACTCTCATCAGAAGCGTGTCCGGCGTGCGAGGCGCGACCGGGACAGAGATAACGGAGGCGCTCGCCAGACGCTACGCGTCCGCCTTCGGACGCATGGTCGGCGGCAGTGTCGCTGTCGGCTGGGACGGGCGCAGTGGAGGTGACTCACTCAGGCGGGCCGTCATAGCCGGACTCGTCGATGCCGGCGTCCGCGCCGAGGACGCCGGCGTAGTGCCCACACCAACGGTCGGCATAGCGGTAAGGATCCGCGGTCTCGACGGAGGCGTCGTCGTGACCGCGAGCCACAACCCGGAGACGCAGAACGGGCTCAAGTTCTTCTCAAGCAGGGGTGTCTTCCTCGTTGCAGACGAAGCGCGCGAGCTGTTCGGCCTTGCGGACGGTCCTGAGGCGACGCCTGTTGAGGCAGGGCCTGCGCCCGTTGAACTACGCGATGCCCTGCGCGACCATCTCGACCTCGTGCTTTCATCGAGTCACGTCGACCGGGCGCGCATCGAGAAGGCCGCTCCGAGCGTTGTCGTCGATTGTGTGAACGCGGCCGGGTCGGTGGCCCTTCCTAAGCTCCTGAGTGAGCTAGGATGCCGCGTCAGTGCGATCAACGACGAACCGGGTGCGGGGTTCCCGCGGGGGCCCGAGCCGGTGCCCGAGAACCTCGGCGGCCTCGCGGAGGCCGTCGTTCGCGAGCGCGCCGACATCGGACTGGCCTGCGACCCCGACGCCGACAGGCTGGCCGTCGTGGACGATCGCGGACGACCCGTGGGTGAGGAGTACACGCTCGTCCTCGCAGGCCGCGCCGTGCTCTCCAGGACGCCCGGACCTGTGGTGGCGAACATGTCCACGAGCAGGATGATGGACGACGTCGCCGAGGCGTACTCGGTGCCGATGTTCCGGTCCCCGGTCGGTGAGATCAACGTCGTGACGAAGATGGACGAGGTCTCGGCCGTCGTGGGGGGCGAGGGCAACGGAGGTGTGATCCTGCCAGAGGTGCATATGGGAAGGGACGCCTGCACGGCCGCCGCGCTCGTCCTGACCGCGGTCGCGGACTTCGGAGGCACAGTCTCCGAACTGATCGCGGCGATGCCCCGCTACTCGATGCTCAAGAAGAAGCTCGAACTCAGGGGCGTTTCGCGAGACTGCATAGTGGAAGCAATGAGGGAGGCCTTTCCAGACGGCCACGAGGACCTCACCGACGGGGCAAAGATGACTTGGCCCGACCGCTGGATTCACGCTAGGATGTCCGGGACGGAGCCAGTGGTGCGGATCATAGCGGAGGCGCCGGACGACCCCGGTACCAGGGATCTCGCGGAGAGGGCGATCGGGGCCGTCTCGCGCTGCATGAAGGGTGGTCTGACATGTGCGGAATAGTCGGCTGCGTTGCCAGGGACACGAACGTCGTGCCCATTCTCATCGAGGGCCTGCGCAGGGTCGAGTACCGCGGATACGACTCGGCCGGCGTGGCGGCGATCGAAGGGGGCGTGCTGTCCGTTCGCAAGGTGGCCGGGAAGATCTCCGGGCTTCAGGAACTCCTGGACCAAGAACCTCTCAAGGGCTCGCTCGGCATTGCGCACACGCGCTGGGCCACGCACGGCGAGCCGTCTCAGGTGAACGCCCACCCCCAGCTCGACGGTTCGGGCAAGATCGCGGTCGTCCACAACGGCATAGTCGAGAACTACAGGGCGCTCCGCAAGCAGTTGGAGGCGACGGGCCACGTCTTCACGTCGGAGACCGATACCGAGGTGCTTGCGCACCTCATCGGTGAGCACTACGAGGGCGACATCGCGGGAGCCGTGCGCTCCGCCCTGGCGCACGTCCAGGGCGCCTACGGCATCGCCGTGATACACGCTGACGAGCCTGAGGTTCTGGTGGGCGCAAGGAACGGGAGTCCGCTCGTCGTGGGCATAGGGGTCGACTGCTACTACGTCGCGTCGGACGTCGCGGCGCTCGTGCGGCAGACGAGGAACGTCGTTTACCTCGACGACCTGGAGATGGTCGTCGCCACTCCCGACGGCTTCTCGACCACGACCCTGGAGAACGAGCTGATAACGAAGGACGTCGAGCGCGTCACATGGAATATCGACAAGATCGAGAAGAACGGCTACCCGCATTTCATGCTGAAGGAGATCTTCGAGCAGGACCGAACCGTGACCGACGCGGTCAGGGGCAGACTCATCGAACTCGCGGGCGACGCCGTTCTCGGCGGGCTCCGGGACCACAGGCGTTCGCTCAACACCGCGAACAGGATCATCATCCTCGCGTGCGGAACGTCGTGGCACGCTGGGCTCATAGGCGAATACATGATCGAGGACCTGGCTAGGGTCTCGGTCGAGGTCGAGTACGCCTCGGAGTTCCGCTACAGGAATCCCGTCATACATCCCGGCGACGTCGCCCTCGTGATAAGCCAGTCGGGCGAGACGTCCGACACGCTGGCCGCCATGAGCGAGGCCCAGCGCAGAGGTGCCACGGCGCTGGGTATCGTGAACGTGGTCGGCTCTACGATAGCCCGGCAGAGCGACGGGGGCGTGTTCACCCACGCCGGACCCGAGATCGGAGTGGCGTCGACCAAGGCCTTCACGTCGCAGCTCATGGTCCTGGCGGCGCTCGCGCTCATGCTCGGACGGGCCAGAGACGTGTCGGTAGCCGAGGGGCGTCAGATCGTCAAGGCGATGCATGACCTGCCATCGCAGATCCGCAGCATCCTCTCCAGGGACGAGTGCATAAGCGACATCGCGAAGCGCTACGCTCACCACTCCAATTTCCTCTACCTGGGCCGGGGCTACAACTTCCCCGTTGCTCTTGAGGGCGCACTGAAGCTCAAGGAGATCTCCTACGTCCACGCCGAGGGCTATCCGGCGGCCGAGATGAAGCATGGGCCGATAGCCCTGATCGACGAGAACATGCCCGTCGTCGTCGTTGCCCCGCGCGACGAGTTCTACAAGAAGATCCTCTCGAACATGGAGGAGGTGAAGTCGCGGGGAGGCCGAATCATCGCGGTGACGACGGAGGGGGACGAGCAGGTGGAGAAGCTCGCCGACGACATCATCGAGATTCCGGAGACCATGCGACACCTGACGCCGATCCTTGCCGTCGTGCCGCTTCAGCTTCTGGCCTACCACATCGCAGTGGAGCGCGCGTGCAACGTCGACCAGCCGCGCAATCTGGCCAAGAGCGTTACAGTCGAGTAGTCCGCTCGCATCCGGAGGTCGCTTGTCCAAAGAAGAGATCTTCAAGCTGACTCACATCGTCAGCTGCTCGGGCTGAGCCTCGAAGCTGGGTCCGGAGGACCTGGCAGCCGTTCTGAAGAGACTCCCCCCGATAGCAGATCCCAGGGTGCTGGTCGCGACCGACACCGTGGACGACGCGGGGGTCTATCGCCTCGACGACCGGACCGCGCTCGTCGTGACGGTCGACTTCTTCACGCCGATCGTGGACGACGCGGGCGATTTCGGCCGGATAGCCGCGGCGAACGCCGTGTCGGACGTCTACGCCATGGGCGGAAGGCCGTTGGTGGCGGTCAACATCGCGTGTTTCCCCGACGACCAGCTGCCGCCGTCCGTACTCGCCGACATCATGCTCGGAAGCCGCGAGAAGCTCGACGAGGCGGGGGTGGCGGTCATAGGCGGACACTCGGTGAGCGACAAGGAGCTCAAATTCGGGCTGGCGGTGACCGGTATTATCGACCCCTCTCGGATCGTCACGAACGCCGGGGCCGTTGAGGGGGACGTTCTGGTGCTGACGAAGCCGATCGGAACGGGCGTTCTGACCACCGCGCTCAAGAGCGAGGCGCTCGACGACGAGTTGCTGGCCGGCGTGACCGCCGTGATGTCCGAGCTGAACAGAGCAGCGTCGGAGGGCATGGTCGAGGCCGGCGCTCGGGCCGCCACGGACGTCACGGGCTTCGGGCTCGTGGGGCATGCCGTGGGGATGGCCGATGCCAGCGGGGTCACGTTCGAGATTGACGTCGGGAGAGTCCCGCTTCTGGACGGCGCGCTGGAGGTCATCCGGTCCGGATTCCGGCCGGGGGGGCTGTTCACCAACCAGCACTACTACAGGAGCTTCGTGAGCCTCAAGTCGCGGGCGGACGGGTTCACGCTCGACCTGATGAACGACCCGCAGACGTCGGGAGGTCTTCTCGTGTCCCTGCCGGAGGACGGGGTCGACGCGTTCGCGCGGGCATACGAGAAGGCCGGAGGCAGCGGCCACTGGATCATCGGCCGGGTGCTGCCCCGCGAGGGAAAGTCGGTCGTGCTCGTCTGACCCTGCGGCGCGAAAGACCGCGGCGGCGGGATGGGGACCGACAGCGAACGAGCGGGAATGGATGGGTCCTGGTGGATCCCGAGGGCTTCAAACCCTTATGTTGGGCGGCTGACCCCGTCCGAGGTGGGTTCGATTCCCACACATTCCCGCCATATTGTACGTTCCACCAGAAAGGCGTGTCGAACCGGTGAGAGCCCTTGCACTCGTCTCGGGCGGTCTCGATAGCGTGCTCTCGGCGAAGCTCATTCTCGAGCAGGGGATAGACGTGCTCGGCGTGAGCTTCGTGTCGCCGTTCTTCACCGCGGCGGCGGCGACTGAGTCGTGCGTCGACCTTGGCATCGAGCTCGCGATCATCGACATCGGCGACGACCTGCTCGAGGTGATCGCCGCGCCCAAGCACGGCTTCGGGCGCTACGTGAACCCCTGCATCGACTGCCACGCCCTCATGGTCCGCAAAGCGGGTGAGCGCATGAAGGACCTGGGTGCGTCCTTCGTAGTGACCGGCGAGGTCGTCGGGCAGCGGCCCAAGTCGCAGATGCGGTTCGGGCTCGAGGCCGTGGAAAGGGACTCGGGTCTCAAGGGGCTGCTCCTGCGACCGCTGTCGGCAAAGCTGCTTGCGCCGACCGTCCCTGAAACGGAGGGCTGGGTGGACCGCGAGAGGCTGCTCGGGCTGCACGGTCGCACGAGGAAGCCCCAGATGGAGCTGGCGGAGAAGTTCGGTATCACGAAATTCGCTTCTCCGGCCGGCGGGTGTCTGCTCACCGACGAGAACTACGCGAGGGTCTTCCGCGATCTCAAAGACCACGAGCAGCTCTCGATCGGCTCCGTGCGCCTGCTCTCGGTGGGGAGGCAGTTTCGCCTTTCGGAGAGCACGAAGCTGTCGGTAGGCAGGAACCACTCGGAGAACGAGACGCTCTTTGAGCTGAAGCCGGACGATGCGCTGTTCCTGAAGGTCATGGAACACAAGGGTCCCGTCGCTGTTCTGGCCGGCGAACCGAACGAGGGCGACGTCGAGAACGCCGCCCGCATCGTTGCCAGGTATTCGGACGCTCCGCCGGGGGAGCCCGTGAACGTGCAGGTGTGGAAGGACCCGTCGGAGATTCGAGACGTCACGGTCGTGCCGTGGACGCCGAAGGAGGCAAGGAGATTCACGGTCTGATGCGGCGCTTCATCCTTCTGGCTCTCGTCGCCGTTCTCGCGGCGCCTCTGGCAGCGGCCGCTCAGGAGGCCCTCTCAGGCGAGGACGAGCGTGGCGATCCGGCGTCGGTCGTCCGCGCGCTCACCGCGGCGGAGGACGCCCAACGCTTCAGGTCGGGACCCGCACAGTCGCTCATCGCCTCGGCCGTGTATCCCGGTCTCGGACAGCTCCTTAACGAGACCGAGAAGAAGGCGGCCGTCGTCGGAGGAGTGGAGGCCTTCCTCATTGCGAGGCTCCTGCTCGAGGATCGCTGGACACGACATTCGTACCGGATGTACAACGA
Organism: uncultured bacterium; assembly: GCA_964562405.1. GTDB lineage: Bacteria > Joyebacterota > Joyebacteria > Joyebacterales > Joyebacteraceae > WJLY01. The sequence goes on along the minus strand of CAZLTC010000007.1, from coordinate 35,478 downwards.
GACGGGCAGGAACGTCTATTTCCGGGAATACTCGAAGCACTTCGACGCCAGACAGACGTTGCTCTGGTGGGCGGCCGTCGCGGCCCTGTACGGCATCGCCGATGCCTACGTGGACGCGCACCTCGTTGGCTTCGATGACCTGCGGCCGGACCTTATGGATGCGTGGTCCGACGTCCCGGGCGCGTGGGACGACACGGCGCTCAGGGTAGGGTTCGCCTGCAGATTCTAGCGCGTCCCCGGACTCGGGGCGTCGCGCGGCGAGGAGGTTCGACAGGAATGCCAAGAAAAGATACGAAGGCGGCGAGACGCAAGGACTACTTCAAGGACTTCGTGGAGACAGTGATCACGGCCGTCGTCCTGGCGCTGGTGCTGCGCGCCTTCGTCGTTCAGACGTTCAGGATACCGTCGGGGTCGATGGAGGACACCCTGCTCGTCGGTGACTTTCTCATCGTCAACAAGTTCATCTACGGGATAAAGGTGCCCTTCACCGACGTCAGATTGCGCGGCATTCGCGAACCTCAACCGGGTGACGTGATCGTCTTCCAGTACCCGAACCCCGACCCGCGTGCCAAGAAGGAGAACTACATCAAGCGGTGCGTCGGTGTCGAGGGCGACGTGATCGAGCTGCGCAACAACGTTCTGTATCGGAACGGCGAGCGGATAGAGGAGGACTACATCAAGCTCAAGCCGCCGACCCCGCGCTGGGCGGATTACGGTCCGGTCAAGGTGCCCGAGGGCTCGCTCTTCATGATGGGGGACAACAGGAACTGGAGCGCCGACAGCCGCGACTGGGGGTTCCTGGACAAGGGCCTCATGAAGGGCAAGGCGATCCTCATCTACTGGTCCTGGGACGCGAAGCGGTTCCGACCCAGGTTCGACAGGATCGGTGACATCATCCGGTGAGCGTCAGGGAACGCCGGCCGGGCAGGCCTCAGCACAGACGGTACCGCCGGCGGACGCGCACGGCAGGGGCGGCCCGGCGATCAGGAACCGTGCCGCAGAAGAGCCCACGGGCCCACGGCCCGGGGGCTCTTTCGTCTTGACACCCGAGGGGGCCCCCACTATCTTACTACTGCCTAGCACTCTCAAGCCTAGAGTGCTAACATCGAGGTTTCTGGGAGGTACCGTGACGGCGCCAGCGCTTTCGGAACGCGAACAGAAGGTCCTGAGGCTGCTGATCGAGTCATACATCAGATGCGTCAAGCCGGTCAGCTCCAGCGCCATCGTCTCGGAGCGTGCCCTCCCGTTGTCCTCGGCAACCGTGCGCAACGTTCTGCGTTCGCTGGAGGAGAAGAAGCTCATACTCCAGCCGCACACGTCGGCGGGGAGAATACCCACGGACAAGGGCTATCGCTACTACGTCGATTTCCTGATGGAGCCGTCCGTTCCATCGGGGAGGGAGCGGGACGCGATAGACTCGCAACTGACGGCGCTGCAGGGCAAGGACCATGAGACCGTGGTCACCGAGCTGTCTCGCATGGTGAGCGAGCTTGCGAAGGAGTTGGCCGTCTCCGTGGCTCCAGGCTCCGCAGGCATCGTCGAGCGCATCGACCTGGTACTGCTCGATCCGGGCCGCGCGGTCGCGGCGGCCACGATGCGGTCCGGGGTGACGAGGGCAGGTGCTGTGACGCTGGGCGAGGCGGTCAGTGAGGACGACCTCAAGGAAGCGTCGAGCCTGCTGAACGCGTGGCTCAAGGGCGAGCCCGTGGCCGACGCCGAGTCGGTTCTCATGCGCCGGATGCGGCGGACCCGGCCGGAGGTGCGCAGCGTCCTGAAGGCACTTCTGAGGGCGCGGCACCAGTTCCTTGGTTCCGGGGAGGAGCGGAGCGTTCACTACGAAGGCGCGAGGTACATCTTCAGGCACCCGGAGTTCGAGGGAGACGCGGCGTCGCTGGCGGACATGTTCGACAGCGACGAGGCGCTCGTCGATGCTGTCCGTGGCCCCGAGTCGCCCAAGGCGGTCGCCGTCAGGATCGGTGGGGAGAATCGCCGTAGGGACATGCGCCGCATGTCCCTGGTCGTGGGGACGTACCGCGTGGGCGGCGGGCTGGGCAGCATGGCCGTCATCGGGCCCACCCGCATGAAGTACCCGCGGCTCATCGGACTGGTGGGGTATCTATCGGGCATACTAGACGGGATGCTGGGCGCCAGGAGCTAGTCCGGACGAGAACGCCCCGAGCGCCGCGGCGCGCCGGGCCGTACGATATGGCGCGCCGCAAAGTGAAGACTCGCATCAAAAAGATACACATGGAGACGAACCAGACATGACTCGTGACCGCTCCGAGAACACAGCTCCCGAAGAGCCCCTCGACGGGCCGACCTCAGGATCAGACGGCACTGATCAGACCCCGCCAGCCGGTGATGACATTGAGTCCCTGCGCGCCGAGGTGAGCGCGCTCAGGACCAAGTGGTTGCGGGCGCTGGCGGACTTCGACAACTACAAGAAGAGGGTGGAGCGGGACCGCGGACGGTGGTCGGCCGAGGCGCGCGAGCAGGTGCTGCTCTCGTTGCTCGAGCTGGCTGACGACTTCGAGCGGGCCATCGCGAGCGGCGACGACGACGGCGTGCCGCCGGATGATCCCTTCAGGGCAGGAGTCGAGATGATACTCGGGCGCCTGAGAGAGATCCTTCGGAAGTACGACGTGAGCCCGATCGAGACCCGTGGCGCCGGCTTCGACCCGGCTCTTCACGAGGCGGTGGCCCACATCGACTCGGACGGGCACGACACCGACGAGATAGTAGAGGAAGTGCAGAAGGGATACATGGTGGGCGACAAGCTGCTGCGCTGCTCGAGGGTGGTCGTCGCGAAGTGAAGCGTGCGACGTCCCGGCGAGCCGATCGGCCGTGTGTCGGTCGACCCCGCGGCTCAAGTCCAGAGAAGCCATAAGGATGTTCCGGGCCCGGAGCCCGGAGCGATCAGGAAAGGGGAGACAACGTATGAGCAAGGTCATTGGGATCGACCTGGGAACCACCAACTCTTGCGTGGCGGTCATGGAGGGCGGAGAGCCCGTCGTGATACCGAATCCCGAGGGCGGGAGAACCACGCCGTCAGTCGTCGCCTTCACGAAGACCGGAGAGAGACTGGTCGGACAGCCGGCCAAGAGGCAGGCGGTCACGAACCCGGAGAACACGATCTTCTCGATCAAACGATTCATGGGGAGGCGTTACGGTGAGGTGGCAGAGGAGATCAAGTTCGTCCCTTACAAGGTCACCAAGGACGAGAAGGGTGACGTCCGGATAGACGTGCGTGGCAAGCACTACGCGCCGCCCGAAATCTCCGCGATGATCCTTCAGGCCATGAAGCACACGGCTGAGGAGTACCTGGGCGAGAAGGTCGACAAGGCCGTCATCACGGTCCCCGCGTACTTCAACGACTCACAGCGGCAGGCGACGAAGGACGCCGGCAAGATCGCCGGTCTCGAGGTCCTTCGCATCATCAACGAACCGACGGCCGCCTCGCTGGCCTACGGGCTGGACAAGAAGGTCCAGGAGCAGATAGCCGTCTTCGACTTCGGCGGCGGCACGTTCGACATATCCATACTAGAGGTCGCCTCGGACGGCGGAGAGCAGACGATACGAGTCCTCGCGACGAACGGCGACACGCACCTCGGCGGCGACAACCTCGACCAGCGTGTGATCGACTGGATCGCGGACGAGTTCAAGCGCGAGAACGGCATAGACCTGCGCACGGATGCGATGGCGCTCCAGCGTCTCAAGGAGGCGGCGGAGAAGGCCAAGATCGAGCTCTCCACCACGCTCGAGACGGAGATCAACCTGCCGTTCGTGACCGCGGACGCCTCGGGGCCCAAGCACCTCACGATGACGCTCACGCGGGCAAAGCTCGAGGCGCTCGTGGATGAACTCATCGAGCGCACGGTGGCACCGTCCAAGAAGGCGCTCGCCGATGCCAAGCTGTCACCGTCGGAGATCGACGAGGTCGTTCTCGTCGGTGGCACGACGAGGATGCCGGCGGTCCAGCAGAAGGCCAAAGAGCTCTTCGGGAAGGAGCCGCACAAGGGCGTCAACCCTGATGAGGTCGTCGCGGTGGGCGCGGCGATCCAGGGCGCGATCCTGGCGGGAGAGGCGGGAGTCAAGGATGTGTTGCTCCTCGACGTGACCCCCCTCTCTCTGGGTATCGAGACGCTCGGCGGGGTCTTCACGCAGCTCATCTCGAGGAACACGACGATACCTGCTCACGAGAAACAGATATTCTCCACGGCTGCCGATAACCAGCCTGCCGTGTCGATCCACGTCCTTCAGGGCGAACGCCCGATGGCGGCCCAGAACAGGACGCTCGGGAGATTCGACCTGGTCGGCATCCCGCCCGCACCGAGAGGCATGCCTCAGATCGAGGTGGCGTTCGACATCGACGAGAACGGCATCGTCCACGTCAGGGCGAAGGACCTCGGCACCGGCAAGGAGCAGCAGATTCGGATCGAGGCGTCGAGCGGCCTGTCCGAGGACGAGGTCGAGAAGATGGTGAACGACGCCGAGGACCACGCCGCGGAGGACAAGTCGCGCCGCGAGGAGATAGAGGCCAGGAACCAGGCGGACGCGCTCGTCTATACGACCGAGAAGACGCTGCGCGAGCACGGCGACAAGCTCGATGCGGCCGACCGGTCGCAGATCGAGGCGGCGATAGCGAAGCTCAAGGAGACGCTCAAGGGCGGCGACGCGGCCGCGATCAAGAGCGACATGGATGCCCTGCAGCAGGCCTCCTACAAGCTTGCTGAGAAGATGTACGCGGGGGCGCAAGGCGCGCAGCAGGCGCCGGGTGGGTCGGCGGACACGGGCGGCCCGTCGGGAGGCGACGGTTCGGCCGGTGACGATGACGTCGTCGACGCAGACTACGAAGTTGTTGACGACGACGCCAACTAGAGCGGCGCTGCCGCGTTTCGCAGGGTAGGTTAATGTCTCCCAACCGCGACTACTACGACATCCTGGGCGTCGAGAAGAGCGCGACGCCCGACGACATAAAGAAGGCCTACCGGAAGCTCGCCTTCAAGTATCACCCGGACAAGAACCCGGGTGACGACGAGGCGAGGGAGAAGTTCAAGGAGGTCACGAAGGCCTTCGAGGTGCTCTCCGACAAGGACAAGAGGGCCCAGTACGACCAGTTCGGGGCGGCCGGCCCCGGCGCCGGCGGACCCGCCGGGTTCAGCCAGGGCACCTACGACATGAACGACGCGCTCCGCGCGTTCATGCAGGCCTTCGAGGGCGAGAGCATCTTCGACAGCCTGTTCGGGACGGGTGGTGGACGTGCCGGCAGGGCTCGCGCCCCGCAGCGCGGATCGGACGTGCGTATCCGGCTCAAGCTCACGCTCGAGGAGGTCGCGGCGGGCGCGCACAAGAAAGTGCGCGTCTCTCACCTCGTGCCGTGTGGCACCTGTTCGGGGACCGGCGCGAAGCCCGGCACTTCCCCGAAGTCGTGTCCGGACTGCGGCGGAGCGGGTCACGTCCGGACGCAGCAGAACCTGGGCATGTTCGGCGCCTTCCAGAGCGTGTCACCGTGTCGGAAGTGCGCGGGAACCGGCGAGATCATCGAGGAGCGGTGCGAAGCCTGCTCTGGCAGGGGCCTGACAAAGGGCACCGAGGTCGTGGAGGTCACCGTGCCCGCGGGCGTGTCGACCGGCAACTACATCCCCATGCCCGGACGTGGCAACGCCGGTCCGCGCGGTGGCCCGGCAGGCGACCTCGTGGTTCTCATACAGGAGCTGCCGCACGAGCTGTTCGAGCGGCACGAGGACGACATTCTGGTCGACATGACCGTCTCGGTCGACGTCGCGTCCCTCGGTGGGCACCTGGAGGTTCCGACCCTGAGCGGGAGGGCACGGCTCAGGATCCCTGTGGGGACTCCGTCGGGCAAGGTCTTCCGGATGCGCGGCAAGGGGATACCCCATCTGCGCGGGCGCGGGTCGGGCGACGAACTCGTCAGGGTCATCGTCTGGGTGCCTTCCAAGCCTGGGTCCGAGGAGAAGAAGCTCTTGAAGCGCCTCGGCGAGCTCTCGAAGGGCAGGGTGCCGGGCCCGATGAAGCCCGACCACAGGCACTGACCCGCTCGCATCGGGGGAACGCAGTTGTCGCCACTCACGTCCCGGGGACATCAGGGCTGGAAGCTCGACACATACATCGTGCCGGCGGGCTCGCTCGCCGGCACTTCTGTTATGCTCGTGGGTCCCGAGCACAGACACGCTTTCGCGGCGGCCCGCTCGCGCGTGGGGGACACCGTCCGCCTGATCGACGGGGAGGGCGTCGAGGCCCTCGCGCGTGTCGACACCGCGGACAGGTCCGGCGCCTCGCTCACCGTCTTGGAGACCGCGACGCACCGACGCGCCGACGGCGTTTCTCTCACCGTTGTCCAGGCGCTTCCCAAGGGGAGAGGGTTCGACGACGTGGTGCGGCGCTGCGCCGAACTCGGCGTAGCGGCGGTCGTACCCGTCGAGACGGAACGCACCGTGGCGCGTCCCAGCGGCTCCTCCGCCCGCGATCGTCTCGAGCGCTGGCGGGCAGTGGCAGTGTCGGCGGCGAAGCAATCGAGGGGCGTCTTCCTCACGGAGGTGCTGCCTCTGACCACGCTGGAGGCTGCTTCGGACCTGATGCCCGGAAGCGATGCGAGCTTCGTCGCGTGGGAGGAGGGCGGTGTTCCGCTCTCGTCCGCGCTTCGCGACGCTGCCGGAGCGGGCAGGCTTCTTGCCGTCGTGGGCCCGGAGGGAGGGCTCACGGAGCGGGAGGTCGGCGCGCTGACGGATCGCGGAGCGGTCACGGTCGATCTCGGTCGGCGCATCCTCAAGGCGGACTGGGCGGCGGCCGCGATGGCCGCGATGATCTCGAGCGCCCTGGGAGGTCTGCTGCCGTAGGGACGGGCCTCTCTGAGAGCCACGTCGCCCGTTCACACTGAAGGGGGCCGGTCGTGCGACCGGCCCCCTTCCTCTTGTTGTGTCGTGTCTCCGGCCTCAGCCGAGGATCGCCCCCATGTCCACGTTGTCCTTCACGAGTCTTGTGAGGCGCCCTATCTTGTCCTCCTCGTCGTGCCTGAGGAGGTAGCTGGCATCGTCGATCTGCTTGGCCACGCGGAACGTGTCGTCGGCGGCCAGCAGCATCGGCACGCCCCGGGTCGCAGCCTTCGCGATGATGCTCGACGGCGGTGATATCCCGTTACTGAGAATGATGCCGGCCGTATCGCCCTGCAGCGCCGCCACGATCATGTCGCTTCTGTCGCCGCCAGTGATAACGAGCTTCCCAGGAGTGCCCCACGCGGGCAGCCTGCTGGCGGCGCCCGCGGACATGGCGCCCACGAAGATGTGCTTGACGACCTTGTTGAGCGCGTCCTCGCCTGTCATCACCTTGGCGAAGAGGATCTCTGAGAGGTATCCGACCGACGGGTAGGTGAGTTCCGGGTCGTGGGGAACGTAACCGAGCACCGGAACACCCAGCTCCGCGATCTCGCCCTCGTAGGAGTTCTTGAAGTCGTCCACGTCCTGCAGCTTGTTGATGACGAAGCCCCCGAAGTCCACTCCTTCGAGATTGACATGGCGTTTCACGAACGCCATGTCGTCGAGTATCGCCCGGTCGTCGCCGGCGACCACGATCACGAGGGTCGCGTCGGTCGCTGCGGCCACCGACATCGCGTCGAGATTGACGGTGATCCCGTACGTCAGGTCGCACCCGGCCTCGATGAACACCGCGTCCTTGCCTGCTTCGGCGGCGCTCACGAGCTCCATGAGCTTCTTCCGGGTCCCGTCGAGGTCGTACATGAACCTGAGCTTCGAGTGGTCGAAGCCGATGCTCATGTCCTTGGGGTCCTGGTCAAGCCCGAAGATCTCCGCCACCAGCGCCGAGTCGTAGTCCCACAGGCGCTTCTTCCTGTAGAGAAGCCTGTCCCCGAACGGCTTGACGTAGCCGAAGGGCTTGCCCGCCGCCCGACCCATCCCCACGATCAGACTTGTCTTGCCCGCATCTCCGCGCGTCGATGCAATGACCAACCTACGCATCTGCTTCACCTCCGGCGGTGTCCGACAGAAGTATTCTCACGTCAACGGCCTTCGCCCCGTGGCCTTGTTCGTAGGCCATGAGGGGATTGATCTCGATGTCCGAGATGTCCTTCACGCGCCTTATGACCGTTCCGATCCTGATGACCGCGTCCAGGACGCTCTCGATGTCCTTGCGCTCCTCGCCCCTGACACCGAGCAGGAGCGGGTACGCCCTGATCTCCTTCATCATCTCGAGCGCCTGCGCCCTGTTCAGAGGCACGGCGCGGAACGAGATGTCCTTCAAGACCTCGACGTAGATGCCGCCCATCCCGAACATGATGATCGGGCCGAACCCCGGGTCGCGCCTGCCGCCGACGATCAGCTCCACGCCGGCCGGCGCCATCTCCGAGACCTGGATGCCCTGGATGCGGGCATCGGGCATGTTCTTCCTGCAGTTGCTCATGATCGCCTGGTAGGCGTCGATGATCTCATCGGTGTTCTCGAGGTCGAGCGCGACGCCTCCGACGTCGCTCTTGTGGAGGATATCGCGCGACACGACCTTCATCACGATGGGGTAGCCGATCTGGTCGGCCAGCGACACGGCCTCCTCCAGGCTCTTCGCGACGTGCGACTCCGGCAGCGGTATGCCCGTGGCGCGCATGACCGCGCGCCCCTCGTCGGCGAGCAGGAACCTCCTCCCGTCGGCTCTGGCCTGACGGACGACCTCCTGTATCGCGGGGACGTCGATCTCGGCCTCGTCGACCTTGTCCGTCCAGCTCTCGAGATAGCGCCAGTACGAGTACAGGCCTCCCAGGCAGTCGACCGTCTCGTACACGTCGCCGAAAACGGGGACGTTCTCCCTCGATAGCGTCGCCTGGCTCCTCTCGGCGGCGTCGCCTCCGAAGACCGAGAAGACGATGGGCTTCTTGGACGCGCGGTATCTCTCGGTGTTCTCCTTGATCATCGGACCGAGGTTGTCCGCGTCAAAGACGGCCGTCTCGCAGTAGAGCGCTATCACCGCTGCGATGTTCTTGTCCTCCAGCGCGGCGTCGAGCGCCATCGTGTAGTCGCCGGACGTGGCGCCTCCCGTCAGGTCGATCGGGTTCTTCGTCGACCCGAATGCGGGTGTCGCGGGGTCGAAGACCGTGCGCAGTGCCTCCATATCGTCGTAGAGCTTGATGTCGTACTTCTCGCAGGCGTCGGTGGCGAGGACGCCTATCCCTCCACCGTTCGTTATGATCACCGTGTTCTCACCCTCGGGTATCGAGGTGTCCGGGAGGAACTTGCAGAGGTTGAAGGCCTCCTTGACGCTCTCCGTGCGAAGGACGCCGCACTGCCGCATCACGGCGTCGAAGATCTCGTCGGACCCCGCGAGCGAGCCCGTGTGTGAGGCCGCGGCGACGGCGCCCCGCTTCGACCGGCCGGATTTGATGACGACTACCGGCTTCTTCCTTGTCGCGACCTTGAGCACCTCCACCAGCCGGTCACCGTGCCTGACACCCTCGATGTACATGAAGATGACGTCGGTGATCTCGTCCTCCATGAGGTATTCGATGAGGTCGGCCTCGTCGATGTCGACCTTGTTGCCGACCGATATGATCGCGGAGATGCCGACGTTCTCGACGGCGGTCTTCCCGATCATCGCGAGCCCGAGCGCGCCGCTCTGCGTGATGATGGCGACGCCGCCGTGCCTGATGCCGCCAGGACCGAACGTCGCGTCGATCGAAGATGCCGCGGAGAACATACCGAAGATGTTCGGTCCCAGGATGCGCATGCCGTGCTCGCGCGCGCAGTCGTATATCCGGCGTTCCTCCTCGATGTTCCCGATCTCCGAAAAGCCCGACGTGATGACGAGGTTGAAGGCGGCCTTGCGCTCGCCCGCACTCTTGACCGCTTCGTACGCGTACTTCGCGGGAACGCACGTGCAGACCAGGTCGACGCCGGACTCGACTCCCTCCATCGACGTGACGACCGGAATGCCCAGTATCTCGCCGCCCTTGGGGTTGACGGGGTATACTCGGCCCTTGTAGCCGCCGGTCACGATGTTGGAAAGGATCTTGTAGCCTATCTTGCTCTCGTTGTGAGAGGCGCCAATGATCGCGACCGCCTCCGGTCGGAAGAGGCGCCTGATCTCAGGACCTGCGTGCGTCATGGTGTCCCCTGAATCCGATCCTCAACTCTACGACTCCCGCTCCAGACTTCCTCTGAATGTCGAACCCCATCTTCTCGAACAGGTGCAGCATCGGGGCGTTCTCGAACAGGACCTCCGCCGTGAACCCAAGCAGTCCCTGCCTCTGCGCGAGCTGCGTGAGGTAGCTCAAGAGTTCGGTGCCCACGCCCTGGTCCTGACAATCGTCTCGTACGACGAGCGCCACCTCCGCCGTGTGGCTCGTCTCGTCTATGCCGTACTGACCCACTCCCAGGATCTCCTCGACCTCGTCGTGTTTCCTCACCGCCAGGATGATCATCTCTCTCGTGTAGTCGATGATGACGAAGTCCTGGAGCCTCTCGTGCGGCATGTCGGTGCGGCTGGAGATGAACCGCCTGCGGATGCTCTGGTCGGACAGTGAGTAGAAGAAGTCCTTCAGCAGGGGCTCGTCGCTGATCTTCACCGGGCGGAGCATGGTGTCGAGCCCCGTCCGTGTTGTCCTGTAGACCTCGAACTCCTCCGGGTACTCGCCCCGCTTGCCGGCGATGAAGGCCTGGTCCTTGTAGACCATGGAGCGCCGCTTTGCCTCGCTGATGAGCCACGGGCGGAACTTCGGGTGGGCGATCGAGATGAGATCCATGGCCCGCTCGCGGATGTTCTTGCCGTGCAGGTAGGCGATGCCGAACTCGGTGATCACGTAATGCAGGTCGCCGCGGATCAGCGTCACGCCCGCGCCCTCGTCCAGGACCGGCACGATCCTCGATACCTCGCCTTCGACAGCGGTGGAGGGGAGTGCCAGTATCGTGCGGCCGCCCGGTGCGAGCACGGCGCCTCGCATGAAGTCGGCCTGTCCGCCGATACCGCTGTAGAACGATTGCCCTAGCGATACGGCGGTGGCCTGTCCCGTGAGGTCGATCTGCAGAGCCGAGTTGATGGCGGTCATGTTCTCTATCTGCGAGATCGTGATGGGGCTGTTGGTGTACCCGATCTCCCGGAAGGCGATCGCGGGGTTGTCGTGCAGGAACTCGTACGTCTCCTTCTTGCCCATGCAGAACGTGGCGACCGCCTTGCCGCGGTCGATCGACTTCTGGGAATTGTCGATGACGCCTTTGCGCATGAGGTCGGCGACGCCGTCGCTCAGAAGCTCCGTGTGCACTCCGAGATGCTTCTTCTCCGTAAGAGCGTCGAGGATGGCGTTCGGCAGGCTGCCGTAGCCCACCTGTATCGTGTCTCCGTCCTGCACGATCTTGGACACGTACTCGCCTATCCTCTGCGCTATCTCGCCCGGCACCGTCGATTCGTACTCGAGGAGTGGCTCGTCGTGGTGGATGACGAAATCCACGTCACTTATGTGCACGAACGCATCACCGTGAACGCGGGGCATGTACGAGTTGGCCTGGGCTATAACCGTGGTCGCTGCCTCGGCCGCGGCCTTTGTGATGTCGACGCTGACACCCAGGCTCATGAACCCGTGCTCGTCGGGGAGCGACGTCTGTATGAGCGCCACGTCCACCGAGATGCGCCGGCTACGGAAGAGCTCCGGCACCTGCGAGAGGAAGACGGGGGAGTAGTCGGCGAGGCCCTCGTTCACGGCCTCTCGCGTGCTGTCGCTCACGAAGAACGAGTTGTGGCGGAAGTTGTACTCGAACTTGGCGTCGGCGTACGGCGCCACTCCCAGTGTCCAGACGTGGAGCACCTCGGCGTCGCTGAAGGCCTTGGGATTCGACTCGACGAAGTCGATCAGCGATTTCACCAGGAACTGCGGCTCCCCGCAGCCCGTGCTTATGAAGATCGTCTGCCCGCGGTGGATGTTCTTGAAGATCGTGTCGTGCTCGGCGAACTTTTCGGGATACTGCCCCCGGAGCGCCTCCAGCGCGCCCCTGCACGCGGCCATGTCCATCTGGAGCCTCCCCGAATGCACATTCAGCAATCGTGCCTGTCCATGGATGGTCGCTCGCATTTGACCGCGTGTCAACGAAAATGGCCGCTTTGGCGTCCGGACGTCCAAGAAAGCGGTTGACAGCCGCCTCAGGAATCGCTAGCCTAGAAGGTCTGTACGCATCGTGGTGCACCCCATCTCGCTGGAGCGGGTCGCTTTCCGGTCCGTTCCCGACGGGGGGGTAGTGCGCCCGAACGCAGTGACCGGCCACCGAGGGGGGTGACGCTGAGTGCCGGGAGTCCGTGTGAAGGAGGGCGAGTCCTTCGAGCGAGCGCTTAGAAGATTCAAGAAGCGCTGCGAGAAGGCGGGAGTCCTCTCCGATCTTCGCAAGCACGCTCACTTCGAGAAACCGAGCGAGCGCAAGAAGCGGAAGAGGAGCGCCGCGAAGCGCAAGCTTCGCAAGCTCAAGATCAAGCAGCTCAAGCGGAAGAAGAGATAGGACCCTATCGAGTTCGAGGGATGCCGGGTGATGATCCTGGAGCGTCTCGAGCATGACATGGTCGAGGCCGCAAAGGCGCGCGATGCTGCGCGTTTGAGCGCCATCCGTTTCGCGCGCTCGGAGCTTACGAACCGCCAGATAGAGCTCGGGAAGAAGCTCGGCGAGGAGGATGTCGTTGAGGTCCTCACGCGGATAGCCAAGCGGCACCGCGAGTCGATCGGGCAGTTCCAGGGCGCGGGTCGTGACGACCTCGTCGCGCGTGAGAGCGCGCAGCTTGCCGTTATAGAGAGCTACCTTCCCGAGCAGCTCGGGGAGGAGGAGCTTGCGGCGATCGTCGACGAGGCGATCGCGGAGACGGGAGCCACCTCGACGAAGGACCTGGGCGCGGTCATGAAGACCGTCATGCCGAAGGTCAAGGGAAGGGCCGACGGCGGCGTCGTGCGTTCAGCCGTGCAGGCGAGGCTCGGCGCGGCCTGACAGCTCCCTCTCCAAGTGCCGATTGCACGTACGGAGGTACGGATGAAGTTCAGGAAGCTCTACGAGGCGGCGATAGCGCACGGCAAGTCGGTCGACCCCAGGGGTGAGGACCGCGTCCAGAAGTCCTTGGAGAAGGTGCGTAAGGGTTACGAGGAACTCTCGGAGGACGAGAAGGAGCGCTTCGACACGGAGTGCCTCACGAACCCGTACTCCGATTCCAGGATGCTCTACGGCAGTGATGACGTCGAGGTCCGAAGCGCGCTCGTGGGCATCGACATGGAGGTCGGCGAGATCGTTCTCGCAGACCGCCTGCGCGAGAAGGGCCGCGAGATAGACCTCATCTGGGCGCACCATCCTGAGGGGTCGGCACTCGCCAACCTCGGCGGGGTCATGGCGATGCAGGCCGACATCCTGAACCTCTTCGGCGTCCCCATCAACATCGCGGAAGGCATGCTCGAGCCCAGGATAAAGGAAGTCGAGCGCCGCGTCCTTCCGACCAACCACATGCGCGCCGTGGACGCCGCGGAACTCCTCGATATTCCAATGATGTGCACACACACGCCGGCCGACAACTGCGTGGCCGCGTATCTGCAGAGCCTGTTCGACAGCGAGCACCCTGAGACCGTCTGTGATGTGATAGACCTTCTGCGCTCCATACCGGAGTACGCGGCCGCCGAGAAGTACGGAATGGCCTTGAAGGTCTTCGCCGGAAGCAAGAAGCGAAGCGCCGGCCGGGTATACGTCGACATGACGGGCGGGACCAGCGGAGCCGATGACACGTTCGAGAAGCTCGCGTCCAGATCGGACATCGGGACGATGGTCGCGATGCACATCCCGGAGAAGCACCGCGAGGAGGCGGAGAAACACCACATAAACGTGGTGATCGCCGGGCACATGGCGAGCGACTCGCTCGGCATGAACCTGCTCCTCGACGGCGTGGAGAAGCTGACGAACCAGAAGCTCACGGTGATCGGGTGCTCGGGTTTCAGAAGGTACGAACACAAACGGTAGAGCCCCTCCTCCCGACCTCAGATCGTTACGAAAAGCGTGTCATGAACGCTCACGCGCTCGACGTTCTTGAGTACGACAAGGTCGTCCAGATGCTTGTCGAGAGGACCTCTTTTCCGCTCGGTGCGGAGAGGGCCGCGGTTCTCTCGCCGGCGGGCGACCTTGCCCTCATAGAGGAGGAGCTGGCGCGCGTCAGCGAGCTGCGCCGGTTGCTCGACGAGGGCGTTTCGATGCCTCTCGAGGGCGCTCGCGACCTGCGCGAGTCGCTGTCGCGCGCGAGGGCGGGCGGCGCCGGGCTGTCGGAGGAGAAGCTCCTCGATGTGGCCGCAACGCTGAGCGCGGTCGATCGCGTAGCCGGCTTTCTCTCGTCGCATGCGGAGCGCTGTCCCACGCTGCACGCGCTCGCCAGGGAGCTCTTCGGCTGCGGCGAGGTCGCGAGCGCGATAGCCGCGGCCATCGACCCCGACACCTCGGAGGTGCGCGACAGAGCGAGCCCGGAGCTGGCACGCATCAGGCGCGCGATGGCGAGGGCGCGCACAAGGCTCGACGAGAAGATGCAGTCGATCCTCCGCGACCAGTCCGAGGCGGGGACGGTGCAGGAGGCCGAGATACACATCCGAAACGGGAGGCAGGTGCTTCCCGTGAGGAGAGAGTTCCGCGGGAGGCTCGACGGGCTCGTGCACGACCAGTCCGGGAGCGGCGCGACGCTCTTCGTCGAGCCGATGGCGGTCGTCGAGCTTAACAACGAGATGGCCCAGCTCGAGTCCGCTGAACGTGAGGAGGTCGAGCGGATACTGCGCGCCCTGACCCGTCTCGTGGGCGAGCGCGCGGACGAGATAGAGCGTTCGATCCTGACCCTCGGTGTGCTCGACTTCGAGAGGGCGAAGGCGTCGCTCTCGCTCAGGCTCGGCGCCGTGAGGCCGAGGCTCACCGAAGGGGGGCGTCTCTCGGTGCGCGGAGGGCGGCACCCGGTGCTCGTGGCCTCGCGCGAGGGGCCGTCGGTGGTGCCGCTGACGATGGAGATCGAGGGAGAGGAAACGACTCTCGTCATCTCCGGGCCGAACGCGGGCGGCAAGACGGTCGCTCTCAAGACCGTGGGTCTTCTGGCGCTCATGGCGCAGTCCGGGATGCACGTGCCGGCCGATCCCGACACCGAGCTGCCCCTGTTCTCGAACGTGTTCGCCGACATAGGCGACGAACAGTCGATCGAGAACGACCTCTCGACCTTCTCGTCCCACATGAGGGTCATACGCGAGATCGTACGGGAGGCAGATGAGCGGACGCTCGTCCTGGTGGACGAGTTGGGCGCCGGCACGGACCCCGACGAGGGAGCGAGCCTGGCGATCGCGATACTCGAGAGACTCTGTGCCCGAAGGGCGCTCACGGTCGCGACCACCCACCTGGGAGCGGTGAAGAGCCACGTCCACAACCGTGACGGAATGGTCAACGGCTCGATGGCGTTCGACCCCGACACGCTCGAGCCGACCTTCACGTTCGTGCCCGGCGTTCCCGGCGCGAGCCACGCGTTCTCGATAGCGGAGTCGATGGGGCTCCCGAAGGACGTACTCGATCGGGCCAGGGAGCTTCGCGACTCCGGCGCCGCCGTCATCGATGGGCTGCTGGCAGACCTCACCGAGCGCGGGCGGACGCTCGCGGAGACCCTGGGACAGGTCGAGATCCAGGAGGCGAAGGCGCGGCTTCTTGCGCGCGACTACGAGGAGCGGCTTCACGACGTCCGGGACGAGCGGAAGCGTATCCGCGCGGCGGCGCTTGCCGAGGCTCGGGAGATCCTTGAGAAGGCGCAGTCACTCGTGGAGGAGACCGTTCGCGAGCTGCGCGAGAGGGACGCCGAGCGCGAGGCCATCAAGGAGGCAAGGTCCAGGCTCCGAGAGACACAGGCCGAGGTCGTCCGGGAGCTTGCCGAGGAGACCGAGGCCGCCGACGAGGACGACGGCGAGATTCCGGACGAGTTCAGGGCCGGGATGCGCGTCCGCGTCGCCGGGCTGGGGCGGGAGGGCGAACTCCTGAGCCTCCCCGACGGGCACGGCAGGGCTCGCGTCCGCATCAGGGGAAGGACGATCGAGGTCGATTCGGATGACCTGCGCGGCCCGCGCGAGGATGATCCGGGGCGCGAGCGCGGCCCGCGAGTCTCCATCAACGTTACGTCGTCGGATGAGCCGTTCTCGACCGAGCTGCATCTGCGGGGCATGACGACCGACGAGATCGGCGACGCGATAGAGACATTCGTGAGCACGGCGATCATGCACGGCTTCTCGATGCTGCGGATCGTACACGGTAAGGGGACCGGCGCCCTGCGCGACAGGACGCACGAGGTCTTGAGAGGGCTTCCCTCGGTGAAGTCGTTCAGGTTGGGCAAGTGGGGCGAGGGCGACACCGGGGTCACGATCGTCGAGCTCAAGTAGAGACGCGGCGCGAGAGCGCCTGGGGGTCCGCAGCCGTGGCGAGACGCATCCCCGACGAGGTCATAGAGGAGATACGCTCGGCGAACGACATCGTCGAGGTGATCTCAGAACGGATACAGGTCAAGAGGGCGGGGAGGAGCTACCGTGCCCTCTGCCCGTTCCATCAGGAGAAGTCGCCATCGTTCAACATCAACCCCGAGCGCCAGATCTACCACTGCTTCGGGTGCGGTGCCGGCGGCAACGTCATCACGTTCCTGATGGAACACGACAAGCTCTCGTTCCTCGACGCGGTCCGCGAGCTGGCCGACCGCGCCGGCATCCGAGTACCGTCTTCGGGCGGGGCGGCGGGGACCTCCGATGAGGACCCGGTGTACGCCGCGAACGCCGCGGCGCTGTCGTTCTTCCAGAACGTGCTCAACTCCGAGGCGGGCGCGGCCGCGCTCGACTACCTCCGGAACCGCGGCCTGTCCGACGAGACCATCGAGTCGTTCCGGCTGGGCTACGCGCCCGCGGGCTGGGACGGCCTGCTCAAGGCAGCCGGGAAGGCCGGCATGGGGCCCCGCATGCTCGAGGAGGCAGGGCTCGTCATCGCCAGAGAGAGCGGCGGTCACTACGACAGGTTCCGCGACCGCGTAATCTTCCCGCTCATGGTATCGGCGGAGCGCGCGGTCGGGTTCGGCGGTCGGGCTATGGGCGACGCCGAGCCGAAGTATCTGAACTCGCCGGAGACGCGCGTCTACCACAAGGGCCGATACCTGTACGGGCTGCGCGAGGCCCGACAGGCGATGCGCGGTTCGAGGGAGATCATACTGGTTGAAGGCTACATGGACCTGCTGTCACTCCACCAGGCCGGGTTCAGGAACACCGTCGCCTCCTCGGGGACGGCTCTGACCCGTGAGCAGGCCAAGACGATATCCCGCTACGCGGACAAGGTCTTCGTCGCGTACGACGGTGACGCGGCGGGCATCGCGGCCGCCTCGCGCGCGGCCGAGGAGCTGATGCGCTTCGGCCTCAAGATCCGGGTCACGTCGTTCCCCGGCGGGGCCGATCCGGACTCGTTCCTTCGCGAGAATGGACCCGAGGCGCTCCGTGACAGGCTGGCCGGCGCGCTCGACTTCATCGACTTCCTGGTCGCGCAGAGCCCCTCAGACACGGCGGAGTCGCGCGAGGCCGCTGCGCGCAGGCTGGTTTCGATGGTGGCCAGGGTCGAGGACCCGATCGTGGCGGACCTCATGCTCGAGAAGGTGGCCGATGCTCTGTCGTTGAGGCGGGCCTCGGTCATGAGGGCGCACGCGGCACTCAAGGAGGGCAACGATGAGAAGGCCCGTCCGGCGCCCGCGGGGGGCGGGAGAGACGACGCGCCCATCATCGAGGAAGCGGAGCTCAAGGCCCAGAAGGGGCTCCTGTCGCTCGTCGTCTGCGGGGGCGCGCCCGCGGACAGGATCAGGGAGGCCGTGACACCTGAGGACTTCACGGACCCGGTCGCGCGGGCTGCCGCGCAGCTGGTGTGGGAAGTTGGAGAGGTCGACGTTGCGTCGCTTCTGTCGTCGGTCGACGACAGAGAGACGACCAGGCTTCTGTCTGAGCTGGCCGTCCTGACGCCGCCCGAGAGCGATTGTCTACGCCTTTGTGACGACTATATTAGAACGATTGAACGGTCGAGGATCAAGGCCAGGATCCGGTCGATAGACCGCGCCATCGAGACTGCCGAGATGAGCAGGAGCGACGAGGACCTCCTCTCGCTCGCGGCGGAGCGACAGGATCTGGCACGACGGCTTCGGGAGCTCGCGGCCGGAGAGTGATCCCTTTTTCAGAACTCCCAAGGGGGTGATGATCGACGCATGGCTAAGCGCTCAGCGGCGAAGATCGTCGAGAACATCAAGAAGAAGTACGGAAAATCGGCAAGTCTCACCTACGATGAGCTAGGGACCTTCTTTGGTGAGGCGCTCGACGTCGAGATCGTCGACGACGTCTACTGCAGTCTGGCCGACCTCAAGATCGAGGTCGTCGACCAGAAGACGCGCGAGACCAAGAAGAAGCGCGAGGCCAAGAAGCGCGCGAAGGCGCAGCCGAGGCTCCGGTTTGACGACCCGGTCCGCATGTATCTGCGCGAGATGGGTCAGGTCAAACTCCTGGACCGGGCCGGAGAGGTCGAGATCTGCAAGAGGATAGAGGCCGCGGAGACGATGGCATACGAGGCCGTCTTCGAGTGCCTGACCACCATGAAGCGACTGGCCGTCATCTCCGAGAAACTCAAGGCCGACAAGGTCCGGCTCGACAGGGTCGTCAAGGTCGACAGGAAGCGCAAGAGCGCGACCGGCAAAGAGGAGCGCAGGCGCGCTGCAAGGCGCATCGACAAGATCATCAAGCTGGACGAGGAGCGTAGGGATCTCTACGTCAAGCTCAAGAAGACCAAGCCCCGTCACGTTACGAACACGCAGAAGGCCATCGATCGCAGGGAGAAGTCGCTGCGGACCGAGATGACAAAACTCGCTCTCCAGCCCAAGCAGGTGAACCGGATGTCCGCCAGGATGTGCGAGCTCATGGGCAAGATAGAGCGGCACGAGGACGAGATACTCAAGCACGAGACCGATCTCGAGGCGACGAAGCGCAAGCTCGTGCGCACCGAGACGAAGCTTACGAAGAAGGGGACCAAGTCCGCGAAACCGAAGAAGACGACGTCGAGGGCCAAGACGCCGTCCGTGATCAAGCAAGAGATAGACGATCTTACCAAGGAGGTTCGCAACAAGAAGCGGGGGCTCCGCCGCATCGAGCGCGAGTGCGGCATGGGCTGCGACGAACTTCGGGACGCGGTCCTGCGCATCAGGACGGGCGACGCGGAGGCCTCGCGGGCCAAGACCGAGATGGTCGAGGCGAACGTGCGGCTCGTCATATCGATAGCCAAGCGTTACACGCACCGCGGGCTCGACTTCCTGGATCTCATCCAGGAGGGCAACACCGGACTAATGCGGGCGGTCGAGAAGTTCGACTACACCCGCGGTTACAAGTTCTCCACGTACGCGACGTGGTGGATACGCCAGGCGATAACGAGGGCCATCGCGGACCAGGCGAGGACGATCCGCGTGCCGGTCCACATGATAGAGGCGATCAACAAGGTCGTGCGCACGACGCGGCAGCTCGTGCAGGAAGAGGGCAGGGACCCGTCGGTGAACGAGATCGCCGACAAGCTGGACCTCTCAGAGGACAAGGTCAAAGGGATCCTGAAGGCCGCCCAGCAGCCCATCTCGCTCGACCGTCCGATCGGCGAGGACGAGGACTCGAGCCTCGGCGACTTCGTGGAGGACACGAAGGTCGTCTCGCCATCGGACTACGCGTCGTTCAAGCTGCTTCAGAGCGAGATCAACGAGGTGCTCTCCGAACTGGATCCCAGGGAGGAGAGGATCATCAGACTGCGGTTCGGGCTCGACAAGGACGAGGCCCCGATGACGCTCGAGGAGGTCGGCGCGATCTTCGGGGTCACTCGCGAGCGCGTCCGCCAGATCGAGAAGAAGGCGATAGGCAAGCTCCGGCACTTCAAGAGGCGCAACAGGCTCAAGGGATACATCGACCTCCCTTGACGCCGCCCCCTTGTTGACACCCCGAACGCGGGCATGCTAGACTGCTCCGCGCCGGGCCCATAGCTCAGCGGTAGAGCAGCGGACTCATAATCCGTCGGTCCTTGGTTCGAATCCGAGTGGGCCCACCACAACAGAAGATCAAGAGGGCGATTAGCTCAGCTGGTTAGAGCGCCGGTCTCACATACCGGAGGTCACTGGTTCGAGTCCAGTATCGCCCACCACGGCCCAGAGCGCGTCCGAGATCGCTCTACGCCGAGCGACCAGATGGCCTGACGAAGGTGCGCCCGGCCGGGCGCACCTTCCGCTGTCTTGCCGCGCTTCGCGACCGACCACTGAAGGAGGGCCACCTTGCTCGAACAGCTCGAGCTTCTGATGCGACTCTCGGTCATCGACGGCGAGCTTCGTCAACTTCTCTTCGAACGCGAGTCGCTGCCGGGCAGCATCGAGGAACTCGAGAGCCAGAAGGAGTCGATCCTCTGCGAGATCACCTCCAGAGAGGGACTCCTCGAGGAGTCGGCGAAGGAGCGCAAGCACCTTGAGCGGAACCTCGAGGACCTGAGCGCCAAGCTCAAGGACCTCGAGTCGAAGCGGTTGCAGATCAAGACGAACGAGGAGTACGCGGCGCTGTCGCTCGAGATGGAGCACGCGCGTACGCACATCTCGGATGCCGAGGACGGCGTGCTCCGGAGCCTCGAGACGGCGGAGCAGGTGACATCCGAACTCGAGGCGGCGAGGGAGCAGGCGCGCGCGGTGCGGGAGACCCTGGACGAGCGCATCGCGTTCCTCAAGGCGGATCTGGCGAAGCGGGACGACGCCATCGCCATCAAGAAGGACGAGCGGCTTCGCGCGGCGATGTTGATCGACAGGACGGTGTTGCGCAAGTACGACCGGATACTGGAGAGCAAGGGAGACTCCGCCATGGCAAGCGTCGCCGACGGGGCCTGCTCTGGCTGCCGGATGCGGCTGCCCCCGCAGATGCTCATCGAGGTCAGGCGGTCCGACCGTCTCATGGAGTGTCAGAGCTGTGGCCGCATCCTGTGCTGGCGGCCGGAGAGAGCGGGTGGGTAAGCGCGAGGAGAGGCTCATCAGGGCTCTGATGGACGGTGCGACGCTCGAGGCCGCCGCGAAGGGATCGGGGCTCTCACGCGAGTCCGCGACGCGGTTCCTCGAAAGCGTCGCGCGCTTCGCCGCCGCCGTTGGTGCCGGCATGGAGTTCGGGCTTGAGGCCGAGTCCACTGGAGCGTCATCATTCCCCGAGCTCGTTCTGCACACTGACGGCGCCTCGCTCGGCAATCCGGGCCCGTCGGGGGCAGGCGGCACCATCGAGACCCCGTCGGGCGAACTCGTGGAGGAGTTTCACGAGTACCTCGGGAAGACGACGAACAACGTCGCCGAATACGAGGCCGTGCGCATCGGGCTCACCAAGGCGGCAGCGTACGGCGCGAGACGCGTCAGGGTACGCCTGGACAGCGAGCTGGTGGCTAACCAGCTGCGCGGCATCTACAAGGTCAAGGACAGCAAGCTGCTCAACGAGTACTTGAAGGTCGAGCAGATCCTGAGCGGGTTCGACCACGTGTCGTTCGAGCCGATCCCCAGGGAGGAGAACCGCAAGGCGGACCGGCTCGCGCAGACCGGCGCACGCCGAGGTGACTCTTGATCGCGCGGAGAGGCGCGCGGACACGGCGCGGTGGTCGGTTCGGAGTGTCTGGAAGAGAAGGACGGAGTGGGTCAGGCGGCCGCGGGGGGCTTTCGTCCTCCGAGGAAAGTCCGAGCTCCAAAGGGCAGGGTGCTGGGTAACACCCAGTGGGAGCGATCCCAAGGAAAGCGCCACAGAGAGGAAGACCGCCTAAGGGGCCTTCGGGCTCCCGGCAAGGGTGAAAAGGTGAGGTAAGAGCTCACCAGTGCCCCCGGCGACGGAGGCAGCTAGGCAAGCCCCACCCGGAGCGAGACCAAATAGGAGAGGAGAAGCGGCCCGCTTCGCTATAACTCTCGGGTAGGTCGCTTGAGGCGCGGGGCAACTCGCGTCCCAGATGAATGGCCGTCGCGGAAGCCTCTGGCTTCCGACAGAACTCGGCTTACGACCCGCTCCGATCTTCCAGGTACCCGTTCCACACGAGCGCTCCGCAACGCAGGAAGGCGCCCGCCAAGCGCGCGGCGGCCTGGAGGTGAAGCTCTTGAGGCGAAGGTGGAAGCTGCCGGACGACAGCGCCGTGGAGCAGAGCCTTGAGCTCTCAAGGCTGCTGAGGGTGCCCAGAGCGTTCGCAGCGGTGCTCGTGAGCCATGGGGTGGACACCGTCGACAAGACGGCCGACTTCCTGAATCCCGACCTCTCCATGCTCTTCGACTCATCGCTCCTTCCCGACATCGAGCTTTCCACCGAGAGGTTGCTGGCCGCCGTCGAGCGGCACGAGCGCGTCTTCGTGTGCGGCGACTACGACGTCGACGGCATCACCTCGACGGTGCTCGTGAAGAAGTGCCTCGAGGCCGCGGGGCTCGAGGTCGGATTCTATGTTCCCAACAGGCTCACGGAAGGCTATGGGCTCTCCGAGGCCGGTGTCGGAGCGGCGTCCGAGTGGGGTGCCAGGCTCATCATCACCGTGGACAGCGGCATCACCGGCCACGACGAGATACGACTGGCCGGCGACGCGGGCATAGACGTCATCGTCACCGACCATCACGAGCCTCAGGACGACCTGCCCGAGGCCGTCGCCGTCGTCGACCCGAAGCGCAAGGACTCCGAATACCCTTACAAGCACCTCGCCGGTGTCGGCGTGGCCTACAAGGTGATGGCAGCGTTCGCCCGCGAGGTCGGCGACGCCGCCCCCTCCGTGGTCGCCGACGTCGCGCACTCGGTCGAGGAGAACCTGGACCTGGTTGCCGTGGGCACGGTGGCAGATATCGTCCCCCTCACCTCGGAGAACAGGGTCCTGACCGCTTTCGGTCTCGAGCGGCTGCGGGAGACGGGGAACCCCGGCTTGAGGGCGCTCATGAGGATCGCCGGCGTGGAGCCCGCCGAGGTGCGCGCCTCTCACATCGGTTTCGCGCTCGGACCGCGCCTGAACGCGGCCGGAAGGCTGGGCGACGCGTCCGTGGGAGTCGAGCTCCTGACCACCGACGACGAGGACACGGCGCTCGCGATAGCGAAGAAGCTCGACGCCGAGAACAAGAAGCGACGGAGCCTTGAGACGGGCGTGTTCGACGACGCCAAGAGGATGCTGGACGAGGCGTCCGACCTCAACACCAGGCGCTCCATCGTCCTCTGGTCGCCCGAGTGGCACGCGGGGGTCATCGGCATCGTCGCCTCCCGCATCGCGCGCGAGTACAACCGTCCGACCGTCCTGCTTTCGATCAACGATGGACTCTGCAAGGGCTCGGGCAGGAGCATCCCCGGGTTCGACCTGCACGCCGCGCTCCAGCAGTGCAGAAGCCACCTCGAGAGCTTCGGGGGCCACAGGCACGCCGCCGGCGTGTCGCTCGAGGAGGGGCGACTGGAGGAGTTCCGCGACTGCGTGGAGGGTGCGGTCTCCTCTACGCTCACGCCCGAGGACCTCGTGCCCGAGGTGGAGCTCGATGCCGTCGTCTCCCTCGACGAGTGCAACTACGATCTCATCGAGCACATGAAGCGGATGGCGCCGTTCGGCGCGGGCAACCGCGAGCCGGTCTTCGGGACCCGGAACCTGAAGCTCATTGCGGCCAAGGTGGTTGGGAACAACCACCTCAAGCTCACCGTCGCCCAGGGAGACAACTCGATGGACGCCATCGGGTTCGGTATGGCCGACGCCCTTGCGGACCTCCGGGACGCCGGCGGCATGGTCTCGCTCGCCTACGTGCTTGAGGAAAACCACTGGCGCGGGGAGACGACCCTCCAGCTTCGACTGAAGGACGTCCAGCCGGAATACTACTGAGAGTGCTGGGCCGAGGGCCCGCCGCTCCACCGCGGAGAGCGCCGATGCAGCAGAACGAATTCGTGTCGGAGCTCGTGAGGATCGACCCCGCCCTCGATGCTTCCCTCGTCGGGAGGGCCCACGCGTTCTCGGCCGCCGCGCATGCCGGGCAGCTTCGCGAGTCCGGAGACCCCTACCACACCCACGCGGAAGAGGTCGCGACCATCCTCGCGGGTCTGAGGCTCGACTCCGCGACCGTGGCGGGCGGTCTCCTGCATGACGTGATAGAGGAGAGCGACGTCGACGTCGCGGACCTCAAACGCGAGTTTGGCGACGAGGTCGCGGAACTCGTCGACGGCGTGACGAAGATCACGGGGCTCAAGTTCGAGAGCCGCGAGCGCGAGCAGGCGGAGAACTTCCGCAAGATGCTCCTCTCGGTCGTGCAGGACGTTCGCGTCATCCTCATCAAGCTGGCCGACAGGCTCCACAACATGAGGACGATATCCCACCTAACTCCCGAGCGCATCGAGCGCATCGCCCGGGAGACGAGGGACATCTACGCGCCGCTCGCGGGCCGCTTCGGCATGGCCAGAGTGCAGCGCGAGCTCGACGACCTCGCGTTCCAATGGCTCGAGCCGGACGAGGAAAAGCGGATCGCGGAACTCCTGCGCACGACGCGCGCGGAGCGCGAGGCCTACATCGAGGACATCTCGAGCCCGATCAGAGAGAGGATCGAGGCGGAGGGCGTCCCGGCCACCATCTCCGGGCGTGCCAAGCACCACGCCAGCATCCATCGCAAGATGTCGGAGAGGGGAAAGAGGTTCGAGGAGATCTACGACCTCATTGCCATCCGCGTCATAACGGACACCGTAGGTTCCTGCTACCGCGTCCTCGGCATCGTCCATACGCTCTTCACGCCGATCCACGACAGGATCAAGGACTACATCGCCGCGCCCAAGCTCAACGGCTACAGGTCACTCCATACGACCGTCATGGGCCCACACGGCCACATGGTCGAGATACAGATCCGAACGCGCGCGATGAACGAGGAGGCCGAGGTCGGCATCGCCGCGCACTGGACCTACAAGGAGGGCGGGCCCGACGACGAGGAGCTAAGGCTCCGCCTCGCCTGGGTGCGGCAGCTCCTCGATGGCAACATTGACCTGACCGACGCCGGGGAGTTCCTCGAGGCCCTCAAGTTCGATCTCTACCGCGACGAGATCTTCGTCTTCACGCCCGCGGGCGACCTCAAGCAGCTTCCAAAGGGCGCCACGCCAATCGACTTCGCGTACTCCATTCACACCGACGTCGGCACGCGGTGCGCCGGAGCCCGCGTGAACGGGAGGCTCGTCTCGCTCAAGCACGAGCTCGAGAGCGGAGACTCCGTCGAGATCATGACGTCCGACTCGGCACACCCGAGCATGGACTGGCTCTCGTCGGTGACGACATCGAAGGCGCGGAGCAAGATACGCCACTACCTGCGAGCGCGGGCGGACGACGAGAGCGTCATTCTGGGCCGCCGCATCATCGACCGCGAGATACGCAAGCTCGAACTCACTTCGGAGGGCGTCTCCCTGGACGACATCGCCCAGGGCTTCGGCCTGGACGGGTCGGGCCAGCTCGCGGCGGCCGTCGGTCGCGGCGACATCGCGCCGAGGGAGCTCGAGCGGAAGCTCCGGCCCGCGCAGCGCGGTCGCGGCATAGTCGAGCGCATCACGAGGCGCGTACGAAAGCACGAGACCGGCGTTCGCATCGAGGGCGTCGGCGACCTCATGCTGCGCTTTGCCCAATGCTGCCAGCCGGTTCCGGGCGACCAGATCGTCGGCATCATAACGAGGGGGCGCGGCATCTCGGTGCACCGCGTCGGCTGCCCGAACACGTTCGGGCCGACGATAGACGATGCGCACCGCATCACTGTCGAGTGGGACGTGACCGAGGGCCAGACGTTCCCCGCGGGCTTCGTTGTCAGGGGCAGCCTGACGCCCGGGTTCCTGGCGAACGTGTCGAAGGCCATCGTCGATCAGGGCGTCGAGGTCACGGGCGCATCGATGACGACCGAGGAGGGGCAGGTCGTGGCGCGGTTCGTCGTGTCGGTGAGCAACCTGCACAGGCTCAACAGGCTCATGAAGACGATAAGCTCGCTTAGGGGCGTCAAGAGTGTCGCGCGCAGGCGGTCGCTCGGGCGTCCGGCGGCCGGAGGGGAGGCGGCCGGATGAGAGCGGTCATCCAGAGGGCGCGCTCCGCGCGTGTCTCGGTGGACGACGCCGCGATCGGCGAGACAGGACGGGGACTCGCGGTCCTGCTAGGCGTCGCCGAGGGCGACGGCGAGGGCGACGCGGCGTGGATGGCCGCCAAACTGTGCGAGCTGCGCATCTTCGAGGACGAAGAAGGCAGAATGAACCTGTCGCTCGAGGACGTGGGCGGGGAGATGCTCCTCGTGTCCCAGTTCACGCTCCTGGCCGACTGCCGGAAGGGGAGGCGGCCGTCGTTCGTGGGGGCCGCACCGCCGGACGAGGGAGAGAGGCTCTACGAGCGCGTGGTCTCGCTCGCGCGCGAGCGCGGCGTGCGTGTTGCAACGGGCTCGTTCGGCGCGCACATGCTTGTCGCGATCGAGAACGACGGACCCGTGACCATCGTCCTCGACACGCGTGAGAGAGGTCGCGGCCCGTCCGCGGGGGAGGCCACCACTTGAAGTGCCCGCTCGTCGCCCGGTTCCTTGAGGAGGACCCGCTCATCCTGGGGTCCGGCTCGCCGCGCCGCAGGCGCATACTCTACGGGCTTGGGCTCGAGTTCGTGATCGACGTGCCCATTGTAGAGGAGAACCTCGTCACGGGTGAGTCGCCGCGCGAGCACGTCCGGAGACTCGCCGGGGCCAAGGTCCGCGACGTCGTCTCCAGGCACGAGCGCGGAACCGTGCTCGCGGCCGACACCATCGTCGAGATCGACGGGCGCATCCTGGGGAAGCCCGAGGACTCCGCCGACGCCCGCCGCATGCTGAGGACGATACGGGGGCGGTGGCACGAGGTCTGGACCGGCGTGGCAGTGGCGCGGGCGAGCGATGGAACGGTGGCGCTGGGCCACGAGATGACGAGGGTGCTCGTGCGCGACCTCTCCGACGACGAGGTCGACGAGTACGTGGCGTGCGGCGAGCCGCTCGACAAGGCCGGCTCCTACGCCATCCAGGACTGCGGCGCGGCGGTCGTCGAACGCGTCGACGGGTGCTTCTACAACGTGGTGGGTCTGCCGGTGGTACGGATGCTGAGCGTGCTCGAGGATCTGAAGGGCGGCGCGTGCCGCGGGAGAACGGAATGACGAAGGGCGAGGTGCCGAGGACCATCGAGTGGCTCGGCGACAGGGTGCGACTCATCGACCAGACGAAGCTCCCGGGCGAGCTTAGCTTCATCGAGACCCGCGACTTCAGGGTGCTGGCCGAGAGCATCCGCCGTCTCGAGGTCCGCGGCGCTCCCGCGATAGGCGTGGCCGGCGCGCTCGGCCTCGCGCTCGCGGGGCTCGAGAGCGACGCGTCCGATCTCGAGGGCCTGGAGCGGCACGTCCGCACGGCGGGCGAGCTGCTGGCGGCGACCCGTCCTACGGCGGTCAACCTCCGGTGGGCCGTCGACCGCGTGCTCGAGCGGGCCTTTGCCGGAGGCGCCGGCGACGCGGAGACCGGCAGACGTGCCCTCATCCGCGAGGCGGTCGCCCTAATGGAGGAGGACCGCGAGCTCTCGCGGAGCATCGGCCGGCACGGCGCGGCGCTGCTCGAGGACGGAGATACCGTCCTCACGCACTGCAACGCCGGAGGTCTGGCTACTGCCGAGTACGGGACCGCGCTCGCCGTCATCTACACCGCCGTCGAGCAGGGGAAGCGCATCCGGGTCTTCGCCGATGAGACGAGGCCGCTCCTCCAGGGCGCTCGCCTGACCGCCTGGGAGCTGATGCAGCGCGGCATCGACGTGACCGTCCTCGTCGACGGCGCCGCGGCCTCCGCCATGGCTCGCGGCTGGATCGACAAGGTCATCACAGGCGCCGACCGCATCGCGAGGAACGGAGACGTCGCCAACAAGATAGGCACGATGCCGCTCGCGGTCTCGGCGGCCCGCTTCGGCATTCCATTCTACGTGGCAGCGCCGTTCTCGACCCTCGACCCGGACCTGGCCTCAGGCCGCGAGATCCCCATCGAGGAGCGCGCGCCAGAGGAGGTCGCCGAGTTCGCAGGCATCCGGACCGCCCCGGAGGGCGTCAAGGTCTACAATCCGGCCTTCGACGTGACCCCGGCCGAGCTCGTGGCCGCGATCATCACCGATGCCGGGGCGTTCCGGCCCCCCTACGGCGAGACGCTCTTCGCGACGGGGCCTCCGCACAAGCCTTGACACGCCCGGGGCTCCCTGCTAAGATTACTCGTTCTAGACCGGGATATCACCGAGATACCCGGCCACCGCTTCGTCGCGCCTGCGTCGGGCAGCGGACAGGAGTGGGCCGGGCTGGCGCTACTGGAGGATGGAAGAGTATGCAGACACACGCCACAAGGGCGGAGGAGATCGTTCGCAAGCACTACATCATCGATGCGGACGGCCTGGTCCTCGGACGCCTGGCGTCCACCGTCGCCCAGATCCTGAAGGGGAAGGGCAAGGTCAACTACGTCCCGTACCTCGACGTGGGTGACTTCGTGATCATCGTGAACGCCGACAAGATCCAGATCACAGGCAACAAGGTGGAGCAGAAGACGTACTTCAGGCACAGCGGCTATCCGGGCGGGGCGAAGTTCACGTCCATGAAGTCACTGATGGAGAAGAGGCCGGACGACGTCGTGAGACGCGCGGTGCGCGGAATGCTCCCGAAGACGAAGCTCGGGCGCAAGATGCTCAAGAAGCTCCGCGTCTATGCAGGGCCGGCGCACCCGCATCAGGCCCAGAATCCTGAGCCTCTGACTCTGTAGCCGTACCGGCCCGACGGAGGGTCGGCGAAAGGAGCAGAAGGGATGTCCAACACGATCGGCGCGGTCGGCAGACGGAAGGAAGCTGTCGCACGCGTGCGTCTCGTCCCTGGAACGGGGCAGAGGACGGTCAACGGGAAGCCGATCGACGTGTTCTTCCCTCGGAAGACGATCATCGACAAGATCGTTCTTCCGCTGGAGATCACCTCGACCGCCGACCGCTACGACGTTCACGCGAGCGTCCAGGGCGGGGGCATGATCGGCCAGGCCGGCGCGGTAAGACTGGGCATAGCCCGGGCGCTGGTGAGCGTCGATGAGAGCTACCGGAAGCCCCTCAAGCAGGCGGGGCTCATGACCCGAGACCCGAGGACGAAGGAGCGCAAGAAGTACGGCCAGAAGAAGGCCCGCAAGCGCTTCCAGTTCTCGAAGAGATAGTGCGAAGTCAGGCGGCCGGTGAAGCTGCCGGACCGTCAATCTAACACGCGACCGGACCAGTTCGGGGGTCCGCGGCAGGGGAGACAGGCTGCGGCCCGGACCGGGAGGAAGGTCGCGGAGGTCGGACAAACCGCAATGCGGGGAGGAAGCGACAGTAATGCCGGTACCTGACATGAAGACCCTCCTGGAGGCGGGCGCCCACTTCGGGCACCAGACCCGCCGGTGGAACCCGCGCATGAAGCCCTACATCTTCATGAAGCGAAACGGGATCCACATCATCGACATCGCGAAGACGATCGTGTGCATGAAGGAAGCGGGCGACGCCATCACCGACGTGGTCAGGCGTGGAGAGAAGGTGCTCTTCGTGTGCACCAAGCGCCAGGGCAAGTCGATAGTGAGGGACGAGGCCAATCGCAGCGGCATGCCCTTCGTCACCGAGAGGTGGCTCGGCGGCACGCTCACGAACCTCAGGACCATCCGTCAGAGCGTGAGGCGACTTGAGGACATCGAGCGTATGTCCGAGGACGGAACGTACGAGCTTCTCGCGAAGAAGGAGGTGCTGCGCCTCGAGCGTGAGAAGGCCAAGCTCATCAAGGTCCTCGACGGTATTCGCGCCATGGACAGGCTTCCGGCCCTCGTCTTCGTGATCGACACGCGCAAGGAGCGCATCGCGTTGAGCGAGGCCCACAAGCTCAACATCCCGATCGTCGGTATCTGCGACACGAATGCCGACCCGCAGCGCTGCGACTACCCGATCCCGGGCAACGACGACGCCCTCCGGTCGATCAGGTTGTTTGCGTCGTTCGCGGCCGACACGATCCTCGATGCCCGCGCCGGGCAACTCGAGGGGCGCGACGCCGTGCAGCCGGCCGAGGAGCCGGCGGCCGAGCAGGCCGAAGCGACCGCTTGAGCCGCGTCGGCGTCGATCGGTTCGGATTCACCCACAGCCACGAACACCCATGGAGAGTAGGATGGAGATCACTGCTGCCCTGGTAAAGGAGTTGCGCGAGAAGACCGGCGCCGGGATGATGGACTGCAAGGCGGCGCTCACGAAGGCCGGCGGCGACATCGAGAAGGCCGTCGATGACCTCCGGAAGAGCGGCGTCTTGAAGGCCGCGAAGAAGGCCGACAGGAAGACGGGCGAAGGCATCATCGCGTCATACGTGCACGCCGGATCAAAGCTGGCCGTCCTGGTCGAGATCAACTGCGAGACCGACTTTGCCGCCCGAAGCGACCAGTTCCAGGCCTTTGCGAAGGACGTGGCGATGCACATCGCGGCGCAGACCCCGCTCGTCGTGACGCGCGAGGAACTCTCGAAGAATGTGCTCGACAAGGAGCGCGAGATCTACCGCGAGCAGGCCCTCAAGGAGGGCAAGCCCGAGAAGATCGTCGAGAAGATCGTTGACGGCCGCGTCGAGAAGTACTACGCCGAGGTGTGTCTGATGGAACAGCCGTTCGTGAAGAACGGCGACATCACGATAGAGGAACTCCTGAAGCAGACGGTCGCCGCGCTGGGCGAGAACATCCGCATCAGGCGCTTCGTACGAATGAAGCTGGGGGAGACCCACACCAGCGAGGAGAAGCCGCCGGCCGATGCCTGCTGCGTATAGAAGGGTCATCGTCAAGGTCAGCGGCCAGGCGCTGTCCGGTGAGGACGGTCGCCCGGTATCGACGGAGGCCGCCGGGAGGCTCGCTTCGGAGCTCAAGGCCGCGGCCGACGCGGGCGCCCAGGTCGGTGTCGTAGTTGGCGGGGGCAACATCATAAGGGGTGTCGCCGCCGAGATGACCGGCACGGACCGGGTGACGGCTGACCTCATGGGTATGGCGGCCACGGTCATCAACGGGCTGGCCTTGAAGAGCGCGCTCGAGGCGCTCGGTCAGCCGGCCGTCGTGATGAGCGCCATAGGATTCGGCAGGATCGTGCCGCCGTTCGACCGCGAGGCGGCCGACCGCGCATTGTCGAGCGGGCACGTGGCCATCTTCGTGGCAGGGACGGGCAACCCGTTCTTCTCGACCGACACGGCGGCGACGCTGCGCGCCTGCGAGCTTGGTGCCGACGCCCTCATCAAGGCCACCAATACCGACGGTGTGTATGACTCGGACCCCGCACTGAATCCCGACGCGGTTCGCTGCGACTCACTGACATACATGGATGTGATCGAGCGTAAGCTCGCGGTCATGGACATGACCGCAGTGTCGCTCGCTAGAGAGAAGAACCTCCCGATAGTCGTTCTGGCGCTCGCCGAGCCCGGCGGCATTGCTCGAGCCGTCGCAGGCGAGCCGATAGGGACAAGCGTCAAGGGGGTGTAGCGTATGTTGGAGAAGCTGTTTGCCGAGACGCAGGAACGGATGGACAAGACGCTGGAGTCCGTGAAACGAGAGTTTGCGAAGATCCGCACGGGCAAGGCCACGGTCTCACTCCTCGACGGCGTCAGAGTCGATGCGTACGGAAGTTCCATGCCCCTTCGTCAGGTCGCCAACATCAGCGTTCCGGAGGCGCGCCTTCTAGTCGTCCAGCCCTGGGACAAGAAGCTCCTGGGCAGCGTTGAGAAGGCGATCCAGTCGGCCGACCTCGGCTTGAACCCCTCCAACGATGGGAATATCATCCGCGTTCCGATCCCCCCGCTCACCGAAGAGCGGAGGAAGGAGCTTGTGCGTTACGTGCACAAGCTTGCCGAGGAGGGACGCGTCGCCGTCCGCAACGTGCGGCGCGACGTCAACGAGTCCCTCAAGGAACTGCAGAAGAACGGTGACATCTCCGAGGACGATTACCACAGGGCCCACGATAAGGGCATCCAGGAGATGACCGACGGCTCCATACACGATATCGACGAGGCTCTCGCTTGCAAGGAGACCGAGTTGATGGAGGTCTAGCTCCCGATTGCGGGAGGGTGTCAACCACACGATGGAGGTGTTCGAAATGGCGTACGTGATTGGCGACGATTGCACCGCCTGTGGTGCCTGCGCGAGCGTGTGTCCCGTCGAGGCCATCTCGGAGGGCGAGGACAAGTACAAGATCGACGCCGATGCCTGCACCGACTGCGGGCTCTGCTCTGACGAGTGCCCCTTCGACGCGATCTCGCAGGGCTGACATTGCGGAAGTTCCGGCGGGAGGACATTCGGGTACGAGGACGGCAGGCCGCTTGCGCCCGCCGTCCTCTGGTATTGGGGCAGGTCACGGGGCAGCGATGAGACGGAAGACCAAGGGCGATCCCGGGAAGTCGTTCGATCCACGACGGCTCCCGGTGCACGTCGCCGTCATCATGGACGGCAATGGGAGGTGGGCGCACAGGAGAGGGCTGCCCAGGGTCGCCGGCCACGCGGCGGCACGGGCCTCGGTCCGCGACGTCGTGATGGCGGGCGCGGAGATAGGCCTCAAGGAGCTTACTCTTTACACGTTCTCGATGGAGAACTGGAAGCGTCCAAGGAGCGAGGTGTCAGCGCTCATGCACCTGCTCGACCAGACACTGGCGGAGCAGGTCGCCGAGATGGATGAGAACAACATCCGCCTGAACGCGCTCGGGCGTCTGGAGCTTCTTCCCAAGTACGCGAGGAGCCGGCTCGACAGGTCGATCGAGACGCTGTCGCACAACGACGGTCTGCGCCTGAACCTCGCCCTCTCCTACGGGGGGCGGGCGGAGCTCGTCGATGCCCTGCGGGAGATCGTTGCCCGCGCCGCGCGAGGTGAGATACATCCCGACGACGTGGACGACGAGCTGATACGGCGATTCCTCTACGTTCCGGACCTGCCCGACCCGGACCTTCTCATCCGCACGAGTGGCGAGCAGAGGCTCAGCAACTTTCTCCTGTGGCAGATCGCCTACACGGAGATCTACGTCACGGACGTCTTGTGGCCGGACTTCCGCAGGAAGCACCTGTTCGATGCCATCAGGGAGTATCAGAAGAGGGACAGACGGTTCGGGGGCGTGCGAGGCGCCAGCCGGCGGGGGAGTGGGCGAGATGGTTCCTGAGAGAAAGCAGCTGATCGCGCGGCTACTGACCGCCGCGGTCGGCGTGCCTGTGGTCGTCGTCTGCTCGCTCGTGGGGGGCTACCCGTTCCTCCTGGCGATCAACCTCGTCATCGGCATGGGCCTCTTCGAGTTCTACCGCATGCTCGAGTCGAAGGGCATCCGGCCCTACAAGACTGTGGGCGTGGCCGCCGGGCTGACCGTCGCCTGGTACGTCTACTTCCAGGGCGGCTTCTACTCCAGCCTCTTCATCACGCTTGTCCTCTTCGTCATCATGGTGCTGGAGCTCTTCCGGCGCGACGGCGAGTTCGCGGTCTACCACATATCTTCGACCCTCTTCGGTGTCTTCTACGTCGGTTGGCTCGGGAGCCACATCATTCTGCTGCGGCAGCTCGGAGAGAGCGTTCCCGGGAACGACATGGGCGGCTTCTTCGTGATCTTCGCGTTCTCCCTGGCGTGGTTCGCCGATACCGGCGCGTACTTCCTGGGACACGCCTTCGGGAGGAGGAAGCTCCTGCCCAGGGTCAGCCCGAACAAGTCGGTCGAGGGCGCGCTCGGAGGCGTAGCGTTCGGCGCGCTGGCCGCAATCCTGGCCAAGGCCACGGTCCTGCCGTTCCTCTCATACGGTGACGTTGTTGCGCTCGGCCTCGTGTCGCCCGTCATAGCGACGCTCGGCGACCTGGTCGAGTCACTCCTCAAGCGCGATGCGAAGATCAAGGACACCTCACACGCGCTGCCGGGTCATGGCGGCATGCTCGACCGGTTCGACAGCGTTCTCTTCGTCGCTCCGTTCGTCTACTACTACATGCGGTTCGTGGTCTTGGGGCGCTTCTGAGTCACGGGGCGCCTCCAACGGGGGTACGTGCGTTGCCTGAACGAAGGACCCGCCTCGCGATCCTGGGCTCGACCGGCTCGATAGGTCGAGGCGTGCTCGACGTCGCCTCGAGACACCGCGACCGGTTCGAGGTCGTGAGCCTGTCCGCCTGGACCAGCACCGAGGCGCTCTCCCGCCAGGTGGACGAGTGGGGTGCGTCGAAGGTGGCCGTGGCGCCGGGCAGCGCGTCGCGGCTCGAGGTGCCCGACGGCGTATCGGTTCTCGACGGGCCGGACGCTCTCGAGGAACTGGCGGCCGACCCGGCCGTGGACCTCGTCGTGAACTCCCTTGTCGGTGTGTCGGGCCTCAAGCCAACGATGGCCGCGGTGCGGGCCGGCAAGCGGATCGCGCTAGCCAACAAGGAGTCGCTCGTCGCGGCCGGCGGGCTCGTGATGGGCGCGGCGGCGGAGACGGGTGCCGCGATCATCCCGGTCGACAGCGAGCACAGCTCGATCTGGAGGTGCCTGCGTGGCACACCGCGAGGCGAGGTCGAGTCGCTCGTGCTCACAGCTTCGGGAGGTCCGCTGCGCGATCTGCCTGCTCACAGGATCGCGACGGCTCCGCTCGCCGACGTGCTGGCGCATCCCAACTGGGACATGGGTGAGAAAGTCACGGTCGATTCGGCCAGCCTCGCCAACAAGGCGATGGAGGTCATCGAGGCGCGCTGGCTCTTCGACGTCCCGTTCGACAGGATCGAGGTGCTTGTTCACAGGGAATCGGTTGTGCACTCGCTGGTCAGGCTCGTCGACGGGAGCCTGCTTGCTCACATGGGCGAGCCCGACATGCGCATACCCATCCAGTACGCGATGTTCTACCCCGAAGTGCCTGCGGGCGCGTTCGCCGGGTGCCGCCTCGACGAGGTCGGCGCGCTCCACTTCGAAGCTGTCGACGCGGCTCGCTATCCGTGCTTCAATCTGATCCTGGGAGCTGGTCGCGAGGGAGGCACGGCCCCCGCCGCGGCCGCGGCCGCCGACGAGGTCGCCGTCCGGGCGTTCTCGGACGGCGCGATCGGGTTCGGCGACATCGCGGCTGTCGTCGAACGCACGCTGGGTTCGATGCAGCGGGGCGCGGCCGCCGACCTGGAGTCGGTGTTGGCGACTGACGCGGAGGCGCGAGAGAGAGCGTCCGGCGAGGTCGAGAGGCTGGCCGCGGCGCGCTAGAGCGCACCGGGCCGATGGAGGTTTGATGTTCGTCTTCTACCTGTACGCCGCGGTCCTCATTGGCATCCTCATCATAGTCCACGAACTCGGGCACTTCGCCGCGGCGCGCCTGGCGGGCGTCACGGTCGAGCGCTTCTCGATCGGATTCGGTCCCAAGCTCCTCAAGGTGAAGCGCGGCGAGACGGAGTACGCGCTCTCCGCCATACCGCTCGGCGGGTACGTCAAGATGGCGGGGACCGAC
>CAZLTC010000006.1:0-67949 GCA_964562405.1 uncultured bacterium | reverse complement strand
CCGGCCGAAGCCAGGAGTTCGCTCAGAGCGCGGGTCGGGGCGCCCTGTCGGGCCGCCTCCTCCGCGTCGGTCTGTTGATCCGGCCTTGTCGTCACGGGCTGCAACTCACGATCACCTTGCTTCCCGACGCCACGTTCGCGCCGGGCCTTGGGGACTGGGTCCTCACTCTGCCGCTCCCCTCAAAACACAGAACGAGGCCCAGGCTCGATGCCTCGCGCCTCGCGTTCCTGATACTCATGCGTCTCACGTCGGGCACGGCCACGGTCTCGGGGACCTCGTCCGGAAGTGCGACGATGTCACCGCGCCGCCCGGCGTTTGCAGCCTCGGGAGCGCCCGGCTCGTGGGTCCAGGCCGACGCCACGGTCTCCACCCAGGCGCCCGCGCTCGCGTATGCGTTCTCGAACACGGGCACGCCCGCCCGGGGACGACGATAGCTCGCGCTCGCCACGCCGCCGCCTGCCGGCGCCTCGCCCCGGACCGCCGCGAGATGCGGTTCGTCGGTGCCATCGCGCGCCACGTAGTGCCTGCACGGTCCGCTGGTGACCCGCTCGAAGATCCGCGAGAAGGCCGGCGCGGCCACCTGCCCACCGAGTCCCCGTCCCTTGGGCTCGTCGATGACGATGAGACAGACGACCTGTGGGTCATCGGCCGGCGCCATTCCCACGAACGATGAGACGAACTTGCCGGGAGCGAACCCCGTCCGGCCGGGCACGGTCTTCTGGGCCGTCCCGGTCTTGCCCGCCACGAGGAACTCGCCGATGCGGGCGTTGCGCCCACTCCCCTCCTCGGTGACCGACGTGAGAAGCCAGCGCAGCAGCGCCGCGACCTCGGGATCGAGAACGCGCCTCACGGCCTCCGGACGACTCTCCGACATCACCCTGCCGTCCTCGGCAACAACGGCCTTCACGATCCTGGGTTCCATGAGATAGCCGCCGTTGGCGACGGCGCTGTAGGCCGTCACGAGCTGCAGACCGGTCACGGCCACCTCCTGGCCGATCGCCACGGTCTGCGCCGAGCGGCCGCTCCACTCGGACGGTTCGCGCAGCACTCCGCGCACCTCACCCGGCAGCTCTATGCCGGTGGGACATCCGAAACCGAAGGCCCGCGCGAACGAGTAGAGGGCGACATCGCCCACCTCGGCGCCGATCTGAGCGAAGCAGACGTTGCTTGAATGCGTGAGGGCGCCCCGAAGGTCCAGCCACCCGTACGGGTGGACGTCGTTGATGCGGAACTTCCTGCGGTCGCCGAAGACCATCGATCCCCGGCCCGCGTAGTAGACGCTCGTGAGGTCGGCCGCCCCCGTTGAGAGCGCGGCGCA
This sequence comes from uncultured bacterium, assembly GCA_964562405.1. GTDB lineage: Bacteria > Joyebacterota > Joyebacteria > Joyebacterales > Joyebacteraceae > WJLY01. Next base: position 66,631 of record CAZLTC010000006.1, on the reverse strand, counting down.
CGTGGTGACCATCTTGAACGTCGAGCCTGGCTCGAACTGGTCCGTGACGGGACGGTTCTTCTGGCTCTCCACCGAGTAGCGCGAGGGGTAGTTCGGGTCGAACGTCGGCCAGCTGGCCATGGCGAGTATCTCGCCTGTCCACGGGTCCTGCATGATGATCATGCCCCGTTGTGCCTCGTTCTCACGGACGGCGCGCTCCAGCTCGACCTCTGCGATGCTCTGCAGGTCGAGGTCGAGCGTCAGGACGACGTTCGCCCCGTCCTTAGGAACCACCGTCGTGCACGCGGGCGTCGGCGTGCGGCGACGGGCGCTGTCGAAGCAGTAGTAGACCCACGCCTCGGACCCGGTGAGATAGTCGTCCATCTGTGCCTCGACGCCTCCGATGCCCCGGCCGTCCACGTCGGTCAGCCCCAGGACCTGACTCGCCCGGTGGGCGTGCGGGTAGACGCGTTTGCTCTCCTTCAGGAACCCGATGCCGGGCAGGTCGAGTTCGGCCAGCTCCGCTGCCGCGTCCGGGGGGATCTGACGCTCGACCCACACGAAGTCCCTCTCTTCCGAGAGCCTCGAGAGGTAGGTCTCATAGCTTCCCCCGAGAACGTTGGCCAGCTTGCGGGCCACGGCCCTCGGCGACTCGATCTTGCTTGGATACGCGCAGACCGACCTCACGGTGAGGTTGTCGGTGAGCGCGACCATGTTGCGGTCGTAGATGATTCCGCGATCCGGGGCCAACCGCACCCTGGCCACGTGCTGGCGCTCGGCCAGCCCGGAAAGCCGTGGCGCGTGCACCGCCTGGATCAGCACGAGACGCAGGGCCAGGAGGCCCCAGATCGCGAGTCCCGCGACGAGGGTGGCCCGGACCCTCCAGGCCATCGCCGCCGTTCTTCTATCCGCCCGACCGGTCATTCGCGCCGGCCTCCACATAGTCGCTCTTCGTCCACACACGGCAGCCGTCGGGCCGCAGCCAGACGACCTCGCCATCGACGGGGTAGCGCATTCCCAACCGCGCTCCAGCTTCTTCCTCTATCCGCTCCCTGCTCGAGAGCTCGGCACACTCCATCTTCAGGAAGCCGATCTCGGCGAGCACATCTTCCCTCTGGTTCTGCAGTTTCTCGATCTGAGACGCCAGCTCGGTGGAGTGAACGTGTTCCCAGACGCAGGTGATCCCGGTCGCCAGGGCCGCCGCCCAGAGGATCAACCCCCGCGCGTGAAGAGAGGACGGCATCCCGCCCTTTAGTCGCGCCGACCGGACCACACGCTTCAGGCTTCTGCGCGCGATTCCCACGTTCACGGTTGCTCTCCCGGAGCGAGCTTCTCGGCCGCCCGCAGCTTGGCCGACCTCGCCCGCGAGTTCACGGCGAGTTCCCTCTCCTCCGGACGTACCACGCGCTTCGTAACGACGCGCAGCGTCGGGACCGCTCCGCACACACACTGGGCCAGCTCGCGCGGGCACGTGCACGGTCTCTCACAGTTCTGGAAGTAGTGCTTCGTGATCCTATCCTCGAGACTGTGGTAGGAGATGACCACTACGCGACCGCCGGGTCGCAGCACGGCCACGGCGTCCTTCAGTCCGTCCCTGAGGTTCGAGAGTTCGCCGTTTACGGCTATCCGAAGGGCCTGGAAGACGCGCGCCAGGGTCTTCGTGCGGTGGACCGGCTTCGTCGCGAGGACCGCCTTCGCGAGGTCGGCGGTGGTCTCGAGTCGGCCCGAGTCCCGTGCCTCGATGATCGCGCGTGCTATGGGGTGCGACCTTCGCTCCTCTCCGAACTCGTAGATTACGTCGGCCAGCTCCCTCTCGCTCGAGTGCTCGATGAGGGTGCGCGCGGTCTCTCCGGAGTCACGGTCGAGTCGCATGTCCAGGGGGCCTTCCTCGGAGTAGCTGATGCCGCGTTCTGCGTCGTCGAGCTGGAGCGACGAGAAGCCGAGGTCGAAGAGCACTCCGTCCACTTCCGAGTAGCCGGACTCGCCAAGGACCGCCCGCAGGTCTCCGAAATTGCCCTGCCACAGATCGAGGCGACCCGCGAACGAGGCCAGCGCCTTCCGGGATTCCTCGAGCGCCGCGCGGTCGAGGTCGATGCCCACGAGACGCCCCGCCGGCGCGTTAAGGAGGATCGAACGGGCGTGCCCTCCCCCGCCAACCGTGCAGTCTACGTAGACGCCATCGGTCCGAGTCACGAGATGATCGACCACCTCGTTGACCATCACCGGCAGGTGCATAGTCCAGACGCCATTCCGGCTATGTCGAGATTCGCGTTTGAGAGGTTTCTATCTACAACCGACGTGCCCGGTCTGGTCAGCTCGCGCGCAGTCCGTGTGCGTGCTCCGGTTCCGTCGGCGCCCAACTGTCGTGCAATCGCTCGTCGAGGACGTCGGAGAGCCCGGCCAGAAGGAGTATGTCCCTGACATAGGGGCTCACTCCCTCCAGCCTGAGGTCGCCGTTGTGGGAGCGGACGAGCGCGAACTCGCGGGCCAGGCTCGAGGCGTCCCTGTAGCTGACGTGGTCGACCCCGCCGAAGTCGAGCACGATGCGCCTGCGGCGCCTCTGGAGGAGCCCGACGAGCTGGTGGTGCAGCTCGCCGAAGTCGCGGGCGCTCATGCTGCCCGCCATCTCCAGAACCGCCGTCGTGCCCGCTGTCTGTGCCCTGATCGTCATCGCTCGCTAGCCCCTGCCGCCACTGCGGCGCCCGCTCCCCTGGTCTCCGCCGTCCTCGCCGGGTTCCTTGATGTGCGTCGGGTACAGCCGCTCCGAGGTCTGCTCGAAGGTGTTCTCGCGACCCTTCCAGTAGCCCTCGAGCCTCTCCGGACTCCACAGCTCGAGATGGTTGATGACGCCGCCGATCACGACGTCACGGTCGAGTCCCGCCAGCTCCCGCAGCCCAGGCGTGAGAACGATGCGCCCGTGGCTGTCGATTCTCGCCTCGTCGGCGTTCATGGCCAGGTTGCGCATGTAGTCCCTGGGATCGCTCGCCGTCTGGCGCAGCATCAGGAGCTCCTCGGCCTGCTTCTCCCACTCGTCCTCCGGCCACACGTAGAGGCATCCCTCGTGACCTCGGGTGATGATCACGGTGTCCCCCATGTCCTTCCGGTACTTCGAGGGGATCGAGACCCTTCCCTTAGTGTCCAGTGTGTGGTAGTATGTGCCGAGGAAGCGGCGCATCTTGGGCTGCTCCTGCTGTCTCAATGAGAGTGCGGCGGGGTCGTATTTTGTCCCACTTCTTCCCACTCCGACCCACGACGTGGGAGCCTATCCTCCGCTCGTCCCACCTGTCAAGCGAAAAAGGCGCCCTCAGGCGCCTTGTCCACCGGATTCTCGGACTGAACTATCGTTCATTCACGGCGAGGGCATCCCTCCTTGCATGGCCCGCCGTCGATGACGAGACGGGTCGCCCATCCCCCTCCGAGCAGGTGCGGAGCGCGTCCCCTCCGCCTCGCGGTTCGGCCCGTGCTCAAGGCAATGAGAAACGCCCCGTGCCGAAGCACGGGGCGCTCCCAACTGCTGCCCGTCCTGTTATGCCGGGACGGCCTATTTCAGAAGCAGCATCTTGCGGCTCGCCTCGACTCCCGGCGCCGCCATTCGGTAGAAGTAGACGCCGGTGGCCATCTGGTTGCCGGAGCCGTCGCGGCCGTCCCACTCCACGCTCTTCTCTCCCTCGGCCTTGGGCTCGTCGACCAGCGTCCGGACGAGCCGGCCGGCCACGTCGTAGATCTCGATCGTGACATGCCCTCCGCCCGCCGGGACGTCGTAGCGGATGGTCGTCTCAGGGTTGAACGGGTTGGGCGCGTTCTGCCTCAGACGGTAGTCCTCCGTCCGCATCTCGTCGGGCACGCCCGTGCCGTAGGTCATGCGCAGGCCGAATGCCAGATCGATCGACTGGTCCGCGAGCGCGTGCTGGGGTGGGTAGCGCAGCTCACTCCACGGGCCGAAGTACGGTTCCGCTCCGACGCCCCACACGGAGTCGTCGTTCCAGTGGTCGAGGGACGTCTTCCATCCCCAGACCGCCTCCTGGACGTGGGGCCTGGCCTGAATGTCGAGCCAGTAGACGACACCGGAGTCCGGCGTGCCGACCTGATGGAACGCCTCCGCCGGCGGCACGAAGAACGTGTAGAGCCAGCAAATGCTGTCGCCTGGGAAGTAGTAGTCGTCGGGCGGTGTCATCCAGCCCTCGCTCAACTCGTCCTGCCACAGGTCGACCGTGAACTCACCCGCGGTGAAGTCCCTGAACCAGAGAACGTCGCCAGGCCTGCTGTGCTCGCCCGTCAGGGTATCGGCCGGTATGTCCTCGTGGATGCTCACCGTGAAGTCGACCGCGGACGGCACACCGAGCGGCAGGTAGTCGTCCTTCCACGACCCCCAGACGTACATCTCGGTCAGCCGGCCGGGGGCCGTGCAGAGGTAGTCGTCAGCAAGGATGAGCGGCTCGGTGCCGTTGATGTCGATGCCGGTGTTATCGAGGTCGGGGGCCTGGAACCACTTCCACTCCTCACCCTCTATGACTATGGGGTAATCCTCTACCTCCCCGTCCGGCGCCGATCCGGTGTAGGAGGTCACGCCGTTCTGGCTCAGCCGGAATCGCGCGAACGTCGGACCGGGGATTGCGGTGACCGGAACCGTGAAGTTGAGATTGTTCATGACGCCGCCGGCCAGAGGCATCGACGTGAAGATGCGGTCGACAGACTCGGCCCAGCTCCCATCGCCCCCGAAGTCTATCCAGGCATCCAGCATGCCGCCGCCCGACATGGTCATGTCGACCTGCACCGAAGCGATCGAGCCCGCGATGAGAGGCGACGTCCAGATGACGCCGTCCTCGTCAGGGAGATTGCTCATGTCGTCGCCCTGCGCGTTCGGGTCCGGCTGTCCGTCCGGCTCGGCGTCGATGAGTTGACCAAGCTGGAAGCCGGGAACGATCGTGTGGGACGCGCCGGAATTGGCGGCCAGTGTCGGATAGGTCGGGTCGGGAGCGTCACCGTAGTCCTCTGTCTCCTCCTCTTCCTCGCCTGCGATCACGAACGCGAGGTCGACCGACTCCGGGTAGTTCGGATGGAGCGGTGGATACCTGAGCTCGTACCACGGTCCGTAGTAGGGCTCGAATCCCTGACCGTACACCGCGTCGTCGTTCCAGTGGTCGGGCGAGGTCTTCCAACCGAACCAGCACTGCGGATCAGGCACGTTAGCCTGGACATCAAGCCAGTAGACCTTCGGGTTCTCCTCCGTTCCGAGCTGCTCGAAGGCCATCTCCGGGTCGTCAATGTGGAAGTTGTACTGCCAGCAGGCGGTATCGCCCATCGGGTCGTAGGAATCCGGTGGCTCGAACCAGCCCTCCTGGAGGTCTCCCTGCCACAGCTGATACGTGAAGCTGCCTGCCTGGAACTGCTGTATCCAGAGCACATTGCCCGGCATGCTATAGCCGGTCGGGCTCTCCGACGCCGGGATGTCGGAGTGAATGCTCAGGGTGAACGAGACCCAACCGGGGTTGCCGTCCGGATACACGTCGTGATACCACGAACCCCAGATGTGTATGTCGGTTATGAGCCCTGTCTCCGTGCAGAGGAAGTCGTCCGCCAGGATGTAAGACGGGTATGCCTCCGTGCAGTTCACGTCCATGCCAGTGGGCGCGAGGTCGGGAAGCTGTACCCACTTGGCGGGCATGCTCTGGTCCCAGTGCGCGTGTGCAGTTGCCGCGGACAGCAGGAGCAGGGCCGCGGTGAGGACCACACGAGTTCTCATCTCTCTCCCCCCGGATCTGTCCGGCCGACGTCAGGCGCGCTCACTGGCGCGCCGATCTCCCGGTTCGGACGGTCTGGTTTCGTTGACGTTCGTTCTCAGGATGCCCTCGGTCTCCTCCTCTCGGCAACGTGGTGGTATCGTCTTCTCACGATGCCCGCTCTTGACCCTCGCGCAGACCCGCCGGACGCGTGCCCCATCTCAGGGGCGCCACATGCAGTACAGTCGAGCCCGGTGCTGCGTTGGCGTGGATATTATACCACAGAGAACGCTATTGTTCCAGAATCTGCCGTGGCCTGAATGGCGGTCGAGCCGTGGCGCCAGCGGCTGGCGCGCAGGGAACGGTGCGACAAACGCCTGCGTGCGTGCTTGTTTGCCTGCCTCGCCCAGAAGAAGCGGGCGCCCCGCGCTGTCGCACGGGGCGCCCGCCAGATCCGACTCATCGTCCGCCGCTTCACGTGGCTCGCGGAGGGACCGTCGCTACTACTTCAGAAGGACCATCTTCCTCATCGCCGACGAAGTCCCGTCGACGTCCATCCTGTAGAAGTAGACGCCGGAGGACACGGGCTGCCCGGCTTCGTCCGTTCCGTCCCAGACGGCTCCGTATCTGCCACCGGCCATCTCCTCATCGACCAGCGTGCATACGCGCCGCCCGGCAACGTCGAACACCTGCAGCGTCACGCGCTCGCCGTCGCTCTCGGCCGGTACCGTGAAAGAGATCGTCGTGACGGGGTTGAAGGGGTTCGGCGAGTTCTGGTCGAGCTTCATCGCCGACACGTTGGCCCAGGAGTCATCTCCTCCGTCGACGCCCGTCGGGACAGAGAACTCGTACTGCTGAGTGCGCCATGAGTCGTGCAGGAAACAACCCCACTCGACACCGTCTCCGTCGTCGTAATTGCCGTCGCAGTCCCACACGTAGACCTTCGTGTCCATCCCGCCGACGACGACCTCGACGTCGCCGTCACCATCGAGGTCCATGACGAGGGGGCTGCCGTTGATCTCGGCGCCAGTTTGAATGGGCCACCCGTCGATGATCGATCCGTCGATGTCGTAGCAGCAGAGCCGGCCGCTCTTCGAGCCCATTACTATTTCGAGATCCGCGTCGCCGTCTATGTCTGCGACGACGGGACTCGACAGGCTCTGTGCGCCAAGGTAGACGGGCCACCCGGGCAGGTCGTTGCCGTGGTAGTCGCAGACCGTGAGGCTGCCGTCGTGGCCGCCGAGCACGAGTTCAAGGGCCGCGTCGCCGGTCAGGTCGGCCAGAACGGGCGATGGCGAGAAGTCCTCCGAGAGAACGACCGTCTTTGGCCACCCGGCCATCACCGTGCCATTGCTCTCCAGCAGCCACACCTTGTCCGAGTTCGACGAAACGACGACCTCGGGCGACCCGTCGTTGTCCACGTCGCCGACCGAGGGGGACGTGAACGGGTCCGACATCACCCAGAATGGCCAGCCTTCCATCCTCGACCCGTCGCTGTGGAAGACGTAGACGCTGTCGTTGTTGGACGGCTGGATGATCTCCAGATCTCTGTCGCCGTCGAGGTCGGCGATCGCCGGAGAGGCGTAGATCCACGAGGAGTGGAGGTCCGCGAACACCCCCTGTGTCTGAGGGTTGTTATCTCCGTCGATGTACTCGGAGCCGTTGTACCGCCAGCAGTAGAGCTTGCCGTCCGCGCAAGGCAGGATGATCTCGGAGCGCCCGTCGTGGTCGAGGTCCGCCAGAGCCGGACTTGCCCAACAGAACTTCTTGGTCGTCACTGGCCAACCGGGGAGCACGCTCCCGTCCTCACCATTCCATGCATAGACCTCGTACGCAGGGTTGATGTCGGTGCCGACGTTGCCCCACGCCGCAGCAACGATCTCGACGCCTACATCACCGTCGACCTCACCGATCGCCGTAGAGGCGCGGTAGCTGCCCGTGCCGTCGGTCTCGAAGATGCCACCGGTCCGCGGGTCACCATCACCGTCTCTCACCTCGGTGCCGTCGTAGTGCCATGCGTACACGTGCTCCGATGCGATAACGATCTCGAGCTGGTCGTCCTGGTCGATGTCGGCGAATGCCGCGCTCGCGTACATGCCTCCCTGCGTGTCCAGGGGCCAGCCAACGAGGCTGGGAGGATTCGTGCTTATGGCGAGCACGAGCGAGTTCTGGCTACGGTTGCCGGACGAATCGACCGCAACCACATAGTAGAAGTAGGGCGAGTTCTCCTGGAGGCCCACGTCGGAATAGTAGGCGGTACCCTCCACGACTGCGCCGTTCACGATCTCGTACGGGCCGCTCACCGACTGCGAGCGGTAGATGTCATAGCCTCGAAGATCCGCGTCGGTGGTTACGTCCCAGGAAAGCCCTATGGTGGTGCCCTCGACCACTCCCGAGAGAGTATCGGGCCCCGAAGGCCTCATGAAGTCGAGGTACGAGGTCCAGTTGGCTCCTCGCTCGTCGCTGAGCGTGAGCCGGAAGTGGTTGGTGAGCGGGCCGTTCACCGTGAATGAGAAGCCACCGGACCCGACCGCCGTCGCACCGGCCTCGATGTCGCCCCACGTATCGACGCTGTCGGCCACGGTTGCCCCGGCCGAGGGGTAGCGCAGCACGCCCGCGACGGCTCCAGCTTGCCCGTTGCCGTCGTTCAGGAGCTCGATGACGACATCGACGGTCTCCCCCATCTCGGGCACCCCATTGCCGTTGCCTGTCGAGTCGTCGAGGTCGACATGAATCTGGCCGAGAATCGGGCGGTATATCCTGAGGTCGAAATCCTCCGTCCAGACGACTCGCGATCCGCTGCTGAACTGGATCGTGAACGCGGCGTCGTGCTCGTTCGGGGTGTCGATCGACGTCTGGAATCTGAAGGCTGCGTCGGATGAGGCCGTGCCCGATGCGGCGATCGTACCCAGCACGGCCGTGTCGTCCTCGATCAGGACGTAGCCGTCGACCGACGTCAGCGTGGCCGTCACCGATGCGGCGGACGCGCTGCCGCCGTTGCGCGCTGTGATGTCGAGCTCGATCGTCTCTCCCGCCTCGCACTCGCCATTGCCGTTGCCAACGCTCGAACCGGAGGCGTCGTCGTCGATCGCCACCGATGTCAGGTAGACGTGCGCGCCGGAGGCGGCCGTCACGTTCGCGGTCGACTCGTGGGGCTCATAGCCGGGACGTGACACGACCACGCTGAGCGTTCCTGTCGTGTGGGGAACGAACGACAGCGTTGTCTGCCCTGAAGCGTTGGTGTAGCCGCGAGCGTAGACGTCCCCGGATTTGCTCACACATACGAGAGCGCTGTCCACCGGACTCGGGTCGGTCACCGTGACGGTCATCCCGGAGTCGCCGACTCGCAGACCCGACGGGTGACCGACGGCCAGCGTCTGCGGCCTTCCCGTCCAGAGTGGTAGCTCAGGGTCGCCCAGCGTGACGGTCGCAAACTGAGTCCATCGGTCGGTGTTGTCGGTGCCGGACTCCGCGTAGCTGGCGTGGAGAGCCTTGGAGGCGGCGCACAGGGGACCTACCCTCGTGATGCCCTGGTTGTACAGAAGGTCCAGCCAGTCCCAGTAGTACGTTCTCGAGGTCGCTGGGAAGGCGTACCGGGTGGGTCCGAAGAGCGCCATGGTACCACCGTCGGGGTTGTTCATGAACCGTTCGGCAATGCAGTCGTAGTCAATGGCCGTCGTCGAGCAGTCCAGCATCCATAGGAACGAGGCCTTGTCGATGCCGTTGGACAACTCAGACGCGTCGGACATCGAGAGATAGCTGTCCTTGCTGGCCCTCATAATGTCCTTGTTCCCGTGGCCTACGTGAACAGCGATGTTGTAGCCCAGGTTGAACGAGTCCACCAGGGCCTGAGCACTCAGGCTATACGAGCCCGGAAACTCCGCCTGGTTCTGATAGAGCCGCGCGTTGTGAATCGACGGAGGCACGAACGGAAGTCCCGGCTCGACGATGTCGGCTGCTCCGTCCAGGCTGTAGACGCCGCCGTCCCAGTCGTAGGGGAACAGCACTTCCGCCAGGTAGAGGTTTCTGTCTGTGAACTTCGGAACAGGGTCATTCTCGTAGGCGTCGGTCTTGTCCAGGAACGACTGAACGTTGATGGAGTTCCTCGCGGGGACACGTCCAACGAAGACGTCGGGATACAGGTCCACACTGTCGCCCGGAGCGGTCTCGCCCCTGTACGCCTCTCCGAAGTAACTGTCGCCGTCGTCGTTCCAGTTGCCGTCGAGGTCACTGTAATAGAGGTCACACGGGATCAGTTCGCCACCGTAGTACGTTGTCTGCGCCTTGCGAACCGGCACGATGTCCGTGTCCCCGCCGAGCAGGACGTAGACCGTTCCCCAGGAGGAGTATGCGTCCTGGATGAACATCCTCACTCGCTCCGGCAGGTCACATCCGCCCGGGTAGTTCTCCTCGATCCACGAGACCGTACGCACCACCGCGGGCACGCCCTTCGCCGTCTTGGCGTCGGCGAGCTGCTGGAAGTACGGCTCGAGCGTTTCGTTCGTGATGATGACGTACTCGACCAGGCTGCCCTCAAGCGACGGAGTGTATCGGGGACTGAAACCGACGTCCCCCTGGTCTTCCACGATATCGACCGCGCCCGATCTCGAGGTCACGACGTCACCCGGATTCTCGACGATGCTCTCGACCAGACTGGCGTACAGCCGCTGCGCCTCGGCCGACATTCTGTGACGCGGACGGGCGCGTTCGGCGCCTGGCGCAAGCACCAACTCAACCGAGACGTCCGTAGCCAGCGTCAGGCGTCCCTCCTTCGGGGCGTACTGCAGTGGATAGACCGCCACGCTCGCGATGCGATATCCGCCCAGATACCCGTCACCCAGGTAGCGCACGCGGCTGGAGGGAAACGGCTCGCTGCTTCCATAGATCACCGGGTCCGGCTGCGCGCGCTCGGGGGCCTCCCCTATGGGGACCTCGGGCTGTGCGGGCGACACCGAATGCACGCCCGGCACGTCGACTTCATCGAACTCGGCAAGTACGTCCTCCACCCTGGCGTCGGCCGGGATAACGAACCGGAAGACCATGACCGGGAGTTCCGGCTCCCCAACCTGCGACATCGAACTGCACCCCGCCATGCTCACGCTCTCGAAGCCACCAAGCCTCGATATGTGAAGATCCGCCGCATCGAACGAAACGCGCGCGACACCAGGCGCCGACTGAACGACTGCCGCGACGGACAAGACGATGCCGGCAGCGACCACCGCCCCAAGATGACCTCGCATCTGACAGCACCCTCCTGAATACGCAGAAGCAGGAACCTGTTCCACCAATGAACCAACGGCCTCGCTTCCTCACAGTCAATACGGCATTCGTCGTGCCGGAATCAGACTATGAAGCTGAGCGATAGCAGTGATCCTTGGTGGCAAGCTCCTGCTTCCGTGGTCTCGCGGGATTCACAATCCCGTCTGCATCCCTACAATACAGTGTAGCACAGTCACGCCGCCGTGTCAAGACGCTGGGCGTTCAGCACCCCCGGAGGGTATTCCGGACCGGGAGCATCCGCCCCGGCGCCCGGGCACACCGCCTCCAGACGAGTCCGCCGGGAGGCCTTGTCAGAGGTCTCCCGGCGACCGAGACTCGCGGCATCTGGTGGAGCCAGCGGGGATCGAACCCGCGACCTCTTGACTGCCAGTCAAGCGCTCGTCCCAACTGAGCTATGGCCCCAAGTTTGAATCCTGTGTGTCTGAGTATTCTAGCATCTGCGGCCCTCCAGTCAAGTTCAATGTCCGCGCGTCGCCCTCCATCTCGTGCGATGCGCGCGCCTTGACCGGCCACTGCGCTGATGCTAGAGTCTCCTCTGCGCCACCACGCCGGAGTGGCGGAACTGGTAGACGCGCGGGACTCAAAATCCCGAGGGCCTCTGGCCCGTGCCGGTTCGAGCCCGGCCTCCGGTACCACGCAATGAGAAGGGGCCGTCCTGAGGACGGCCCCTCTTCCTTGCCTGCTGGCCCGCGACTGCAACCCTGGTCCCGCCGGCTACTCTAGGAAGTCGTTGGGGTCGCCGGGTCCCGGGGCCGTGATCGTGACATCGTAGGAGCTGCCTTCCGACGTCACCGGCACGGTAGCGACGTGCGTTCCATAGCCGGACACGACTGGAATGGCGCTCGACGTCGTCCTGTTGACGTAGACAACGTAGGCCTTCTCGTATGCATGCGCATTGCCGAGTTCAAGACCGTCGATGGAGTAGACCCCGTCGGGGCCGGTGGTCGTGTAGTACTCAAGGCACTGGCCATCGTCGGTCTGAGCGCACATCCTCACGTCTACGCCGACGAGCGCCGACCCGGTCGTCGAGCTGACGACACCCGTGATGGAACCATCGCTGCCCGTCCAGGACGACTCCGGCTCCACCATGCTGCAGCCGGTCACGCCCAGAAGGGCGACAGTGACCACGGCGGCGGTTACCGCTGCGCCATGCATCAGTCTTCGCCTGCTTCGCATAATGCGTTCCTCCTCTGCCTCCGGCCTCATGACCGGGGCGGTCCAACCGTGTGCCCTCACGCCCATACCTGGAGCCGCAACGGCGTCGCCGCGGGCGCCACGGCACACCCCCAGAATACGCAACACTCCTTGTACTGCGCCAAGTTGCAAAGACTATGCCAGTATGAGGCACTCGGACAGCCTGAGCAGCCGTTCAGCGGCGCCCCGTGTTCCGCAAGCGCTCCACGTGTGCCGCCCCTCCGGCCATCACAGGCTGGGGCGAGAAGAGCCCCAGCGTGTGGCCGCCGCGCTTTGCCCTTGCCCACCGCTGCTCGGTTCACCTATAGTGGCGCCGTCAGTGGCTGAGAAACCGTCGTGCGTTGCGGGATGCCGAACCGAGGGGCGCACGCCTGCTCCCCCCGGCCGGCCCTGGAGAGGAGGACCTTCGAATGTCGTTCATGGACTACCTGAAGAAGGCGTGGGAGATAATCAAGCTGAACAAGGAGGTCATCACCGAGATGGCCGCCGATGAGAAAGCGCTCGGTCCGGCCATCGGAGTCGTCGCCATAAGCGGTGTCTGCCTCGCCATAGGCACATGGAACGCTCTCGGTCTCATAGTCCTACCGATCGTGAGGCTCATCGGCTTCTTCATCTTCTTCGGCATCGCGCACTTCGTCGCGACCTCATTCCTTGGTGGCAAGGGAGACTTCAAGAAGCTCATGGCACCGGTCGGCCTGGCTGCCATGGTGACGTGGGTCGCCATACTGCCGCTCCCGCCGCTCGCCATTTTCCTCGCCGTCGTCGCCGGTCTGTGGATGCTGGTCCCTTCGGTTCTCGCCATGGAGCACATCTACGGGCTCGACCGCGGCAAGGCGGTAATAGCGCTCGCGGTGCCGCTCGTGCTGGGAGTGATCGTGATGGGTATCTTCGCGGCCATAGGCGCAGCCATAGGACTGGCCCTGCTGCGCTAGAGCCGGCCGCGGCCAGAGATTTCCGAAGAGGGCGGGGCCCAAGTGCCCCGCCCTTTCCTCGTCTTGCCGCGCCGCGCCGGCTCTCCTATCGCGGTGACACGGGCCCTCCACGCGAAACGAACCTTCAACCGCACAGCTGCCGGTGTGTCCAATTTCGTGAGCGGCCGTTCGCCGCTCCGGAAGAGAGTCGGCAATTGCCGACGGGACGAGACGCCACAGACCGTCGGCGGAAGAAGGCGCCTGAGCCCGCCGAGCGCGCGGCAACACGGGCATCTGGAGGTGGCTTCATGATCAGGAGGATTGTGGCGGGAGCGGTCCTCGCGGGCGTTTGCCTGCTTCTCGTCGCACCGGCATCCATGGCCGGCGAGAAGACGAACGTCGTGAGGGTCTACACTCCGCAGGACGACAAGAAGGAGATCAAGGTCGTCGTAGAGACCGATTCCGACGCGGCGTGGCTCGGCGTCGGCATCTCGGATCTGAATGACGAGTTGCGCGGCGACGCGAAGCTCAACGGCGACGCGAAAGGCGTGTACATAACCGAGATCCACGAGGACAGCCCGGCGGAGATGGCGGGCCTCGAGGCCGGAGATGTCATTCAGAAGATCGGCCCGAAGACCACGGGCGGCATCAAGGACCTCATCGCCATCATCGGCGACAAGAAGCCCGGTGACGAGATCGACATCACGGTGTCCCGGGACGGCAAGGAGCAGCTTCTGATGGCGAAGCTCGGAAGCCGTCCGGAGGAATACTACATCAACAGCGGCAGCTTCCTGAAAGGCCTGGAGGGTGGCCTGGAGGGACTCAAGGGCCTCGCGGTCCTGGGAGACGTAGCGCTTCCGTGGCTGGAGATAGGCCTGTCGGGTACGGGCGGCAGGGGTAGGCTCGGCGTCTACATCGACGACCTCAGTGATGGGCTGGCCGACTACTTCGAGGTTCCAGAAGGCAAGGGAGTGCTCGTCGAGGACGTCGTCAAGGGAAGCGCTGCCGAGAAGGCCGGCATCAAGGCCGGTGACATCATAATCAAGGTCGACGGCGACCGCGTTGAGGACCGCGCTAGTCTGGTAGAGGCTATCGCCGACATGCAGACTGACGAGGAGACTCCCATCGTCGTGGTCCGTAAGGGCAAGGAGATCACTGTCACAGCGGTCGTCGGCGAGAGCGATTACGACAAGACCATCAAGGAATACGAACAGGCGCTCCAGGCTCACGCTGAGGAGCTGAGCAAGGCCGCAAGCTCAAAGGCCATCATCATGACCGAGGACCGTGAGGATCTCGAGAGGGAGATGGCCGAACTCCGAGCGGAGCTCAAGGAGATGAAGGAAGAACTGAAGAAGCTCAAGAAGGACTAGGCTGTACCGAGGGATGAAGCGATAAGCTCATCTCCCCTCCCTCGCCCCCCGCCGTCCAGCTCGGCGGGGGGCAACTCGTGCGCCGCAGGGTCAGGCTCCGGTGCCCACCGTTCGCCCATGGACGCTCCTGATGAGCGACTCGCGGGCCTCCGACAGGTCGACTCCCCTCCTCGACATCACGGTCCGGGCGGTCTCTATGGCGTGCTCGAGCTCGTAGCGCACGAACCCGTCCGCCGTGCCCCACGAAAAGGACGCCAGGCACCTCGGCGGGAAGATGCCGGGGAACACGCTGCAGAACACGCCTACCACCGTCCCGGTATTCAGCTTCGTGCCGATCGCCGTCTTGGAGTGGTCGCCGATGATGGCGCCGACCGACAGCGAGCCGGTCTCGATGGTCTCCCCGTCCAGCTCGACCTTCACGGGACCGTAGTCGTTCCTGAGGTCGGACGTGTCCGTTCCGGCGCCGAGGTTGACCCAGCTCCCGACGAACGAGTGCCCCAGGAATCCGTCGTGCTGCTTGTTCGAGTGCGACTGGATCACTGACGCCGATATCTCCCCACCGACCTTGCACACGGGCCCCACGGAGGTCCCGCCATAGATGCGCGTGCCCGCTCTCACGAGCGAGCCATCGCCTACCGAGAGCGGCCCGATGAGCACCGAGTTCGGCAGCACTGTGACTTCGCGACCGAGGATGACATCGCCGGCGGACGCGTCGATGACGACGCCCGGTCCGACCTCGCTGCCCGGGCCCACCGTCAATCGTCCGGGCTCCACGACCGACGCGTCTCCGCTCACGCTTCCCGCTATCCGTCCGCGCTCCTTCAGCAGTGCCGCGTCGCGCCCAATCTCGCCGGCGGTCTCCTCCACCAGTTCCCACGGGTACCGGATAACGCGAATCGTCGGGCACTCCGCCGGCTCGTGGCGCAGCCGCTCTATTGAAGCCGCGATGTCCGGGCCGCCGCCTTCCACCTCTGCGCAGCTTTGCACGTAGGCACCCACGACCCGCCCCCGGCTCAAGAGCGTCCGGCCTTCCCCAAGCGTCTCCACCCAGTCGAGCAGCCCGTCATCGACGAGCACAGCGGCTGACAGAAAGAGCGTGGGGCCGCCCTGCGGCCCGAACGCCTCCCGCCCGGGCTGCTCATCTGAGACCACGCGCGCGAGTTCCGGACGAGGCGAGAGCGCCACGCGCCATTCCGGCCGCCTCATCTCGAGCTTCTCTCGCAGGAGGAGGGCCCCACACCTGAGTTCGAAGACGGGCCGAAGCAGCGCCAACGGACCGAGGGTGCGGACCGATGCGTCTTCGTAGAGAACTACCTGCATTGCTCGACTCCTCTCAATACGGTGCGACGCCGCCCGGCCTCATCGTCTTCAGCCGGACAGCTCCTCGAAGAGCTTCACGTAGCTCTCGTAGCGCTCACCATCAAGACGGCCTTCCTCGAGCGCGCGTGTGACGGCGCAGCCGGGCTCCGGGATATGGTTGCATCCCCTGAACCTGCACTGCGGCGCGAGAGCGCGCAGTTCGGGGAAGAGCTGGTCCAGCTCGCCCGGGTCGATCCTCCAGAAGCCCAATTCCCGGAAGCCCGGAGTGTCAGCCACGAGAGAGCCATCATCCAACCTGAGCACGGTCACGTTGGACGTTGTGTGCTTCCCCTTGCCGGTCTTGGCGCTCACCTCTCTGACCCTGAGGCCCAGGCCGGGCTCGATGGCGTTCAGCAAGGAGCTCTTCCCCGCTCCGCTCGGACCGGCGAAGACCGTGAAACGGCCGGCTAGACGCGCGGACAGCTCCTCGACGCAGCGGCCCTCCGTAGCGGAGGTCGCGATCACAGCGTATCCCGCGGCCGCGTAGCCCAGAGCGACATGGGACCAGTCCGACTCGCTCACGAGGTCGACCTTGTTCAGGACGACGACCGACTCCAGACCAGCGTCCTCGGCGATCACGAGAAAGCGATCGAGCAGGCGCCTGTTGAGCGCCGGCGAGGAGAGCGAGCCGACGGCCACGAGGAGGTCGGCGTTGGCCACGATCACCTGCTCCTTGTCGCGCCGGGCTCCGGGCAGGAGCCTGGAGAGGATGGTCGACCTCGGCAGACGCCGCTCGATGACGTAGGCTACGTCTCTCACGCGCGCGAGTTCAACGTGGTCTCCGGCAACGAGGATCTTCTCCTCGCGCGGAAGGCCCAGGAAGTGCCGCGCCCGGATCGACGCGCGGACGATCGGGCCTCCCGACAGCGCGACCTCCCACTCGTCGTGGAAGCACGCGAGAACCTGCCCCCGGATCTCGCTACCGTCGTCCGCACCACGCGCCGCCCGGTTTCCAAGTGTCTCCGTCACAGCATCTTCCTCGAAGGCCTCATCTTCGCGCTCGCGCGCACGGCCCCGTTCACTCCTCCAGGTCACGGCACAACGCCTCGACGACCTTGAGGTCCTGGTCCGGCTGGCGCCCGCCGGGCACGTCAAGCTTGCCGAAGCGGGCCCGCACATCATCGACGATGCAGAAGAGCGCCGGTATCACGAACAGCGTGAGCACGGTCGCGAACGCCAGACCCCAGGCCAGCGACGCAGCCATCGGTCCCCAGGTGACCGACACGCCGCCCCACCCCATCGCGAGCGGCAGCACTCCGAGTATCGTCGTGATCGACGTCAGCAGAATCGGCCGAAGACGCATGCAGCCGGCCTGCACCACCGATTCCCAGCGCGTCACACCCTCGGCCCTGGCCTTCTTGATGAAGTCGACGAGCACGATGGAGTCGTTCACGACCACTCCCGCGAGAGCCACGATCGCCACGCCCGCGTTCAGCGTGAACGGGTAACGCATGACGACGAGCCCTATGACGACACCGATGAAGGCGAACGGCACCGTGAACATGACTATGAGGGGTTGGATGAACGACTGGAATTCGGTGCCGAGGATCAGGTAGATGAGCATGATGGCAACCAGGAACGCCATGAGGAGCGACGCGAACGACTCCTGCGTCTCCTGGTACTCGCCACCGAAGTCCAGACGATAGCCCGGGTAGCGGTCCGGGACGTCGGCAAGGTCCCTCTGGAGCATGCGGTTGACCTCCGTCGACGTCGTCGCTCCGGCGACACCGCCGGTCACGGTGACGACACGGTCCCCGTCTCTTCTGTGCAGCTCCGCCGGAGCCGCGTCTATTGAGAACTCCGCTACTGCGCCCAGCGGCACGGACCGGCCGGTCGGTGAGATGACCCTCAGGCCCCTCAGGTCCTCAAGGTCGCTCCGGTCGGGCTCTTCCAGCCTCACGACGATGTCGATCTCGTCGTCGCCGGCTCCCCGGTACTTCGTGGCGTCGACGCCCTCGAACGCGGCCCGCACCGTTGACGAGATATCGTACGCGGTGAGGCCGTAGAGCGCCGCCGCCTCGGGAATGATCCTCGCGTTCAGCTCAGACTTGCCGGGCGTCATGTCGTCGTCGATGTCAACGACGCCGGGATAAGTCGCCAGGAGCGCCTCCATTTCGTTCGCTATGCGACGCAGCACACCGGGGTCCTCGCCCTTCACGCGCACCTCGACAGGTCGCCCTGACGGGGGCCCCTGCTGCGGCCTCGACAGAGAAAGGAACGTCAGTCCCGGCACCTCCGACGAGATACGCCTCCGCACGGCCTCCATGATCTCGTCGTCGGACCTGTCGCGCAGCTCGTAGTCGACCAGGTCGACGTTGAACTGCATGTTGTTCGAGGCCAGCTCCCCACGGTAATTGCGGATCATGAAGCCGACCCTCGTCACAACGGCCTCGACCTCGTCGGAAGGCAGCTCGAAGAGGACTTGTTCTATCTCGCGAGCCACCCGGTCGGTGACATCGAGGCGCGTCCCGACCGCAGTCTGAGCGCGAATCTCGATCTGGTTGAGGTCCTCCTCCTGGAATATGACGACGTCGAGAGTGAAGACCAGACCGATGGCAACGAGAGCGAGGACGCCGACGAGCAGCATCGTGCGATAGCGCCTCAGCAGCGCGCGACGGAGAATGCGCTCGTACCATCTGGTGAACGACACGAACTGCGGGTGGCACCTGGTCGCCCTGGGGGTGACGCGCGCGAAGTCAGCCATGTGCGAAGGGAGCACGAGGAATGCCTCAACGAGCGATGCAAGCAGAGCGAACGTGACAACCTTCGGTATCACGCTCATGAACTTGCCCCAGAGCCCTGACATGAGGAGGAGGGGCAGGAAGGCCGCGACCGTGGTGAGCACGGCCGCCGTGACCGGAGCCAGGACCTCCCCGGTCCCAACCACGGCCGCCTGTCTGGCGGGCATGCCATGCTCCATGTGGCGATAGATGTTCTCTATGACGATGATGGCGTCGTCGACCAGCATGCCGAGAACGAGAACCAGCGAGAAGAGCGACAGCGTGTTCACGGTCACTCCTGCCGCGTTCATCAGGATGAAGGCCGCCAGGAAGCTGAACGGGATGCCGATCGACGCGAGCACCGCGTTCCTGAAGCCGATGAAAACGAACAGGATGAGAGCGACGAGAATGATGCCGAACACCGCGTTGCGTTCGAGGATGTGCAGAACGTCGCGGACCTCTATCGACGTGTCGTTCCGGATCTCGAAGCTGACGTCTTCGGTGAGCCGCTTTCCGTATGAATCGACAACGGCCCTCACGTCGTCGACGACGTTTACAACGCTCCCCTCCTTGTCCTTCATCACCCAGAGGGTCACGCTCTTCTCGCCGTCCAGTCGGGCGGCCGATAGGCGGACCTCCAGCGTGTCCCGGACGGCGCCGACGTCCCTGATCCGGATCTGCCTTCCGTACGGGTCCGACGCGATGACGCTGTCCTCGATGTCGGTGAGAGATTCGAACTCGCCCAGCGTCCTCACGATGTACTCGGACTGACCAAGGTCGAGCGTTCCCGCCGGGACGTTCAGATTGCGGGACGAAAGCGAAGCCACGACCTGACCTATGGGCAGCCCGTACGATTCCAGCCTGTCGGCGTCCAGCTCGACCCATATCTCGCGTTCGCGCTGGCCCACGACGTCGACAGCGCGCACGTAGTCGACGTCGAGGATATCGTCTCGCAGGTCATCGGCGACCTCCCGCAGAACGGTGTCGCTGACGGGCCCACCGATGCTCAGCGACAGGATAGGAATGACCTCGCCCAGCTTGATGGGAACGACCTCGGGGTCGCCGGCGTCCTCCGGAAGCTCGGATCTCGCGTTCCCGACCGCGGAACGCAGGTCAAGGATCCTGCGGTCGAACTCGTCGTCGGAAAGGCCGGGCTTGAACCTGACGTCGATGATGGACCGGCTCTCTCCCGACGTCGATGACACGCTGTCGATGTCCTCTACGGCGTCTATCTCCTCCTCGAGGGGCTTCGTGACGAGCGTCTCCATCTCCTCGGGCGATACACCCGCGTAGAAGACGACCACGACGGCCTCGTCCATATTGACGTTCGGGAGGAGCTCGGCGGGCATGTTGAAGAACGTGAACACGCCGACCACGAGGACGGCTATGAACACGAGGTTGACGAGCACCGGCTGTCGTACGGAGAACTCACCTATGTGCACGCTCTGGCTCCGTTCAGACTCCCGTCGGGCAGGGCTCCCGCCACGCGTCCGGCGAGGCGGTCATCACTCCCCTTCGTCGCCCACGTCGACCTTCTCGTTGCGCACGTCGACGGGCGCACCTTCGGTCAGCTGGTCGTACCCGAACGAAATCACTCGATCGCCCGACTCGAGCCCCGAGGTCACCACCACACCGTCACCGATGATGCGGCCCAGTCTCACCTTCCTGACCGCCGCTGTGGAGTCGACGACCACGAACACGGACGGCTCGCCGAAGCGCTCGGCGACCCAGTCCCGCTCTATCACGATCGAATCCTCAAACCGCCGGGCTGTCAGCGTGACCTCCGCCACCATGCCGGACCGCAGGCGCCCCTTTGGATTCGGGACGACGACCCGAACGGGATAGGTACTGGTCATCTCGTCGGCCTTGGGACCTACGTACTCCACGGTACCGGCGAACGTCTCGCCAGGCAGCGCCCGGATACGAACCGACGCGGGCGCGCCACGGCGGACGTCGACGATCTCGTTCTCGTTGAGACCGATCTCCACCTGCACGGTCTCGTCGTTGACGACCTGGGCGATCGGAGTGCCGACGCCGACGAGCTGCCCCCCCTCGACGTGGACGAACGCGACGACCCCGTCGATCGGGCTGCCGATCTCGGTGTTGCGAAGCTGCCTGCCGGCGCTCGCTCGCGCCGCGGCGGCCGCCATGTGACCGGCCCTGGCGACCTTGGCCGCTCTCTCGGCGGCTTCGTGGTCGGAATCGGAGACGTCGCCGCCCTTCCAGAGGTTGGTCACACGCTTCAGGTTGGCCTCAGCGTTGTCAAGGTCGGCCTCTGCGAGCAGGAGCTGGGCGTCGGCCTGCTGGACCGAGAGCTCAGCCAGTTCGTCGTCAAGCCTGACCAGAACGTCACCCTCCGCCACCCCGTCCCCCACCATCACGGGCACATCGACCACCTGACCGGCTGCCTCCGAGCTAACGAGGATGTCCTCCCGCGCCTCGATCGTGCCCACCGCTGAGATCTCGAGAACCGCCGTGTGCGGCTCCACAACGTCCACCTCGACGGGCGTGCGCGCCTCGGCGGTTCCAGCGGCCTCGCCGTCTCCGGGCCGACCGCCGCAACCGGTGAGTGCCGGGGGGAGCATAAGCACAACCACGAACATGGACAGCAAGGTCGCCAATCGTCTCATCATCATTCTCCGGTTTCGTTCTCGGCGGGCGGGCCGATGAGCCTCTCGGTCTCGGCGAGGGCGATCAGGCAATCGTAGAGCGCGTCTACCGCGCTCACGCGGCTGAGGCCATAGAGCACTTCGGCATCGACCAGCTCGGTGTTGGTCGCCATCCCCTGCGTGTACGTATTTCGCACGTTCTTCAGAAGCTCGGCTGCCAGCTCCTCTTCTACGCGGGCGGCTGCGACGCGCTTCAGCGAGGAGCGAACGGTGGAGTCCGCGGCCCGAAGCGCGGTCACGAGATTGCGCTCGCCGTCCTCCTGCCTACGAAGCGACGCGAAGTACGCGCGCTTGCTGCTTTGGTAGTCGGAGAGGTTCTTGAAACTCGTGAACACTGGGACGTCAAGCGCCAGGGTCACGGACCATGCGGTCCCGTCGTCCGGATCGATGTCGTCGTCCGCCTTCCAACCGTAGCTTGCCGATGCGTTCAGGGCCGGCAGGAAAGAGCCTCTCGCGATGGCCACGCCGGACTCGCTCGAGCGGGTGACCGCGTCCATGGCCAAGAGCTCAGGGTTGTCCGCGAGCAACTCGAGCGCCCGTTCCTCTGTCAGGTCGCCCCTCCCTACCGTGGCATCGTACCGGTCCGCGGCCGCGGCGAGCAGATCCTCTGACACGTCCGCAAGCGTGAGGCTCGCGTCGAGCGGCAACCCCAGAACGTTGAGAAGCCTCGTCCGCGCCAGCGTTAGCGCGCCCTCGGCCTCCACGAGCTTGCGCTCCTCGTCCGCGCGTTGCACCTCCCAACGCAACGCCTCGGCACGGTTCGTCAGCCCGACCTCGAACCTGCGCGCGGCCGCGGTGGCATTGTCGGAGGCGGCGTACACCGCCTGGGTCTGCACGTCCACGAGATCTTGCGCTCTCAGCAGATCGAAGTACGCGGACTCCGCATCGACGATCACCGCCCGTCTCTTCGACTCGTATGCCTGCCTGGCCGCGTCACGTCCCCCGCCGGCGGCTCCTACGGCGCCCCAGAGCTTCCCGCCGTTCCAGATGGGCACCGTCAGGTAGAAACTCGTCTCGTAGGTAGTCTCGTACAGGAACGGATCGAGGTCGACTCCGAACTCCTCGATATAGTCCAGCGAGGCGTTGGCGCGTCTGTAGGTCTCCGGATCGACGCGGCGTGCCGTGGACGACAGACCGACCGACGGGAAGAGCGATGCTCTCGCTGAGCGAAGACCCCACTTGGCCGACTCGTAGTCCTCGCGCGCCGCCTCCAGGCCGAGGTTGCGCTCGAGCGCCATGCTGACCGCGACGTCGAGCGTGAGGACCTCAGACTCGCGATCCTCCGCCGCGAGGGCGGCGCCTGGCGACAGCAGGACGCCCAGCGCCGGCGTCAGGCCGACGGTGACCGCGGCGGCCACCGCGAGCGCAGCACGCGACGCGGCCGCCGGCAATACCGTGAACACTCTCATCAGAATCTCCGAGCGTGAAGACTCACCCTATCAGGCTTTGCATCTCGTCGTGTATCCGACCGTTGCTGGCGACGATGTCGCCTCGGCGATGGTCCCAACCCTTCGATGCGAAGTTCGTAACGTGGCCGCCCGCCTCCCGCACTATGAGGCCGCCGGCGGAGACGTCCCAGGCATTGAGTGCCAGCTCCCAGTAGCCGTCGAGCCGGCCGCACGCGACGTAGACGAGGTCGAGCGCGGCGGAGCCGGCCCTCCGTATGCCGCGGACCGACAGTATGAATCTGTTGAGGTTTGCGAGGTTGTTGTCGTTCAGAGCGGTGCGGTCGTAGGGGAATCCGGTCGCGACGATCGAGTCCGCGACCGAGTCGGTTTCGGAGACCCTGATGGGCGAACCGTTGACCGTGGCTCCGGCGCCGGCCTCGGCGGCGAACAGCTCGTCTCTGAGAGGGTCGTAGACGACGCCCGAGACGACCTCTCCGCCCTCCTCGAACGCGACGACGACCGAGAAGAACGGGTACCCGTGCGCGTAGTTGTTGGTCCCGTCCAGCGGGTCGACGATCCAGGCGCGTCCGGACGATCCCTGCACCGGACGGCTCTCCTCGGCTGTCACGGCGTCGTCGGGATACTCCGCCCGGATCGCGGAGAGGATGATCCCCTCCGACGCGCGGTCCATCTCGGTGACGAGCTCACGCCGGCTCTTCTTCTCCACCTCATGCGACCGTTCGAAGCGTTCCCTGAGCTGCCTGCCCGCAGCGTTGGCGGCGTCGGCCGCCAGCCTGGTCTCGTCCCTCACTGAGGCTCCTTCCCCGAACAGCGGTCAGTACGGCAGAATCGCCTACATCCTAAGGGGCATCGCGCGGTCTCGCAACGAGATTAAGGGTGCCCTCGCGCCCTCAGCCGTCCCGGTTCCTTGACCGCTGCAACCGGCCTGTCTATACTGGGGTCAAAGTCGCTGAGGGGCCGCCGCTTCAGGGCACTGCGAAGCCTTGTCGGCGGCCCGTGTTCAGGTGCTCCTGGAAACGCGGATGAGGCTGCCCGTTCCAGTGCAACCCGGTACAGGGAGGGATAGATGAGAGCCGCAGTCGCAGCCGTCTGGCTGGCCACCGCTTTGGTGCTTTTCGCTTCTGTCGCGGTCCAGGCGACGGAGACCGTTAGGGAGGTCCTTCCCGACGGCATGACCGTCATCGTCCGCGAGAACCACTCGTCTCCGGTAGTGAACCTCCGCTTCTACGTCAAGTCGGGCAGCATCCACGAGGAGGAGTACCTCGGGTGCGGCATCACTCACTACCTCGAGCACATGATGAGCGATGGGACCACGAACCGCACGCTCGACCAGATCGAGAAGGAGGTCGAGGCCATCGGCGGCGGGTACAACGCGTACACGACCAACGACCACGCCTGCTATTTCATAGAGACCTCCACCGATAACTTCGACGAGGCCCTCGACCTGCTGGCCGACCAGGCGATGAACGTCAATCTTCCGCAGGAGCAGGTCGATGCGCAGCACGGAGTCATCACGCGCGAGATCAACATGGGCTACGACGAGCCGGGCCGGCGGATCTACAACCTCTTCAAAGAGGTCATGTTCCGCGAGCATCCGGCCAAGTACCCGGTGATAGGCTATCTGGACAACTTCCTCAAGCTGACGCGCGACGACCTCGTGAAGTACCACGACCGGATGTACGTGCCGGACAACATGGTGTTCGTCGCCGTCGGCGACCTCGACTCCGCCGAGGCGATGGCGAAGATCGCCGACGCCTTCAAGGACTTCGCCAGGAAGCCGGTCGACATGCCCGCCCTGGTCCCTGAGCCGCCCCAGCTTGGCCGCCGCGTGCTGATGGAGCAGCGGGACCTCGACATGGCGTACATCCTCATGGGATGGCACACCGTTCCGCTCTCGGACCCGGACCTGTACCCGCTCGACATCCTCTCCCACGTGCTGTCCGAGGGAAACAGCTCGCGGCTTCACAAGAAGCTCGTCGACGACCTCGGTCTCGTATACAGCGTGTCTTCCTGGTCGCACACTCCTTCCTACGACGCGGGCACGTTCGCGGTCTCGATGACCCTCGATCCGGCCAACATCGACGCGGCCATAGACGCGGTCACGGAGGAGGTCTACAAGCTGGCCACGGAGCGGGTCTCCGAGAAGGAGATCGACAAGGCCAAGAAGCTCAAGACGGCCGACTTCTACTTCAGCAGGCAGGACCTGGAGAGCCTCGCGTCGAGCCTCGGTCGCTCCGAGATCACGGCGGGGAACCCCGACTTCGACGAGCTCTACACGGCGCACATACAGGACGTCACAGCGGACCAGATCCGCGACGTGGTGAAGAAGTACTTCTATGATGACAATCTTGGGATCGCCGTGCTCGAGCCCACTGCCGAGCAGTCCGCGGAGGTGGCGCAGGTGTCGGTCGAGGCGCCGGAAGTGGGCGACGTCGAGAAGCACGTCCTCGACAACGGCCTCACGGTCCTCATCAAGCGCAACAGCACGAATCCCATCGTCTTCCTGGGCAGCTACTCGATGGCCGGCGCCAGGTTCGAGGACAAGAACGGCCTGGCCAACTTCGTGGCCGAGATGATGCCGCGAGGCACGGACAGCCGCAGCGCCGACGAGATCGCGCTCGAGATCGACGAAATGGGAGCGCAGTACGCGTGCTCGGCCAACCACACTCGCATACAGTCGGGCATGACCGTCATGACCGAGGACCTCGGCGAGGGCATGGACCTCTTCTCCGACATCCTGATGAACCCCCGCTTCGACACGGCGGAGATGGACAAGGAGCGCCCGCTGATCGACGCCGCCATCCTGGCTCGCGGTGACAACTGGACGACCGACGCCATGGACAGGATGCTCGCCGAGCTATTCCCGACCCATCCGTACGGCAGACCACCGGTGGGCACGCCCGAGAGCGTGGCCGCGATGACCCGTGCCGACCTCGTCGCGCATCACGACGCGCTGGTGACGCCCCACAACACGGTCGTGACGGTGTTCGGCGACATCGACTACGACGATGCGCTGGCGATGGTCGAGGACGCGTTCGGGGACTGGCAGTCCGATGGTGAGCGCGGCCCTGGCATCGCGGTGGAGCCCGAGGCCGTGGAGGCCAAGACGCTCACCAGCTATCACGATCGCGCACAGACGATCATCTTCATGGGCTACAAGGGGATGCCGTACTCGTCCGGCGACCGCTGCGCAATGGACGTTCTGGATGCCGTTACGTCAGGCATCTACTACCCAGGCGGATGGCTGCACTCGGACCTCAGAGGGAACTCGCTGGTCTACGTGGTGCATGCCTACAACTGGACCGGGTTCGATACCGGCTACTTCGGCATCTACGCGGCGACCTATGACGAGGCGCTCGACCAGTCGCTCTCCATCATCAACAAGTACATGAAGCAGATCGCGACGGACCCTGTCACCGACGAGGAACTGGAGCACGCCAAGCAGCTTTGCGTCGTCATGGACAAGACGTCGAAGCAGACCAACGAGGCTCAGGCTCAGGACGTGGCGGTAGCCGAGCTGTACGGACTCGGGTACGATTTCAACAGAGACTACGCTCAGGGCATCGAGTCGGTAACCAAGGACGACGTGCTCCGCGTCGCTAAGAAGTACCTGAACAATCCGGTCACAGTGCTGAGACGGCCGCGGCCCGCCGAGAGTGACGAGGCGACCTCGTCAACGGAGTAGGCCCTTCAGGAAGCGGTTCGAATCACGGACGCGTAAGGACAGCGAAACGCCCGGTAGGAGATCCTGCCGGGCGTTCTGCCTGATGTCCGCTGTCGAAGACCGACCTGTTCCCGGTCACCTCCCATGCCCGAACTCCGTGCCCTCCCCCGCCAGTCTCCTCCGCCTCAGCTTCCTCTCGACCACTCGCCCGAGCGCGGTCAGAAGACCGCCGATGAGCAGGCCGAGGACCGCGCCCCCCAGGACATCCAGCGGGTAGTGCACGCCGACGTAGACACGCGAGTACGCCACGGCGATGGCCAGGAGGAAGGCGAAGAAGGAGAGCCTGGGCATGCCCCAGGAAACGACCCACGCCATGGCGAAGGAGTTGGCGGCATGCGCCGAGGGGAATGAGAAGGCCTTCGAGCAACCCACGAGAAGTCGCACCTGGTCGGAGGGCAGAGCATTGCAGGGACGGATGCGGCCGACGAGCGGCTTGAGGAGCGAGCAGGAGATCTGGTCGGCCAAGGCCACGGCAACGATGAGGAGCACGGCCGCTATGCGTCCGCGCCGACCGCCCCATATGAGCAGCGCGACGAGGACGACCAGGAGCAGTGGATACCAGTGTTCCTGTGTGGTCACGAACGGCATCACCTTGTCGAGCAAGGGACTCGTGAGCCTGCCGTTCAGCAACAGGAAGAGCCAGTGGTCGATCTGGCCCAGGTAGCTAGCCATCCGGGACCTCCTCGCGGGAACGCTCGGCGGCCGCTCCGCCGTCGCCCTCCGGAACCCTCTTCGGCGCCTCGTCTGTGTCGCCCAGCCTGTCCCAGTCCAGTTTGTAGACGACCATCTCATCACCTCCGCAGATCACGTTGTCGTGGAGCACGACGCGATGGATGGGCTCGAAGACGTCCCTGCGAACCGACTGCGGATACCACGCGGGGAACAGCACCGCATAGTCAGGCCTCTCGGACTCCAGCAGACTGAACATCGCCGTGTCGGCGGACTGACCTTCTCTGCGGTATGCCAGCACCTCGGGTGATATGAGGCCGACGGTGTCCAGGACCTTGCGCTGGGAGAAGTACGCTATAGCGCCGACGTCGTTGACCGCGATCACCGCATCGCGGGGCAGGTTCTGGTCTATCCATCTGCCGAGCGTCACCTGCATGTCCTCGATGTTCGCCACTTCCTTTCCGTAAATCTTGCTTTGGTACCAGACGTTTCTCCCCTGCGCTAACAGCGTCAGCGCCATCAGGAACCAGATCAGGCTGCGCTCGAGTACAAGCCTGGCCGGACTTCCCATGAACTTGGCCTCGCTGAATATGCGCGCGCCGTAGCTGGCCGCCGAGTAGATGCCGATCGTGCCCACTATGAGCATGAGCGGGGCCACGGGCGCCGCGTAGCGGCCCTCCTGGAACGATGCCTCGCCGAACGGCGCCACGATGCCCATGACGAGCGGGAAGAGGATCACCGCAAGGGGCAGGATGAACGACTGGTATCGCGTCGTGCGGCCGTACGGCATCGAGAGCGTCAGCTTGAAGAAACCGAACGCAACCATGGCGAAGAGGACGGGGTTGTTCCGCGAGCTCTCCTCGAGAAACGACAGGTAGTAATTGAACGGGTACACGGTCAGTGACTTCAGAAGCTCCAGCGGGCTGGACTTGATGAAGGCCGAGATGAGTCCCCTGTTCCAGAACAGCGCCTTGGCGTAGGCTGTGTTCGGCAGGAATCCTATGCCGAAGCGCTTGCTGAACACGAGGAACGGAAGCAGTACGAGAGCGAAGAGCCCCACGTGCAGCAGCATTGGCACGGCCCACTCGCGCGCCGCCAGCCCGCGCCAGCGGATGAGGACGCGCACGAGCGTGCGGTCGAGCAGAGCCGCGCCGAAGAAGATCCCGCACTCGGGCCTGGCGAGCGTCGCGAGTCCGAAGAGCGCGGTCGAGAGGTACTGCCGTTTGTCCGACGTGTTGGAGTAGAGGATGTGAGTAAGTATGCCAGCCAGAGAGAGCGAGACCGCGAGCGTCACCTCCATCCCGGAGACGCTCGCCCAGAGCAGCCTGGGGAGCGACGCCGCTATCACGGCGGCGAAGAGCGCCTCCCTCCCGTCGCCCGTGATCGCCCTCACGATGAAGTAGACGAGGAACACGGTGAGACCAAGGAAGAGGACGCCCATGACCTTCGCGCCGAGAACGGGATCGCCGGTCAGAAGAAACCCGGTCGCCGACACGAACGTCCACAGCGGCGCCGTCGATCCCGAGGCCGGCACGCCCGGGTTGTAAGAGAACCCGTTGCCGAGCACGATGTTCCGGGCGAACTGCGCGTGAATCCAGGCATCGTCGAGAGGGAAACCGAACGTCCCCGTGGCAGCGTGCTCCTGCCAGAGAAAGATGCCGACGAAGAAGGCCATGACGACCAGGATTATGACGGCGTGTGCTCGCGTATTCACGGGTCTTCTCTCGCGCGGCGCTGCCCGCGCCTGCAGGTGGATCGCTCTCAGGTCCAAGGGGACTGTCGGTTCAGTTCATGGTAGCGGCATCGGCCGGGGCAATCAAGCCCGGCATGTCGGGGCGTGACGGCCGCGGGCGGTCCCGGGGAGGAGCGCCGGGACATGGCGGGCCGGCGCGCGGCGACGCACCCCCGCCCCAACGAGCGGGGCCCGGACGTCACCGTCCAGGCCCCCATGGATTCCGCGGCTCGGCGGACGTCCCACCCACGTCAGCGCAGCAGGATCATCTTCCGCTCGAGTTCCGTGCCATCGGCGGTGAGTCTGTACAGGTAGATACCCGAAGCGGCCTCGCCGCCGCCATCGGTCCTGCCGTCCCAGACCGAGACGTAGTCGTCGGCCATCATCGACCTATCGACGAGACTCCTCACGACCCTCCCGTTGACGTCGTATATCGTAAGGCGAACGTGAGCGGGACGCGGTATCGAGTAGGCTATGCGGGTCACGGGATTGAACGGGTTGGGCATGTTCTGCCCTAGGGCAAGCGCCCTTGGCGCGTCAACGATACCGCTGCCCGGGTCGACCACGCTGAAATCCGCGTCCGAGTCGTCGTACGCGGCCAGTCCCGCCGCGTCACGCGCAACCACACGCACCCGAGACGTCTCGCCGGCCTCATCGGGCACAGGCCAGTCGTAGTAGGATGCCGGCGCCGTCAGGATTGCAATGGTGTCCGGATACGTCGCTCCTCCGTCGGTCGAGTAGTAGAGCTCGAGCTCCGTCACCCCAACGTCGTCACCGGCGTCCCAGCTTATTCTGACGGTGTCGTGAATGGAGTACTCTTCGCCACCGTTCGGCGCCGTCACCTCGACGGTCGGCTGCGTCACATCCGGCCAGTCGCCATCGACGAGCCACTCGAGCGCCCTGCGCATGATCGTGTCGCGCACGGCGGCGCCGGTCACTCCCTCGAAGCCGAACGCGAGATAGACCTCGCGATGGCCCGTGGAGTAGCGCAGCGCTCCCTCGGTCCCGGGCGCATACTCGAAGATGCCCGTCGCGCCCGTCCTCGGCTCGATCTCGCTGGGATAGAACTGGTTCATGGCGCTGTCGGTGCCGTTGAGCGTGAACGACAGGCCGTCCCCTATCGGGTCGCCCGAGACGCCGTCGACGCTGCGGTAGCCCGAGTCGTCGGCGATGTAGTCGGCATGAAGGTAGTCGTTGTAGAACTGGATCTCGTCCGGGTCGTTCTGGTAGTTGAGCGCCCAGCCCATGTCCTCACCGGAGAAGAGGATCGTCCCGCCACCGTCGAGATACGACTCGAGGGTCGTCCTATTGTCTGCGTCCAGTTTGCCACCCCATCCGCAGTCCCAGATGACGGCGGTGTACCGGTTCAGTTCGGCCAGGGAGATCGGGCCCTGCACGTCCTCGATCCAGGACTTGTGGACAGGGCGGACCCTCCTCAGCGAGTCCTCGAACCACATTTCGGTCGACTCGCCCGCGTCGTCGTCCACGAGGAGGACCGGGATGGGACCAAGCACGATAGCGAACGTGTCCGAGTTCGCGTAGCGTGCCCCGCCGGTGATCGACAGGACGAACTCCACCTCCTCGCCGGCAGGAGCGAACTTGTCCACGACGAACTCGTACGCGGGCGCTCCGGTCGCAGTCTCGCCCGCGTCGAGGTTTCCGAACGACGCGGCATTCTGCGTCACCGTTACGTACGGGGAGTTCGTGCTGATCGTGGCCGACACGCCCGTGCGATCGGGAGCCACTATCTCGTTCTTGAGCGTGACCGACAGATCGATCGACTCGCCAGGATCCGCCCAGCCGTCGTCGTCACCCGCGGTGTCGCTGAATTCGTGCGAGTCGTGGACGACGTCGACACCCGGATAGTAGAAAACCTGCTGCACGTTGGAACCTATGTTGCAGCTGCCGTACTTGATCCAGAAGTAGCCGCCCAGGTCGCCCCACCAGTTGCCCCAGCTGTTCTTGCAGAGCCACGCGCCGTCGCCGGCGCCGCACTTGTTGTCGTCCCATCCGACGATGACGACCGCGTGGTTGATCGGGTCATCGCCCGCGTGCTCGTAGCAGCCGGATCCGTATGAGCTGAAGTCGTCGTAGACGGTGAAGGTCGTAGCGATCGGAGCGGTGAGCAGCGCGGTCTTGATGACCTCGACGTCGTCCGGTATGTCGATCCAGTTCTTGGCCGTCGCGACCTTCTCACATCCCGAGTCGGCACAGGGAACCTCATCGTCGGCCTCGTACGGCATGCACGACTCGCTGACCGCGCCGTAGTCCCGGAAGTAGCTCCAAGCCCACGCGTACCAGCCACCGCCGCACCCGTATCCGGGAGTAGCGCA
Source organism: uncultured bacterium (assembly GCA_964562405.1). Taxonomy (GTDB): domain Bacteria; phylum Joyebacterota; class Joyebacteria; order Joyebacterales; family Joyebacteraceae; genus WJLY01. Next base: position 35,562 of record CAZLTC010000006.1, on the reverse strand, counting down.
GGAGAGAACCTGCTGCTCGGAAAGGTCCAGCTCGATGCTGGTGCTCTGCTTTATCACGGCCTCGAGGGCGCCCACTCCCGCGAAATCCCAGCAGCTCCCGCACGAGGCCTGGTTCTTCACGGCCGTCATTATGTCCTGCGTCCGCCAGCTGAAGCTGTCCGGCAGGTCGCGCGCTACCGGGAAGTCCTGGGGGTCCAGAGCGTCGAAGCGCCTCTGAACCTCGGGCGGTACTCGCGTTCCCAGGAGAGCCCTGAACTCCTCCGTGGAGAGATCGGACGTCCAGTTGTGCTTGGCCGTCCAGCTCAGACCCTGGCCATCGATCTGCCTTTGAAGAGCCTCTATCTCGGGGTCGCCGGCCGCCTTCTCGTCCGCGAGCGCCGAACCCGCGCACAAAGCCAGGGCGGCCGCAGCCGCCAAGCATGCGCATACCCTACCGATGCCGTGCATTGTCACGCCTCCGGTTGTCTCCTTGACCGTTTGTATTATTATAGCATACTAGCATAATCCTGTCCACCCGTGCGACTTACGGCCCGAACCCGGAGACAACCGCTCTGCGGCGCTTCGCTTCGCCCTCGGCCGTTGGCGCCCGATCTTCCGAACGCGGCGGGCCACTGCGCATTCAGCCCGAGGGGATCTGGCGGTCCAGACTGCGGTACTGGACGGCCTCCGCCACGTGCGCGGCACGGACCTCCGCCTCGCCCGCGAGGTCGGCGATGGTGCGTGCGATGCGGAGCACCTTGTGGTACGAGCGAGCAGAGAAGCCGAGTTCGCTGACGGCACGTCTCAGGAGCACGCGCGCCCTCCCCCTGAGCTGTACCATCTCCACGAGCAGCGCGGTCGGAACGCGCCCATTGAGCGGATTGCGGCAGGCCTTCCATCTCTCGGCCTGGAGTCCCCTCACCTCCAGGACGCGCGCTCTCACGTCCACGCTCGCCTCGCCTCCCCTGCCGGGCGACAGCTCGTCGAACGTCGGCGGATGAAGCGGCACCTGGACGTCGATGCGGTCCATGACCGGCCCCGAGACCTTGCCCCTGTAGCGCCTGACCGCCGACGGTGCGCACTTGCAGGGCCTGGTCGGGTGACCGAGATGCCCGCACGGGCAGGGATTCATGCTCGCCACGAGCGTGAAATCCGCCGGGAACGTGGCCGTCGCGGCCGCCCGCGTGACGGTCGTGCGGCCGTCCTCCAGCGGCTGTCTGAGGGCCTCGAGGGCGTCGCGCCTGAACTCGGCGATCTCGTCGAGGAAAAGAACGCCGGCGTGCGCCAGGCTGACCTCGCCAGGTCGCGGGACCCTGCCGCCGCCGACGAGCCCCGCGAACGACACGGTGTGGTGCGGTGCCCGGAACGGTCTCGCCTCGAGCAGTCCACTCCCCGGCGGAAGCTCGCCGGCCACGCTGTGGATCATCGTCGCTACGAGCGACTCCTCGCGCGTCAGTCCGGGGAGCACCGTCGGGAACGCGCGAGCCAGGAGCGTCTTGCCCACGCCGGGGGGGCCGACCATGAGCAGGTTGTGTCCCCCCGCGGCAGCGATCTCGAGAGCGCGTTTCGCGTGCTCCTGACCGCGGATGTCCGACAGGTCGGACGCGCGGTCCGGGGCGACGGCCGCGTGGACCGCCTCCTCCGGCTCGTCGGGCGGCCCACCCGCAAGCACGCGGACCGCGCCCCTGAGGTTGCGGACCGGCAGCACCGCGAGGTCGCCGAACACCGCGGCCTCTCGAGCGTTGCCGGCAGGAAGGATGATCCCGCGAAGTCGCTCGCGGGCCGCCGCGGCGGCCACGGGGAGCGCTCCGCTCAGTCCGCGCGTCGTCCCGTCCAGCGCAAGCTCTCCGACGACCGCGAAGCTCGCCAGGAGCCTGCTCTCGACCTGCCCCGTCGCGGCCAGGATGCCCAGCGCGATCGGGAGATCGAATCCCGCGCCCTCCTTGCGCACGTCAGCGGGCGCGAGGTTCACCGTGATACGGTCGACCGGGAAGCTCAAACCGGAGTTTCGTATGGCAGATGCGACGCGGTCGCGGCCCTCGCGTACCGCGCTGTCACCCAGTCCGACGGTCGAGAACGACGGAAGCCCCCTGCTTACGTCCGCCTCTACCCGCACGATATACCCGTCGATCCCGCAGACCCCTCCACTAAGCACGGTCGCCAGCATTAGCCCTCCCCTCGCTCATCCCCAGGCGTCGGCATCGAAGGCCCCGACCAGGTGTTCTATGCTCATCGCCTGGCCTCCCCTCACCATCCGTATCTCGATCACGTCGAACCGGCATCTAGGGGCCGGGAGCCGTGCCTGCGAGAGGAAGCCCTTCGCCGCGTGCACGATGTGGCTGCGCTTAGTCGCCCGCACGGACTCGCGAGGAGCGCCTCTTCCGGCCCCGCTTCTGAACTTGACCTCCACGAACGCCACGGTCGTTCCACGCTTGGCTATCACGTCGATCTCGCGACCGTGGAACCTGTAGCCGGTCACGAGTATCGAATAGCCGTTCATCTCCAGAAAGCGCGCGGCGATGCGCTCCGCGAGCGTCCCAACTCTTCTCTTGTTCATGCCGTGTTGGTGTCCTGGGGAGGATCGATAGCGGGTCTTCGGGAAACGGGGGCGGGGCTGTCAACGCGAACGGACGAGGCCGACCGTCACGCGTCTGTGGGAGCGCTTGTACAAGCCACGCAGCTTCGACAGCTCATAGGCCGCGAGCGCCTCTCTGTGCTTCGCGATGTCCTCGGCGATCTCCTGCAGGCGCTCGGGCGTATCGGCGTCGAGCATGAGCTTGCGGAACCTCCGGAACTCCTCGGAGTGCCCTCCGCCCGATTCCAGCACCGGGGCGAACGACCTGCGATGGATCTCGCAGGGACCGAGACGGGTGAGCGCCGCCATGTGGTCGGGGGTGCCGTATCCCTTGTGGCGTGCGAATCCGTATCCCGGATACGTGGTGTCGTACTCGACGAGCAGCCTGTCTCTGGTGACCTTGGCCACTATCGAAGCGGCGGCGATAGCGGCGGACTGCTCGTCGCCGCGATGTATCGCCGTCTGGGGAGCGGGGAGATCGGGTACTGGGTCTCCGTCGATCAGCAAGTGGTCCGGCTCGATCCCTAGAGCGGCGACCGCCTGCCGCATGGCCGCGTGCGTGGCCCGGAGGATATTGATGTCGTCTATGACCTTCTCGGAGGAGCTGCCGACACCGATGGCCAGGGCGTGCCCGTGGATCAGCGCGAACAGCTCGTCCCTCCGCGCCGCGGTCAGCTTCTTCGAGTCGTCTATGCCGTCGAACGGAAGCTCGCGGGGAAGCACCACTGCGGCAGCGACGACGGGCCCGGCGAGTGGCCCCCGTCCGGCCTCGTCCACGCCGGCCACGAGTTCCAGGCCCCTCTCCCACAATTCCGACTCGTGACGCCTGAGACGCCGCTCTCGCTCGCGTGACGCGGACTCGCGTTCCCGGCGCCGGACGATCTCCTCGCAGAGGCGCGCGACGCCCCTCCGCGGGTCCGCCCGCAGCTCGAGCCAAAGAGAGTCGCCGGGCTCCGGTGGAGCGCCGGCGACGAGTTCCCTCACCTCTCTCAGGCTCAGCTCGCAGACGGAAGGGCGATGAGACGTCGTCTCGACCTCATCCGGCCGTGACGGCCCGTCCGTATGGGCTGCTCCGTCGGAAACCACGGAAGACCCCACGAGTGGTTCGCTACCTGAAATCCTTGGCCTTCGTCTTCGCGGCTTTGCCGGTCCTGTCCCTGAGGTAGTACAGCTTGGCGCGACGCGCCTTGCCGCGGCGTGTTACGACCACGGACTGCACGTTCGGAGAGCATACCGGGAACGTGCGCTCCACACCTATGCCCTGCGACACTCTGCGGACCGTGAACGTCTCACCGGCGCCCGAGCCCCTTCTCGCCAACACCGTGCCCTCGAACGCCTGAGTCCGCTCCTTCTCACCCTCGCTGATGCGAACGTGTATCCGAACCGTGTCTCCTATGGCGAAATCGGGCAGGTCGTCGCGCAGCGCGCGGTCGCCTATGGCCCTTACCTTCTCGTTCATTTCTAACTCCCTCGGTTGTTCGGCGTTGTGGCCATTCTCAGATCGTGTTCTCCTCAACGTCTATCTCTGCCAGCAGCTCCTCGTCCTCGTCGCTCAGGCGGACGCGCTCCAGCAGTTCGGGCCGGCGCTCTCTGGTCGCCTTCAGGGCTTCCTTCCTGCGCCAGCGTCGTATCATCTCGTGGTGGCCGGACACGAGCACGTCAGGGACGCTCATGCCGCGGTACTCCTCGGGCCTCGTGTAGCTTGGCGGCCCGAGTATCCCCTCGAAGAACGAGTCGGTCTCGGCGGACTCGATGTCGCCCAGCACTCCAGGCACGAAGCGGACGACGGCGTCTATCAGCACCATCGCCGCGAGTTCGCCGCCCGTCAGCACGTAGTCGCCGATAGAGACCTCGTGCGTCGCGAGAGAGGCTACCCGCTCGTCGACGCCCTTGTACCGGCCGCAGACGAGAACGAGGCGCGGCTCGCGCGACAGCTCCGCTGCAAGGGCGTGGTCCAGAAGCCTGCCTCGAGCCGAGAGCAGGACGACCACCGCTTCGGACGTCGTCCCTGCTTCGATCGGTTCCGGCGTGGGACCACCCGCCACCGTGTCCGCGGAGGGCGGGGCGAGCACGTTCTCAAGAGCTTCAAAGATCGGTTCCGGCTTCATCACCATCCCGCTGCCGCCCCCGTACTGGCAGTCGTCAGCGGTCCGGTGCCGGTCCTTCGCGAAGTCCCTGATGTTGGTGAGAGCTATCTTCAGGAGACCCTTCTCGCGGGCCTGCTTGATGATGCTCTCAGACAGGGGCCCCTCGAACATCTCGGGGAAGAGCGTGAGCACATCGATCCTCACTCAACCCCCCGCCTGAGGCCTTCCATCAGATGGACGACCACCTTGCCGCCCTCGATGTCGACGCTCAGTATCACCTCGTCGATGACCGGAAGCAGTATCTCACCTCCGTCACCGCGCACCACGTATATGTCGCTGGCCGGCATGCACAGCACCTCGCCGATCCGGCCCAGCAACTCACCGGATTCGCAGTAGACCTTGAGCCCGAGTATGTCCTCCACGAAGTAGCGCCCCTCGGGCAGCTCGCCTATCTGCTCCCTGGTGAGCCAGAGAGTGCTTCCCCTCAGGGCCTCCGCGGCCTCGCGGGAATCGGCCCCCTCGAACTTGATGACCGCGCGTCCCTGGTGCACACGGACCTGCTCAACTTTGGGCACGCTCTCGGCCCCCGCTTGGGAAACGAGCCGGATGCCCATACCGTCCACCAGCAGGTCGACGAGGTCACTCTTGACGTCGGCGACGATCTCTCCCCTCACCCCGTGCGGACGTACGAGGACGCCCGCCTCGATCCAGTTGTCACGCTCACTCATCAAGCAGCCCCGGATCTCGTGGGATTCGGCCCGGAGAGGACCTCGGGCGACCTAGTCGATGATCTCGACGGTCGCCTTCTTTTCGTTCTTGGTCGCCGCGGCGCCGATGATGGCACGCAGGGCCTTCGCGGTACGGCCGTTCTTGCCAATCACCCGGCCCTTGTCCTCGTCAGCGACCCGCACCTCGTAGACGATCATGTCACCCTTCATCGACTGCGTGACATTAACGTCGTCCGGGTGCGTCACAAGGCCCCGCGAGATGTACTCGACGAGCGCCTGGAGCGAGGCTTCGGTCGAATCTGGAGTCTTGATCTCGTCTTCGAACATGGGTCCAGTGACCTCTCTTAAGGAGACATGGTCTTCTACCCTACGCGGCCGGCCGCCGGCTCTGGTTCCGGCACATCCTCCCCCGCGATGGGACTGGGAGCCGTCTCCGTTCGCTCCCGCTACTCCGGCTTCTGTTCCTCCGACGCTGCGGGCTCTTCCTCCGCACCCGCGGGGGCCTCTTGAGCGGCCTCATCCTGGGATGCGCCGCCGTCCGACCCGGACGTGGCGTCGCCGCCATCGGTCCCCTCGCCCTCGTCCGGCCCCGCGCTCGCTTCCGTCGTCTCGGGCTCCGCCACCGGCGGTGCGCTCTGGGCTTCCCCAGCCGCCTCGCTCTCCGCCGCCGGCGCTTCGGGCTTCGCGTCCTGTTCCTTCTTCGTGACCTTGTCGACCTTGGCTTCCGTCTTGAGCCGCTTGTCCATCGACGCTTTGGCGTCGATGCGCTTCCTGGCTTCGTCCTCTATGTGACCGAGCTCATCGAGAGACCTACCCTTCCTGACCTCATGCCACATCTGCATGATCCCGACGCGGCGCAGAAGCGACTCGACGGTGCCAGAAGGCTGGGCGCCCTTCGAGAGCCAGTCTATAACCTTCGGCGTCTCGATGTTGATCTCCGGTGGATCACGGAGCGGGTCGTAGTAGCCGAGCTGCTCAACGAAACGTCCGTCGCGCGGAGATCTCGAGTCCGCCACGACGATGCGGTAGAAGGCCATGTGCTTGGCGCCCTTCCGCTGCAGTCTGATCCTTACCGACACTCGTCCTCCTTCAGGTTCCTCGTGTTCCGGGAACTGCGTATTGCACCCCCAGCAGGGGTTGGCCATGCATCATCCGAAGGGGTTCATGAGCGGGAGCTTCCCGCGTTTCCCCATCTTCCCGAACTGCTTCATCATCTTCTTCATGGAGTCGAACTGCTTGAGGAGGCGGTTCACGTCCTGCACGGTCGTCCCGCTCCCGTGCGCTATCCGCTTCCTTCTGTTACCGTCGATGATACCCGGGTCACGTCTCTCGCCCGGCGTCATCGATCGGATCATTGCCTCGACCCCCTTCAGCGCCTTCTCGTCGATGGCCACCTGCCCGAGCTTGCCCACCCCGGGAATCATTCCCGCGAGCTGGTCGAGCGGTCCCATCTTCTTGAGGGCCGCGAGCTGCTCCTGGAAGTCCTCGAGCGTGAAGCTCTGCTTCCGGAGCTTCTCCTCGAGCTTCGCGGCCTGTTCCAGATCGACCGACTCCTGCGCGCGTTCGGCGAGGGTCAGCACGTCGCCCATACCGAGGATGCGGGAGGCCATCCGATCAGGGTGGAACTGCTCCAGAGCGTCAAGCTTCTCGCCGACGCTGGCGAACTTGATCGGCTTCCCGGTCACGGCGCGGAGCGATACTGCCGCCCCTCCGCGCGTGTCGCCGTCGAGCTTCGTGAGCACGGCCCCGGTGAAATCGAGCCGCCCCAGGAACTCCGTCGCGACGTTGACCGCATCCTGCCCCGTCATGCTATCCAGCACGAGCAGGATCTCGGAAGGCCGTGTCGCCTCCCTGATTCGCGAGAGCTCATCCATCATCTTCTCGTCGACATGCAGCCTGCCAGCCGTATCGAGGATGACGACGTCCGCGCCCCCGTCGCGCGCCACCGTGAGCGCCGTTTTCGCGATCTCGACAGGATCGGCGCCGGACCGACCGGTGTGGACCGGAAGGCCGAGCCCCCTGGCGAGGGTCGCTAGCTGCTCCTGCGCCGCCGGTCTGTACGTATCGGCCGCCACGAGCAGCGGGCTCCTACCGCGCTTCCTCAGGTGCCGCGCAAGCTTCCCACAGAAGGTCGTCTTGCCGGACCCCTGGAGGCCCACGACCATCACCACGGCCGGCGTTGCACCTGAGAGCCGGAAGGGCTCCGACGCTCCACCGAGGAGACTGACAAGCTCCTCGTGGACGATCTTCACCACCTGCTGGCCTGGGGTGAGGCTCCTGAGAACCTCTTGGCCGACGGCCCGCGCGCGAACGTTTTCTGTGAACCCGCGCGCGACCTTGAAATTGACATCGGCCTCGAGCAGCGCCCTTCTGACTTCGCGGAGGGCGTCCTCTATGTTCGCCTCTGTGAGTCTGCCCCTACCGGTCAGCGCGCGGAATGCACTGTCGAGTCTCTGAGAAAGCTGATCGAACATGCGCCCGCCACCACCTCCGGGATCGCTCCGCACGTCCGCCGCCCCACACCGTAAGGACTTGCCGGACGAAAGGGTTGCAGAGCGTGAGCAAACGAACCCACTGACGTCTCGGAGACGGACACAATGATGCACCATCCCGACGAGCCGTCAAGCTCCGGGCCTGCAACTGATACAGCCTAGAGAATATACCAAAGCGACAGATATGGCGCAAGGAGAAAAGAACGTGGTCAGCTACCCGCTCGGGAGGCCCCGTCCATCGCCCGTCTCAGGGCGCTCACGCCCTCACGGGCGTCGCCGCCGCCGAAGATCGCGGAGGCCGCGACGATCGCCTCCCCCCCGTTCTCCAGAACGGTCGAGACGTTCGATGGTCCTATCCCACCGTCGACCTCGATGATGAACGGAAGGCCGTTCCGCCTCTTGAACTCGGAGATCTCGAGGAGCTTGGGCATGACGCCTTCCATGAAACGCTGCCCCGCGTACCCGGGGTTCACGGTCATGACGAGCGCGAGATCAACCTCCGCGAGGTGTGGCGCAAGGAGTTCGGCGGAGTTGGGCGGGTTGAGCGCCAGGCCGGCTCTCACACCCCTCTGGTGGATGTGCCTGATGAGTTCGGTCACGCTGTCGCACGCCTCGACGTGGAAGACGATGTAGTCGGCGCCCGCATCTATGAACGGATCGGCCAGCGACGCGGGGTCGCTGACCATCAGGTGAGCGTCTATGGGAAGCGTGGTGGCTCGACGAACGGCCTCGACGATGAATGGTCCCATCGTAAGGTTCGGCACGAAGTGGCCGTCCATGACATCGACGTGGATCATGTCGGCACCGGCATCCTCGACCGCGCGCAGCTCTTCTCCCAGACGCGTGAAGTCGGCCGACAGAATGGACGGCGCGATGAGAGTTCCCTTTCTCTTCATACCTTGACTCCCTCTCCGGCGTAGGCCCGGGCAGTACAGGTCCGGCCGAGGCGGAGACGACCGCTACCCCTTGCCGACCCGGAGCGTGACGCTCTCGCCCTCCACCACCCTGGCGCCTGCAACCGGTTCCTGAACGAGCACGACATCCCTCAGGAAATCGCTCCTGCCCTGACCGTACCTTACCGACCTCACCACGAGCCCCAGCTCCTCGACGATGAGCCGCGCCTCCTCTGGAGTGCGGCCGACCAGAGAGGGCATGATCAGCGCCATCGGCCTCGGCCCCAGGCTCACGACCATGCTGATGCCGGTCCCTGCCGGCAGAACGGAGCCGCTGCGCGGCATCGTGCCGACGACCCGGCCGCGCTCGACCTCGGGCGTGTGGACCTCGGCTACCGAGCTGATCGCGAAGCCGGCCGACTCCGCATCCAGCTGAGCCTGGCGCGCGGTCAGACCTGACAGAGGAGGCACGACCTTCATGTCGAGGCCTGAACTCACAACCACGGAGATGCTTCTCCCGCGCTTCGTGTCCACTCCGGGCGCCGGGGCCTGCCGAACGACCGCGCCCGCGGGAAGCATGGGGTCAGGCTGCACGGACTCCACTCTGATGGCCAACCTCACCTCATCCACCACACGCTTGGCCTCCACGAGCGAACGTCCCACGAGGTCCGGCGCCGGAACGAGATCCCCCCGGCCCACCAGTATGGGCATGACGATGTAGTTCACGGCCAGGGCCGCGCACACGAGCGCCGCAACGACGGCGGACAGCGTGAAGAGGACCTTCCGCACGATAGCAGGCATCCTAAGTTCCATGTCACGTCCGGGTACTCTCACGGCCGACCCATCCCACTCAAAGATGCCTGACGTCCATCTCAGGCCAACTCTTCGGCTATCTCGAGGTCCATCGATGTAGCGTGCTCCGGCAGATCGAGTTCGTCCTCCGCCTCCATCTCGAAGGCCTCACCGCCGCGCTTGGCGAGGCGCGCCGCAAACGACCCGTCGATGGCGTGCTTGTGAGGCATGGTCCTAACGAACCCGCCATCGACGAACATGCCCGGAACGTAAGGTGCGGCGTCCTCGATGACGAACTCAGGCCGCTTCTTGAGGAAATGGCTGATGACTAGTTCGTTCTCCTCCGGTTCCATCGAGCAGGTGCTGTATACGATACGGCCGCCATCATTCACAAGATCCGCGGCGTTCAGGAGCAGACGGAGCTGGCGGCTCGCCTGGTGTGCGAAGATCTGGCGAGGATGTATCCGCTCGAGGTCGGCCACCTCCTGCTTCATCCTCTCTCTCGCGCGCAGGTCGAATTTCCAGCGCGAGTCGATCCTGCGGCCGAGCGTGCCCGTTCCCGAGCACGGGGCGTCAAGGAGTATCCCGTCGGCCTTGTCGGTCACGGCCGCGGTCGCCTCGCCGCACAGCACCTCGCAGTTCGTGATGCCGAGCCTCGTGAGGTTCTCGTTCAGGAGATGCGAGCGCCTCCGTGATATCTCGAAGGCTCTTATGCGACCGTCGCCGCCCATGCGCTCCGAGATGTAGGTCGTCTTGCCGCCCGGAGCCGCGCACATGTCGATGATCTCCTCGCCCGGAGACGGGTTGAGCAGCCGGACCGCGGCCAGAGTGCTCTCATCCTGGACCTGCATGAGCCCGTCCTGGAAGCACCGCAGGTTGGCGACGTCTCCACCACCCATTACCTCGAGGCACTCGTCGAAGTACCTGCCGGGTCGGGTCTCGCGCCCCTCGGCCTTGAGCGCGGTCTCGAGTGCCGAAGGTGAGCAGCGCAGTCCGTTTGCGCGCGCCACCAGCCGCGGCACTTCGTTGTTGTACTCGCAGAAGACGAGCGTCATGTCGACCCCGTACCGTTCTATCCACCGCTGCACCAGGACCGACGGATGCGAGTATACGACGCTGATGTGCTCCACGGGATCGGCGTTCATGTCCGGGAAATCCGGCCGCAGACTCGTGAGGACGTTCCGGAGCACGGCGTTGACCAGCCCGGCCGTCCCCTTGTGCCCGTAGCGCTTCGCGAGGTTGACGGACTCGCTCACCGCGGCCCGCGCCGGGATCCTGTCGAGGTAGTCGATCTGATAGAGACCGAGTCTGAGCGCGTTTCGTATGGGAAGCGGAAGCGAGCGAAGGCCGCCCTTCACGTACTGGTCCAGCACCCAGTCGAGCCTGCCCTTCCAGCGGAGCACGCCGTACGTCAGGTTCTGGGCCAGCGCGGTGTCGCGGTCGTCCAGCGCCGCGTTCGCCAGCTCGCGTTCGAGGACCACGTCTATCTTCTGGTCGCCGGACTCCCACTCCGTGAGGCTCAGAAGCGCGACCTGCCTTGCGTCCATGTCCCCTACTCCAGTCCCGCAAAGAAACGCACGGCGCCGCGCACCGCCGCGAGGTCGACCGTGGTGTCGCGACACGGACCGTGCGGCCTCTCGTTCAGGATCCCGAGGACGGGCAGCGGGTAGCTGTCCCGTATGCCGCTCGTGAGATCCGTCTCGCAGGCCACTGCAATGATGGCGGCCGGGTTGATCTCCCCGATCACTCGACGCGCCAGCGTGCCGCCGGTGGCCACGGTGAGAGCCAATCCGTGTTCGCGCGCGAGTTCCAGAAGCCCCGCAATGACACAGCGTCCACACCCCTTGCAGTTGTCTATGAGACCGCCCGTGATCTTGTGAGGGCAGGTGGTCGCCTGCAGGCAGTGCGGAAGAAGAAGTAGCAGCCTACCCTTCCGTATCGTGTCGAGCCCTGCTTTGACAAGGGCGTTGTTGACGGCGACGAACGAACGCTTGACCGCCTCCGTGTCGAGCCTGATGAGCGCCGACAACATCAGGACGAGCGGGAAGAGGATGCGCACGACCGTTGCGGTCATCCTCTGGCTGAACAGAACCCGGCGACCCGTCAGCGCAGACAGCGCTATGAGGCCGAGCCCGAACGCGATTATGAGGAACGCGGCGGCGGCAACGGCGGCAACGGTCCTTGGAAGCTCCGGATGCAGCTCCGCAAGCCTTGGCGCTATCAGGTACCACGCGGCGCATGCCAGAAGGCCCAGCAACAGCAGCCCTCCCGCGGAGACCAGAATGAAGAGGCGCTTTTCGCCCAGCTCCATCATCGCGGACTATCCCTCCGCCGAGAACGGGAACGAGCCCACCTCGGGGCGGTATCCCCTGGCGAAAGCGTCGGCTTTCATCGCACGCCGGCCCTGCGGCCGCACCTCCAGCAGGCGCACCACGCCGTCCCCGGTCGCGACGTCTATGGAATCACGGGTCACGGCCAGGACCTCTCCCGGAGAGCCCGCCGCCGGCGGCCCCTGTGCGGCGCGCTCGATGACGAGCCGCTTCCCGCGATACCACGTGTACGCCCCAGGCCACGGGGTCATACCTCTTATCCTGTCCAGGACGCGCCTTGAAGGCTCCGTCCAGTCTATCTCCCCATCGGTCTTCCTGAGCTTCCGCGCGTAGCAGGCCCGAGAGACGTCCTGCGCGACTCGCGGAGCCTCTCCCTTCTCGATCAGGGCGACGGTCTCCAGAAGCAGCTCCGCCCCGAGCTCGGCCAGCCGATCGGACAGCTCGCCGGCCGTCTCCATGTCCCGGATCGTGGTCGTCCTCTCGAGGATGATCTCTCCGGCGTCGACCTTGTCCGCCATGAACATGGTGGTCACGCCGGTCTCCGTCTCGCCGTTCACGATGACCCAGTTGATCGGCGCCGTGCCCCGATATCGGGGGAGCAGGGAGGCGTGCACGTTGACGGCGCCCCTCGAGGGGACCTCCAGGAGTGCGCGCCGTAGTATCTGCCCGAATGCGACGACCACGAGCAGCTCGGGGGCCACCGAGCGGAGCCTCTCGACGAACGCCTCGTCGTTGATGTCGTCGCTTTGCTCTACGGGCAGACAGAGGGAGAGCGCGGCCACCTTCACGGCAGGCGGCCTGAGCCTGCGCCCGCGCCCGGCCGGGCGGTCGGGCTGCGTGACGACGAGCGGCACGTCGTGTGCCGCTTCGTGGAGCTTCAAGAGTGAGGGGACAGCGAAATCCGGCGTCCCCATGAACACGATGCGCATGGTCGGCAACTCTCACTGGGACCGATTGAGGACAGTCACGGCCCTAGGTTCTTCTGATCCGCGCCTTCACGAGCTGCCTCTTGATGGGATTGAGGTGATCGAAGAAGAACTTGCCGTTGAGGTGGTCTATCTCGTGCTGGAAGATCCTGGCCAGTGCTCCCGACACCTCCAGCTTGACCGGCTTGCCATCCCGGTCCAGCCCCTTCACTATCACACTTCCGGGGCGCTCCACCTCGGCGGTGACGCCGGGGCAGGACAGACACCCCTCCTCTATCACGACCGGTGCTCCAGACGCGAGCACGATCTCGGGGTTCACAAGAGCGACGACTCCGCGGTAGATGGCCTCCGCCCCCTCGTATTCGGGGGGCGGCTGCGCCACTATCACGGCGCGTGCTACACCGATCTGGGGCGCCGCGAGACCGACGCCGGGCGTGGCGCCCTCTCTCATCGTGTCAATGAGGTCATCGATCAGATCCAGTACACCCTGATCGATCCTCTCGATGTGCTCGACGTTACCCTGGAGAGAGACGCTCCCCTGCTTCACCACGTCCCGTATCGCCATTCCGAAAGCTACTCCCTCACGCCGGTCACGGCAGACTTCGCGATCTCGACCTTCACACCATCCGAGATCTTGGCGACTACCCTGTCGTCGTGGACGTCGAGAATCTCGCCGTAAAGACCGCCGATCGTCACTATCTTGTCGTGCCGCTTGAGCGAGTCGATCATCTGCTGCCGTTCCTTGCGCCGCTTGGACTCGGGACGGATCATCAGAAAGTAGAAGATAGCGAAGATCGCTATGAGCATGAAGAAGAACGACGTGTTGCCACCGCCGCCTTCGCCACCAGCGCCGGGCGTGCCCATCGCGTGTGCGACGTCCGGGAAGAGCATTGTCAGAAACAGCATCAGCCACGCCTCCTAGTGAGCGGTGTCAGGACCCGCGTTCGGGAGTTCGGACCCGTCACGGAACCGCTCGGCCTTCACCTTCTCCATCTCCTCGAGCAGCTCCTTGGGGTCGATCTCGCCCGTCCTCGCCAGCACGCGGACGAGCGCCTCCAGGGAGAGCGTGTTCGAGAGCGCAAGCTCCTCGAACGTCACCTCCCTCTTGACGCCGTCCTTCACGAGTATGATCCCCGAACCGGGCTTCTCGTCCTTGCGCTTCGCCTTCTTGAACGCCAGATGGCCTCCTGGACGTTGTTACCGTTCAACCGGGAGATGTTATCAGGGAGCGTCCGGCGAGTCAAGAGCGCCGCGCCCACAGTATGCTATAATGGTAGTGAGCGTCCCGCAGCGCAAACCAGGACAGGACCCCGGGGGGTACTCATGTCTGCACGTTCGCCGGTTCACCGTCCGCACATGGCCGCGGCAAGTGCATGCTGCGCACTGGCGCTCATTGCATCGGCCGCGTGCTCCTATGACATCGTGCCCGTGACCGACGACGGGTACCTGAACTACATGCCCTCGCTTCTCGAGTGCGACGATGGCTCCCTCATGATCGTGTATGAGAGGCTGGACTCGAACTATGAAAACGGTGATCTGATGCTGACGGTGTCGTCCGACGGGGCGGTGTGGTCCCCACCTCGCGCTATCGTCGCCACGTCTGGGAACGAGAGGCATCCATCGGTCATTCAGCTGCCCGGCGGGACGTACCAGCTCTACTACTTGTCGGATGAGACGGGCGGCTACCGCATACACATGGCCGACTCCCCCGACGGCACGACCTGGACGCGTCGAGGCATCGTGGACCTCGGGTGGACGACCGAGGACCTTGTAAACCCCACCGTCTTCTCCGAGAACAACGGATCCCTGACCATGAGCTACGACTTGCTCTCGAACGGGGGCCACGTGGCCCACTCGGAGGACGGGACGACATGGGACCACGACAAGACGAACGCCAGCACCGGTTCACTGAACCGCATCATGCGCCACTCGGATGGGACGTACGTCTTGAGCTATCAGCGCAAGACCGGTATCTGGTACTACCAGATAGACATCTTCACGAAGACGTCGACCGACAGGCTGAACTGGAGCGCAGAGAACCGCGTCACCTACACGCAGAACTCGCACGACTCCTTCCCCATCGAGCTGGCTGACGGGCGGTACGGGCTCTATTACGCAACGTCGACCGGTGGCGACCCCTACGATCTGTACTCGCGCGTCTCCGACGACGGCTACGCCTGGGCGAGCGAGGAGAACTGGCTGAGCTACGCGGGCTGGGACACGGAGCCGCACCCAGTGACGCTCTCGAGCGGCATCGTAGCTCTCGCCTGGCCGCGCGGCACGACGCAGAGCAACATGCAGGTCCACTTCGCCCTGCTGGATCCTCCGACGGACATACCCGGAGACTCGGCGGACGCCCCTGTGGCCGTCGCGCCCCCGGTCCTCCGGTGCTGGCCGAATCCGTTCCGCGAGGCGATCTTCCTGGCGCCCGCCACGCCCTCAAGTGAAGCGCACGCCATCAACGTGTACGACATCTCGGGGAGACTGCTGCGGCGCCTCGAGGCGTCCCCCCTCGCGGCCGCCCAATGGGACGGCCGGGACTCGGTTGGACGCCCCTTGCCCTCCGGTGTGTACTTCGCGCGGCTCGCTGCCGGGTCGGGTGCCGACCCTGTGAAGCTCGTCCTGCTGAGGTAAGGCGCCCTCTCATTCACCCGCGGCAGTCAGGGCGTCAGCACAGAGTGAGATGCGAAAGGCCCTCCTCGGAAGAGGAGGGCCTTTCGCTCTGCGTCGCCCGACCGACTCGAACCCGGGGCGGAAGGGCCTCGGGGGATCTCGCTGACCCCACCTCGGGCCCGGCCCGAACCATCGAACATGAGCTACGATATCATGTAAGAGACAGCGCGTCAACAGAACAAGACCGCGACATCCATCATGCTAAATTATAATGCATGTGGAACCCTCGAGCCGGCCGCGGCGATCACCTGCCGGACAGCGCTACTTGATAACGTCTACCCCTTTCGCTATAATGATTAAGGACGTCAAGAGATGACGTCTTGAGGCTGCTCCTGTGAACCGGGTTAGGGGATTCGATGAAGTCGCTCAGGCTCACTGGAGCTGCAGCGGCCCTGGTGGCCGCCCTTTGCATGACTGCGGGGGCCGCAGGCCCCGACGGCAACATAGAGTGGAACGGCATATCTCACGTCTGGTGGCAGGACAGAAGGCCGCTGTGCCCCATGAGCGGCCAGAGCTTCGAGATCCTCTTCCAGACCTACCACGATGACATAGCTTCGGCCCGCGTACATGTCGAAGACGGCGACGTCGCCTGGATCGGAGCCGTTGAGACAGCCGCACGCGGGCCGTTTGATGTATGGACGGCGCAGATCCCATCGACGTCGTCCACGACCCTCTCCTACTACATCGAGCTGACCGACGGCGCGGACGTCGACTACCTGAGCGCCGGCGGGATGACCGACGGTGTTCCGACCGACGGCGGGTTCGTGCTCGACTTTGACACCCTTGAGCACGCCCCGCTCGGCTCGACGCTGGTCGATGGCGGCGCGGTCTTCCGGGTGTGGGCGCCCGGTGCGTCGACTGCTTACGTCCGCGGCCAGTTCAACAGCTGGGGCACCTCCAGCCCGATGACGAAGGACGGCGAGTACTTCGCCGCGTACGTGCCCTCGGCCTCGAATCGCCAGATGTACAAGTACTACTTCAACGGTTCGATCTGGAAGCCCGACGCGCGCGGGAAGTCGCTGAACTCCGGGGACAACCTCAACACCCACATCGAGGATCGTTTCAGGTACGACTGGCAGATGGACGACTTCGACACACCCGACTTCGAGAAGATGGTCGTTTACCAGCTCCATGTAGGCACGTTCTCCGGAAGGAACGACCCGTACGGCACGGCGCCCTTCCCGGCCGGCTACCCCGAGGTAGCGGCGAGAGCTTCTCACCTCTCCGAGCTGGGCGTCAACGCGGTCATGCTGAACCCGATCACGGAGTTCCCCTGGGACTACTCGGCCGGATACAATCCGATCTCCCAGTGGGCACCGGAGTGGGCGTACGGCACGCCGGATGAGCTCAAGGAGATGATCGATACCCTGCACTCCTACGGCATCGCCGTCATCCTCGACATCGTCTGGAACCACTTCTCCTACAGCGACAACTTCCTTTGGGAGTACGACGGGACGCAAGCCTACTTCGACGACCCCGCGGTCGAGACACCGTGGGGCAGTCAACCCGATTTCGACGACGAGCCGGTGCGTGACTACCTTGCCGACAGCGCTCTCTATTGGCTCGAGGAGTTCAAGGTCGACGGGTTCCGGATGGACGCCACCGGCTACATGAACATCTACCCTCAGGAGGCCTCGGGCTGGAGCCTCATGCAGCGCATGAACGACGAGATGGACCGAAGGTGGGTCGACAAGATCGCCATCGCCGAACAGCTCCCGGACAACTCCTGGGTGACGCGCCCGACCAGCCTGGGAGGAGCCGGCTTTGACTCGCAGTACTACGATGTGTTCACGGACCGCCTGCGCGAGGAGATCTTTGACGCCGCCTATGGAGACCCGGAGGTATGGAAGATCAGGGACATCGTGAACGGGGGTGGCCAGTATCTGGAGAACGGCTACGTCACGAACTACGTCGAGCTGCACGACGAGGCCTGGCCCTCCAGCGGCGGCCAGCGCATCGTCAAATCGATAGACGCTACGGCGCCCCATGACGACGAGTGGGCCAAGGGCAGGAGCAAGCTCGCGCAGGGTATCGTCATGACTGCTCCGGGCATCCCCGCCATGTTGATGGGAACCGAGTGGCTCGAGGACACGGACTTCGGGACCGACTACGAGAACCGCATCGACTGGTCCAAGAAGACGACCTATGCGCCCATCTTCAACTACTACCGCGACCTCATTCATCTGCGGACGGGGAACGACGCGCTGCGCGCCGACGCGGGACATGAAGTGTTCCACCTCAACGAGAGCGGCAACGTCATCGCGTGGCAGCGCTGGAGCGGAGCCGGAGACGTGCTGGTCGTCCTCGCGAACTTCGGTGACTCCGACTACGGAAGCTACCGCATCGGCCTCCCGCAGGCCGGCGACTGGTACGAGGCGCTCAACAGCCAGGCCGCCGCCTACGACGGAAACGGCATGGAGAACCCCGGCGTCATCTCTTCGGAGGCGGTCGCGGAGGACGGGTATGCACAGTCGGCCGTGGTGCAGCTGCCCGGGATGGGACTCATCGTGCTCGCCTACGGGACACAGTCAGACGTCCCGGATGACGAGGCCGAGGCTGGCCTGCCGGTCGCTCCGCGCATCTCCGGCACGCACCCCAACCCGTTCGGACCTTCAACCTCGATATCCCTTCTGCTCCCCTCGCGCTCGCGAGGCAGCGTATCGATCTACGACGCCGCCGGGCGGTTGGTCCGCACGCTCGCCGGGGGCGAGTTCGCGGCCGGCGCGTCTGCCGTGGCGTGGGACGGTCGCGACGGCGGCGGCAGACCCGTGGCGTCGGGGGTCTACTTCGCAAGGCTCGAGACGGATTGCGGCGCCTCCTCCTCGAAGCTCGTGCTCCTGCGCTAACGACCCAGCCGTGCATCAGACGAGCCCCTGCGCAAGCAGATCGTACGTGATCGAGTAGAGCCTGCCTATCTCGGCAAGCGAGGCGAGAAGCCCGCGCGGCCCGCCCACTCCACCCAACCTGAAGTCGACGTGATGGAACGACTCAAGAATGGCCAGATGGACGGCCGTGCCCTCGGGGACGTTCCTCGCGAGCTTCAGGCTCTCAGTATACGGAATGAGGTCGTCGTCACGGCCGTGCCCGATGATGAGACGGCAGCGCAGGCCGTCGATGCGTCCGGCAAGCGTCAGCTCGTCGAAGTACTGCCGCACCCGTGGACTCAGACCCTCGACAAGACGGCGGGTCTGCTCCGGATCCGTGTTGACCATGAGAGAGTACACGCTCGCCCCCTCCGGCCCGAGCCCCCGCACCAGGTCAGAAACGTCGGAGTCGGGACCGTCCAGCTTCCGGCGCGCGAGCGCGGCGATCGTCTCACGGTCGGCGACGTCCTCGATGAGATCCGAGCTGTTCAGGAGGAACGCCCAGCGCCCGGTGTTCCTGGGCTCGAGGTGTACCCACGTTCCGTCCCGCTCGTACATCCCTGTCGTCATGTACGTGACCACGCTCACGAGGTCGTAGTAGCCGCCCAGCAGGAAGCAGAAGCGGATCCGGTCGGCGATGCGTGGGTCGGCGGCCGCGAGCACGGACAGCCCGCCCGCGTAGCTGAAGCCGAACAGGCCGACGCGAGTGGGGTCAACGTCCGGGCGGGACTCAAGATACTCATAGGAGGCCACCAGCTCGTCGATGTCGGAGGGCCGGACGCGGAACTCCTTCATGTTTACGAACTGGGGAACGAGAGCAACGTACCCCGCTCGCGCCAGCGCGTCGGCGAAGTTCACCAGGCGCGGGTCGTCCTTGCCCCTGGCGGCCACGCCGTGGCTGAGCACTATGCCCGGATGCTTGCCGCCGGTCTCCGGTCTGTAGACATCGGCGACCATCGTCTTGCCGGGACCTGCGAACGTCACGCCCTCGACCACTGGGTCGGGCAATCGCGTCGCGATCGGCCCGTCAACCTCCGGGCTGGCGGACTCAGCTAGCACCAGCGCGGCGAGGTAGGCCGTGTGAATGCGCGATGAGAGAAGCAGAATGGCCAACGCGGCAACCGCGGTCACCGCGAGACGCGCCATGCGTCTCCTGTTCATGATCGGCCTCCGGCCGCTTCCGGCAACCCGTGCGATCGCCACGCGCGGAGGGCGCCGCGGATGACATCGGCCGCCGACTCCACGGTAGTGTGTCCAAGTTCACCGGCCGAGGATGTGGACACGACAGCGATAGCCGCGACCTTCCCGGTCGCGAGAACCGTCTCCATGGCGGCGAGCAACCCGGCCACCAACGGACCTTCGGCGACTGCCGACCTGTGCCCCGGGACAAGGGCAGCGTCGAGCACGTCGATGTCAACGTGGAGACAGATCACGTCCGAGCGCTCCACCAGGTCGACCATCGCACCCGCATCACCCATTCCGGCCACGCGCACGCCGCACTCCTCCAGGAGACGCCCCTCCCCCTCGTCGAGGTCGCGGCAGCCGACGAGCAGGACGCTCTCGGCGGGGAGCGGCCGCGCGACGCCGGCTCGCATCCTCCAGTCAGGGTACGCCAGGCCGGCGAGGACCGCGACGGGCATGCCGCCGAGGCTGCCCGACCGGCTCGTCCGGGGCGTGTTGAAGTCGCCGTGCGCGTCGAACCAGACGAGACCGACGCGCGTCTCCGCCCCGTATGCTTGCAGCAATCCCCCGACGACGCCGGGACCGTGAGAGCAGTTCCCGCCGACCACGAGCACGCCGGAGCCGGCACTCACGGCCGACGCCACATCAGCGGCGATGAGCCCGCACAGCGCGCCCGTCTGCTTCGCATCGAGGGTACGAGCCGCCTCGTCGCCGCCGGGCTCCCCGTTCTCGGGCGCTGACTGAGCGGCCTCCGACAACCGTGGCTCGCTGATGTCGAAGGGAACTCCCGCGGACTCGTATGCCCCGGAGGCCAGGAGGGCGTCCAGGCCTCTCTCGTCGTCGGGCGCCGGACGGGCGTTCCGGTATCTGATCCCGAGTACCTTCAGGTGGGTGAGTTCGCGCACGATTGGTGTCCTGATGTGGCGGCCGGCGGATCGGCGCTGCGGATGCTGCGGTCCGCGCGGTCGAGGGACGCCGGGCTCACTCAGAGTCGGGAACGGCGCCGCAGCTCGACCGGTTGGGAACGCCCCAGACCAGCGGCACCTTTGAGATCACGTGGCGGGTCTTGCCCCGGCCCACGCGTGGTATCTCCGGCACCGGCTCGATCTCGATGTGGACCTCCGGGCCGAGCCTCCTGGAGAGATAGCCGCTCAGGCCCTCGAACTCGGCCTTCGTCACGGGCGCATCCCGGACTACCAGCACGCGGAGTTCGGTCACGGCCTCCTGGACGACCTGCCAGTCGCGGACGCCCTCCAGGAACTTCACGATCCAGGTGACCATGATGGGCGGGACCATGCGGCCGTCCGGCGTCACCAGAATGTCACCGGCCCTGCTGGTGAGGGTCGAGAGCATGGGCAGCGTCCGCCCGCACGAACAGGTCCGGTCCGACGGAGCCCCCACGTCTCCGCACGCGTACCGGATGAGCGGCATCGCGAAGTTGTGGAGTCCGGTCCCGATCATGAACCCGCACTCGCCTCGTGGCAGGACGTCACCATCGCCGTCGACGAACTCGGTAATGCCGTACTCCGGAAACACGTGATGTCCCTCGTGCTTCTCGCAGTCGCAGGAGAAGATGACGCGTTCCGCTTGTCCGTACGCGTCGAAGACCGGGGCCGCGAACCTCTCCTCCATGAGAGCGCGTTCCTCCGGGAAGAGCGGCTCGCCGGTCGTGATGACCGCCTTCAGCGGCAGGTACTCGTCTCGATCTTCCAGATACCTGGCCATCACGTAGGCGCACGATGCGTACGTCTCCAGATCCTCCACACCGGCCTCACGCATCTTCCTCACGTAGTGAGGCAGGCTCTCGTCGCTCAGGTGCAGCTGAGAGAAGAGCACCTGGTGCCACAGAGGGTTCGAACGCCAGAAAGGAGGCTTGCGCTGCGTGATGGGTACGACCGGCGTCCCCTGCATGGTCGCGTAACGATGACCGAACGGAACGCCTGCCCACCGCCGCACTCGCATGTAGCTGGCATGGTTCACGAGGGCGACGGAGTGGTCCCACTTCACCGGCAGAGGCGTCTCGCTCGTTGCCGACGTCCATGCCACGCGGAGCTTCCTGGGGTCGACGGTCCGCGAGACGAGCCTGTCGCCTGCCTCGCGAACGTCCTTCTTCGTCAGGATCGGGAGTTTGGCCAGGTCCTCTATCGACACGACGTCCGACGGCTTGAGGCCGCGGGCGTCCATGACGTCGTGGTAGTAAGGCACATTCTCATACGCGTGGAGTATGAGCTCGCGCAGGCGCGTCTCCTGGTACTCTCTGTGCGTGTCGACCGACGCGGTCTCGGACCGCTCGAGGAACTCGGCAAGCTCCTCGTACCTGCGGCCGAAACGCTCCCGGTATATGCGCCACCCGCGCCAGGCCACACAGGCATTCTGGAGCGGTATCGGGAGGGAGTTGTATATCCCCTCCGTGGTGTACCAGTTGCCCAGAGTCCACTCCCCTGGATGCTGTACCCACCTCGACTGCGTACAAGGAGCATAACACAAGCGCGCGGCCCCGGAGAGACCCTATCTGCCGGCCTCCCGGAGCCGCAGCGGCCCCTGCTCTTCTCTCTACTGCCTCGGCACCCCCTATTCGGGCGCGTCCGCCTCGTCGGGCTCCTCCGGCTCGCCGGGGGCCTCCGGCGCCTCGGTCGCGTCCGGGACGGTGATCTTGATCGTCTTGGTCTTCTCGCCATCCATCTTGAACTCGATGGGAACGATGACCTCGAGCGTCTGCTCACCGTCGACCTCGCCCTGGATCTCGAACGTCCACTGGCTGGCCGCCTCTGTCGCTGCCTCGGTGAGCGACGGGTAGTCCTCGACTTCCTGGACGGCGGTGACCTCGCCGACTGTCCCGTCGGAATTGATCATGAGTTCGAGAACGACCCTGCCGCCGACGCCGTCCGTCTTTGCGTCCTCCGGGTATTCCGGGGGCTCGCTGTGAAGAAGGGTCACCGTGTACGTGGCCTCTTCCTCCTCTTCTCCTTCTATGGTCACTTCCATGACCCTGTCGCCGTTCTCGTCGGTCGTGACCTCGGTCTTGACAGAGGTAGCCCCACCCTCCGGCTCGCCTGCGATCGTCGGAATGGCCGAAAGCACGGCGGTCGCAACAGCAGCGAGCACGGCCACCACGAGACATGCCCAATGCCATCTCATCGGTGTGAACCTCCCTTCGTTCCGCAGCCGCTCAAACCTGCTGCGCGTGAGCGTGGGAGTCCCTCGCGCGAGGCCGACGGCCAGCCCGAGAGGCTCCAGTCCAATGTTCAGAGTCCTTGCCAGGGCGGTCGCGTAACGCTCCGGGCGCACGCCCTGACGAACGGCGGCCTCGTCGCACGCCATCTCGCTGGTCTCCCGCAGCCGCCGGAGCACCGGCCAGAGCGGCGGGAAGAAGTAGAACGCGGCCACGGCCACCCTCTGGACGAGCACCTGCAGCGGTTCGAACCGGCGCCGGTGTGCGTCCTCGTGAAGCAGGATGGCCCTCAGTTCATGCGGCTCCAGTCTCTCGATGACGTCCACCGAGAGGATGATCCTGCGGCGGAAGATACCGACGACCGAGGGCGTGAGCGGCTCGCGCGTGACCAGCACCGCGCCGGCCGGTATGCGCGTGCCTTGCAGCGCATCCAACGCCCCGCGCGCTGCCGCGGTCGACAGACCGTCGATCGGCCGCGACTCTCCGACAACCCTCCAGTCTCTCGAGCGCAGCCAGACGACGGCGAACCAGGAGGCGCCGACAGCCCAGGCGACTAGGAGTGCGAGACCCAGCGCGCCGGGCAGTCCCGGGGTGGGACGAGCGACGGACGCGATGGGATCCAGGACGGGGCCGGCCCTGTGCAGCCAGACGGTCACGGCCTCCATCGGGGCCGAGCCCTGTTCGAGTCGATCGAGCACTGGACCCAGCGCGCGGCTGACGGCGGGCGCGACGATGGATACGGGCACGACGAGCTTCGCCAGCGCGACCCACCAGAGCGCGTTGAGCACGCGCGCCGGCGCCCGCTTCAAGATCAGGGCGAGACCCGAGAGGAAGAGTATAAGCATGGTCGTCTGCCACAGATGTGACGCAACCGCCATCCAGTAACCGGTCGCGTACTCGAGCACCTCGTTCACCGTCGTACCTCCGACGCGCGGGGGTCCTTCCACCACGCGCGATATGTCAGACCTGTTCCTCGTGCCTGTCGTCGGTGGACGGACCTTCGCTGCGCGAGCGAACACCGTTCTCGTCGTGGGAGTCAGTCTCGGAAGCGGCGGCTCTGTCACCAGCCAGGACCCTCTCGACCTCTCTCAAGTCCTCGACGGTGAGCTCCTGCATACGCGCCAGCTGCGCGACGAGCGGAGCCGCCGAGCCATCGAACGCCACATCGAGAAACTGCCTTATCTCTTTGCGGAGCATCTCCCGTGGGGAGACTCTGGAGCGGTATACCCACGCCTTCCCTTCCTTGCGGACGCGCTCTATTGCGCCCTTCTCCTCCAGGCGGTCCATGATCTTCCTGACGGTCGAGTAGCTCGGGGGGTCGGCGAGGTCTCCGTGAATGTCCCTGACCGTCCCCTCCTTGCGGTTCCAGAGCTTCCGCAGGCACTGAAGCTCGAACCGCGAGAGGCTGGGAAGCGACTTCATGGCGACTCCTTGTTCGGGGGTCCGCGACAACTGTCACACATATTCTGCGACGACTGTCGCAGGCTGTCAAGGGGAATCTGCAGGGGGAAGTAAACGAGGCGCCGCCGCCCCGAGGTTGGGGGCGGCGGCCGAGGAAGGTGCCAGGAGGGCACCGGGGTCAGGGGCTGGACCGGGGTCAGCGAACCACCAGCATCTTGGCCGTTTGTCTGTATTCGGCACCGCTGGCGACGCCAACCGCCGTCATTCTCACGAAGTAGACTCCGGACGGAAGGGCACTTCGATTGTCGGCGGCCATCTCCACCGTGGCGCGATCCTGGAAGACCTGACCGTTCAGGAGAGTCGCCACCTCGCGGCCGGCGACGTTGTAGACAGAGAGCGTCACTCGGCTGGCCTCGGGCACCGTGAAGTAGACGAACGCCCGGTCGCTCACCGGACTCGAGGCCGACAGCGCGACGGCGCTCGCCATCGACTCGGCGCGATCCTCAGGACCTCCGGAAGTGCCGGGCGCGCCCTTGATGTCGATCGGCACTCCGCCCGTATCGCCCTCGCAGTAGACAAGCATGCGGTAGTTCTTGAAGCCACGATTGATGTTCTTCACCGCGTGCCATACGCCCTTGAGGGTGGCGTCGTACGTGCCCTCTCCCGCGAGCGCCATGTTCGCGAACTCGAGGACGTTCCCGACGGTAGGTTCCACGCCCATGCTATCCTGGAGCGCGGACAGAACGGCCTCCGGGATGCGTATCGTCATCGTGTCGCACATCGCGCACAGCGAGTCGTCCTCTGTACCGTAGAGCTCATCTGGGCCCGCCAGCACGTTTACGGTCATCATCACGGAGCAGACGTCCAGGTCTATCAGCTCCGGGTCGAGCCTCGCGTTGAGGGCCAGCGCCATCGTCTCACCTAGAAGCGAGTTCTTGAGCTTGCCCTTCTTGCTGGCCGGGAGCCCTTCGGGAAGGGCGCACGTCGAGTCGACCAGAGCGTCGCCGAGGTCCTCCGGCAGGACGGCCGGCTGGCCCGACGCCGGGAGCGCGGCGAGTATCGCCTCTTCGGATCCGTCCGCGAACGTCAGAGACCGGCCTGGCTTCCCCATGACGAGCGGCGACCCGGTCGTCACCAGGCTGTCGATCCAATCGGGTATCGTCACAAGGTTGAACTCCTTGTGCGCGTTGCCCCAGGTGTTCTCCTCGAGCGTGATGTAGGACTCCTGGCCGGCGCAGATCGCCGGGACACACAGAACTGCCGCGCAGACTAGGACGATCGATGTTCTCATCTCGCCGTATCTCCCTTCCCCCGTTCGTGACGTGAGACGTTCCTGACACACATTGTGCACAAGCAGGGCAAGTGCCGTACCAGACGAGTGAAGTGTGACAACCGTTTCCCGATGTTGCATTGAAGAAGACGCCCCGTGCTTTCGCACAGGGCGTCTCGATGCAACAGCCGCATTCTCGACTCGCGATGTTCCAGCGTCCGCGGTGCGGACGCCGGGCAGCGTTACTTGAGGAGCGCCATCTTCGTCTGCTTCGTCTCTCCCGCCGAACTCAGACGCGCGAAGTAGACACCAGAGGCCACGCTCACGCCGGCATCATTCGTCCCGTCCCAGAGCACGGTATGCGGCCCGGCAGGCACAGCTCCATCCACGAGCGTCCTCACCAGACGGCCGTCCACGCTGTAGACCCGGAGAGCCACGGGCTCGGTCCCATCAGGCACCGAGAAGGCGATGTTCGTGGTCGGATTGAACGGGTTCGGGTAGTTGTGCCCGAGTGCGAGCCGTCCGATCGTGAGATCATCGACTCCCGTCGTGTTCATGAACCAGTCCATGACCCTGGAGACGAGAGTCCTCTGGTTGTTCGGGTCCTCCGTGGCGGTCTTGACGTTCTCGAAGGCGAATGAGAGGAAGACGATCTTGTGGTCGCCCTCCGCCACCTTGAGGCCCGTCACGTTCGACGACGCGCTGAAGATGGCCTCGGCCGGTGTGTCCAGCACCATCGCATCGGAGCCACTCGAGGAAACGGGACCCGCCAGGAGCATGAGACTCATGCCATCGGATATCTGGTCGCCGGCAACCCCGGCCGCCGAGAAGGCGACCACGTCGTCCTGCCACGAGTCCAGGTGCAGGTAGTCCTGGGTGAAGGCGTTGGGTGCTGTCCTGGCCGTGAGGTAGCCCATGCTGGACATGAAGAGGTCGCCACCCCCGTCGAGATAGTCCATCAGGTTCTGCTCGTCGTCCGCGCTCAGATACGAGGCGTCACCTCCGGCCGTCGTCCAGAAGACCGCGCTGTACGACGACAGCTCCTCGATGCTGGGCCGGCCGCGGGACGAGGCGTCCCAAACCCTGGCGCAGTATCCAGCATCTTCCAGGGCGGTGGCGAGGTATGTCTCGTTCGCGGCTCCGTTGTCGTCGTCGATGATCGCCACGCATGGCATGTCCACGAACGTCGCGAACGATCCCTTGTTCGAGAGCGTCGGGTCGGAGCTGACGGTCGCGGTGAGCGTCGTCAGGCACATCCCCTCCATGGTACCCATGCCGTCCTCGAACCTCACTTCCATATCGATCTCCTCGCCCGGACCAAGGTAAAAGGACGAGGGAGTGGAGAGCCACGGCCCGCCGACCTGCCTGTAGGTGGCGGTCCAGTCGGTGTCCGTGACGCCGTCGGGCAGGATCTCCTGCTCGATATCCACGTCGGCGTTGCCGGACAGACTACCGGGGTTTCTGATAGTGGTTAGATAAGTCGCCGAGCCCGACTTCTCGATCTCGCACGCGAAGACCGGCGCGGTGAACTCGGGGTTGAACGGAGGACCATCTGCGAAGTCGAACGTCATCACGGAGCTCGACGAGCTGATGTTCGTGAAGTAGTAACCCGACTCGCTCCCGTCCCACCAGTCGGTGTTGGGGTATGTGGTGGGAGTGCACTCCGTCTCCGCGGTGGCCGCGTAGAGGTCGTAGCTGTCACCATTGTTGTTGTAGTGCTCGAGATCCCAGTCTCCGTCGGCCTGCACGAGAGTGACTTCGTAGTGATAGTCCGGCGTCCGCTGCTGCCAGTCATTGCTGCCGTTCTCGTCGACGTGCCATATGGCAAGCCCATTGTCTGGAATCGCGCTGTCCCGTCCGGTCTTCTGCCGGTTCTCAACGAGGTAGTATTCGTTGGGCGCGCCCGGCTTGTCGAATTTGTAGACGACGTTCCCGGCACTCGGTGCGGAGAGGCCGTTCTCGTAGCCGGTCGGCATCGACAAGTCGGCCCAACCCGCCGTGTACTTCATGTAGGCGCAAGGCTCGATCGGATTCGTACCCGGTCCGACCGAGCACATCACGCAGAACTGGCCGACGCCCGCCGAGTCCCCGTCGTAGTCATAGAGATCCGGCCAACCCATCAGCATGTGGCCGTTCTCGTGCACGAACGTGCCGAGCCTGAGAGAGCTTCCCAGGTTCGAGATCTGATATCGCTGCGTGCACACTC
This sequence comes from uncultured bacterium, assembly GCA_964562405.1. Lineage (GTDB taxonomy): Bacteria > Joyebacterota > Joyebacteria > Joyebacterales > Joyebacteraceae > WJLY01. The sequence goes on along the minus strand of CAZLTC010000006.1, from coordinate 7,992 downwards.
CGTCCGCGCACCACGACATCCAGCCTGAGTGAGGCCACAGGCCCTCGGCCCAGTTGTTCCAGGTCGCGCCGGCGTAGAAGCAGTTCAGAGCGTCTATGCTCCCGTTCCCGTCCGCGTCGTACGCGCTGAAATCGAACCCCGCCGCATCGAGAGCGTTCAACGCTTCCTTGATCAGCTGGACGGCCCGGGTCCCGTAGGAGACCGAGGGATCGGTGTAGTAGGACTTCGGGTTCGCAGCACGGTAGTACGCGGTCGAAACATAGTTGGTATAGTCGAGCAGTCCTCCGGATACGTCATCGAAGTAGTCGCGCACGGAACCGTTGTTGCTGTATCCGGTGTACCCCTCGAGGTTGCAGAAGTCATCGATGGAGCTGGGCGGTATCGTCCCCACATCGTCTGAGAAGTCGACGATGAGCGTGAGCCCCGTCACGCTGCCCGTCGACGTCCCGCGCGAGCGCCCGGGAGGTTCGGGCAGAACAGACAAATCCTGCAGCTCGCGCGCCTCAAAGGCCTGCCTAACCTCGCGGGCCTTCGCGCTAGCCGCCTCCCGGTCGACTCGGACGTGCTTCGAGAGGCCCGCGGGCACCTGCCCGATCGCCGCAGGGATGCCCGTCGACACGAGCTTGTTCCCATCCGCCGAGACCTTCGCGTAGCAATAGACGCCGGTCACGTCATCGCGCACGACCGTGTAACCGTCCGGCGTCTCCCCGACCGCGTAGAACTCATCACCCCAGACCGCCAGGTCAATGAACGACCCATCAGCCTGGCGAATCGTCACAATGTCCCCGTTCATCGGCGCGGCAAGCGCCGAGACCGCTGCAAGGCTCATTAATCCGGCCACCAACACGGCAAACGCGGGCGCCGGGAGCGCTGGACCACGCATACTTTCCTCCAAGCATGTGCCAAATCCGCCGAACGCCGGGTCACTACCGCTAACCCGCCGCCAATTCATAGTTTACCACATTCAGGTTAGATGCGCAAGGAGGGCCTGCGGATTCGCCTGGTTCGGGCGCCCACGGAGTGCCGCGCGCGGTCAGGTCGACCGGCGATGCCTGCCGCTCACGCCACGGCGGTTGTGGCTCACCCTAGGGCAGGAGGGCGACCGGCGCCATTCGACGACGCATCCGCTTCTCCTCTGGACGGACGGGGGCCGGACCGATGCGGCCCGACCCCCATCCACAAGCTCCATTCGTGATCGCCGAGCCGCTACTCCGGCTCGACGAACACGGCGGCCGTCATTGCGGGAACACTGAAGGTCCCATCGTTCGAATCGTAGCTCGACTGCTTGACGACCTCATCGTGTGACATGCTGAGCACCGGATGCAGCTCGAAGGCGCTCCCCTTCCAGCCGTTCTCTCCGTAGACCTGTGTCTTCGGCGTCGCGTTCAGCACCACCACAACGTTCTTGTAGTTCGGGTCGATCGGACGAAGCTCCGGCACCACGTCAGATACGCTCATGACGATGAGTCCGGGCACCTGATCGCGGCCGACGTTGTGGAATCGGACACGTGCCTGCACGTCCTCCCCCGTCCTGAGGCGCAGCAGCACGGTGCTCTTCCTGATCGCCAGGAGCTCCCTGAAGTGGTGGACGGCGGCCATGATGCTGTCGCGGCCTGGCGTGATGTCGGCTCTCGCCAGGAGCGGCCTCATTATGTTCCACCGATCCTGGTTCTTGTCGGCTATGGGGAGTCCCACTCCGAAGTTGTTGGCTTCATACGACCAGTCGACCTTGTTGAACCAGTCGCCCGAGTTGTAGCTGTCTCTGTCCATGGACTTGGAGCGGAGCATGTCGGAGCCGGCGTGGAAGAACGGTATGCCCTGCCCCAACGCCACGACCGACAGGCCCAGGTTCTGCATCCGGACGCGCTGCGCCATCGTCGCCTGCTTCGGCGCGGCGAACTGGACCTTGTCGAACCACGTCTCGTTATCGTGGGCCGACACGTAGTTGATGACCTCCTGAGGGTCCGTCGTGTATCCGACGTTCTCCATGTTCCCGCCGCGCACCTCGTTGCCCCGGAAGTCGATGAGAAGATAGTTGCGGAGGTTGCCGGTCATGCCGATGCGGATGCGGTCCATCGACTTGAGCAGCGCCTCGCGCTCGTTCGGGCCGGAACCGTTGAAACCGCTGGGGTCGGTATACAGCCCGGTGGCGAAACCCTGGTCACGTCTGTCGCCGAACGCCGAGCCGCCTCGTATCGCGTCTCTTATGCGGTCATTGAACGTGCCGATGCCGGTGCCGGCCATGTTCTGCTGCGTCGCATTGACGCCGCGCTTGCCGCCCTGAACCTCGCCGAAGTCCCATCCCTCACCGTACAGGTAGATGGTATCACCATCGACACCGTCGGTCTCAGGACGCAGCGCGTGCAGCGCGTCGCGAATCTCGACCATGTTGCTCTTCATGTGGTGGCCCATGAGATCGAAGCGGAAGCCGTCCACCTTGTAGTCACGCGCCCAGTGAACGAGGTCGTCGACCATGAACCGCCCCATCATGTAGTGCTCGCTGGCCGTGTTCTGGCAGCAAGTGCTCGTCTCCACGAAGCCGTCGGCGTTGAGCCTGTGATAGTAGCCGGGGACGATCTTGTCGAAGACCGACTTGTCGCCCAGCCCGCTCTCGTTCGTATGGTTGTACACGACGTCCATCACGACGCGGAGCCCCATGTCGGCCAGAGCCTTGACCATCATCCTGAATTCGACTATGCGGGCCGTGCCGTCCGGGTCGGTCGAGTAGCTCCCCTCAGGCACTCCGAAGTGGTAGGGGTCGTAGCCCCAGTTGAAGCCGTCGACGCCCTGGATGCGGGCTACGGCCGCCTGCTGCTGGTCGGAGTCGGGAGGATAGATCGAGAGATCCCCGGGCCCCTTCCACGTCGATTTGTCCTCGTCTACAGAAGCTATGTCGAACGCGGGCAGGAGATGCACATGTGTCAGACCCGCCTCGGCCAGCGCGCGCAGGTGACGTGCGCCATTCGTGTCGTCTGCGAAGGCCGCGAACGTCCCGACGTGGCCCGCAGGAACGGTCGGGTCGTTGGAGCTGAAGTCGCGCACGTGCAGCTCGTAGAGGACGATGTCCTCCGGTGCCTCGAGCGTCGGTTTCGTCAGCCCGTCCCATCCTTCGGGCTTGAGCGAGGGGTCGTCGAGGTCGACGAACTGGCTGCGCTTGCTGTTCATCGAGAGGTTTCTGGAATAGGGGTCCGTCACCATGTTGCGCTCGACCGCGCGCGTAGACGGCACGTAAACCTTGACCTCGTAGAGGTAGAACTTGTCCTTCCAGTCGGGTGTTCCGGTCACGCTCCACACGCCCGTGTCCTCGGCCATCTCGAGAACCGCCGAGGACTCCGGCGCATCGGACGTGTCGAACACGTGTAGCCAGACCTTCTGAGCCGTGGGCGCCCAGACGCTCACGGTTGGAACGCCCTGGCCCCAGTTCACGCCGAGCGGCCCGTCGTACGCGAACACGTCGTCGAGCACACCGGGTATCTGAAGGCCCGTCGCGTCGCTCACGACGCCGTCGGGACCCTTCACCGAGACCGCCAGTTCCTGCTTGAGGAACGACGGGACCGCGTCGAGCTTGTCACTCGGCAGAGTCAGCGCCTTGCAGCCCGCGAGGTACGGGAACTTCGCCAGCGTCTCCCTGGGCAGGTTGCTTCCCGACATGGTGAGAGCGATGTCCTCTCCTCCGGTCACTCCGTCCTTCGTCAGCGTCAGCCCGTCCGCGCCGCCGACGTGGAGCGTGAACACGTCGCCGTCGCCCGACTTCACCTTCCAGGCGATCGTGGAACGGTCAACCCAGTGGGCGCGCTGGCGGTCGAGGTTGCCGAAGGCGAGAGATGACACGTCTGGCTCCTCCGTGTTGATGACGGGCGACCCTGAGACCAGCCACACCTCGGTCCCCTGCTTGGCTATGTCGATGAACATGTCGGGACCCGGGTCCTTCGTGTCGCCCTTGTGCACGATGAAGCCAACGCTCTTGGCGTCCTTCGTGAGTTCGACGTCCCAGTAGACACCGAAGTTGTCACGTCCCGTCGGAGGGAGCGGACTCGTCCACTCGACCGTCGGAACGACGTCCTGCCAGACGTGCAGGCCCCACCCGTCGTACCCACCCTTGGGACGGTCGTAGTGGATCCTCAGGAAGCCGTCCTTGAGAGGCGGTGCCGCCTCGAACACCTGCTTCTGAGCGGGCTTGGCGCCGCCCACGCTGCGCACCGCGTTCAGCCCACCGTTCGCATCGTCTATGTAGTCGTCGGCCTCCGGGTCCACCGGACCTCCGTCCAGCCACGTGGACATGTCCTGCGGCCACTCGCTGTTGATGAAGTACTTGTACTGGTGATCCCCGGGAGTGAGGTCGACAGTGACGCTCCAAACGTCTCCGTCGCCCTTCACCATCGGCGTCTCGCCCCAGTTGTTGAAATCCCCCCTAAGGGACACGGTGTTGACCTGCATGCTCTCCGGGGGCTTGAACGTGAATGTCACGGGCTCCGCAGAGGCCGTCGCGGCGAATACCAGACAAGCCAAGACGGCGCACAACGCTCCACGCTTCACGGCGCTGGACATGAGTGCCTCCTGTGTGAGTGCTGCTCTTCCGTAGCGGTGCTCGCGATTCTAGCACAGGACGGTTCGGCCGTGCTACGGGACGCTTGGGCCCGGCCGCTGCGCGCCCGCTGGACGCGTCACCACACGGCCGGGCCCAGTCCCGGGCCTCTTTGGCCTCGCCTAGAGCATCTTGAGGAGGCTCTGATACCTTCTCTCACTGACCTCGCCTGCCTGGACCGCCTCCTTTATCGCGCACCCTGGTTCGTGCGTGTGTGAGCAGTCGGCGCCGAAGCGGCAGCTACCAAGAAGCGGTCGAAACTCGCGGAAGTAGAAGGCGGGCTCCATGGCGTCTGCGGCCGGCTCGAAGAGCTTCATGCCGGGCGTGTCCACCACACCCCCACCACCATCCAGCGGGAACATCTCAAGGTGGGTCGTAGCGTGCCTCCCCTTTCCGGAGCTCTCGCTCACCTCCTTCACGTACAGGCCTAGCCCTGGCTGCAGCTCGTTCAGAAGAGAGGTCTTCCCAACTCCCGACTTGCCTACGAACACGGATATCCTGCCGTCCAGGGCGCCACGCATCGCGTCGACTCCCTCGCCGGTCACAACGCTCGTGAAGACGACCTGGTAGCCTAGATTCTCGTAGATGGCCAGGTCGGCTCGAGTTAGCCCGCCGGCATCCAGGTCCATCTTGGTGACGCAGATCAGGGCGCTTATCTCGGAGGCCTCGGCGCCTACCAGATAGCGGTCCAGGAGGTGCCACGTGGGCCTGGGCTTGGCCGCCGCGAAGACCGCCACCATCTGATCGGCGTTCGCGACGATGACCTGGTCGACCGACCTGCCCTCGCCCCTGCGCTTGACGTCCTGGACGCAGCGCGTCAGGGCGTTTCGCCTCGGCCTCACCTCCCGGATCTGGCCCTGTCCCTGCCCCGCAGGCACGTAGAGCACCTCGTCGCCGATGGCGACCGGGTCCACCATGCTTATGTCCTCCACGCGCCTCACACCGCGCGAGGTCCCCGAGTTGGGGTCGGACAACGGGTACACAAGTTCCTTCCGCAGCCTGTTCGATATCGAGCATCGAACGTGTCCGTCGATGCCGTTGACGTCGTAAAGACCGCGCGCCTTCCTGAAGACGACGCCCATCACGAGACGCCCGTCTCCATCGAGATCGCGTTGCATCTCTCTTGCTCCCTGTTTGGGACATGTCTGTGGGCTCAAGCGAGCGGAAGCGCACGTGAGGACGCTCCCCTGGCAAAGGGGCTCCGGACCCGAGGATAGCTGCCGGTGTGCTGCTGGGTGAAACCGACTAGTTGGCAGGCATCTCGAGGTGCGCTTCCGCCGAACGGGATTCTCTCGTCACCGACACAAGGCACCTCCTTTCAAGGCGGGTTGGTGAATACGACAGCTCATAGGATACAGGTCGTGCGCCCTCCCGTCAAGGGCGCACGTGCCCGCATTGACGCGCACCCGTTACCTGTTCATGCGGTCGATGATGAACGCGTATTCGAATGCGCTCTCTCTATAGCGCTCGTATCGACCGGAGGCGCCGCCGTGGCCCGCTCCCATGTTCATCTTGAGTAGGAGCACGGAGTCGGTCACCCAGTTGGCGCGGAGCTTCGCGGTCCACTTGGCCGGCTCCCAGTACTGGACGCGCGGGTCGTTGAGGCTGCCGGTCACAAGAATGTCCGGATAGTCGTAGCGCCCCACGTTGTCGTACGGCGAGTAGGACTTGATGTAGTCGTAATAGACCGGATCGTTCGGGTCTCCCCATTCCTCATACTCGCCAACGGTCAGGGGCAGCGACGGGTCGAGCATCGTGTTGAGGACGTCGACAAAGGGCACGTCGGCGATGGCGAGCGAGTAGAGCTCAGGCCTCATGTTCAGCACGGCTCCGATGAGCAGGCCGCCCGCGCTCCCACCCGACATCGCGACGCGCGAGGGGTCCGCGTAGCCCTCCGCGACGAGATGTTCGGTGCAGGCAATGAAGTCCGTGAACGTGTTCCGCTTGTGCAGGAGTTTGCCGTCGTCGTACCACTCCTCTCCCATCTCGCCCCCACCGCGCACGTGCGCGATGCCGTAGACGAACCCGCGGTCCAGAAGGCTCAGTCGCGTCGATGAGAACCACGGGTCCATGCTCGCCCCATAGGCCCCATAGCCCATCAGAACCAGCGGATTAGTGCCTCGGGCGAACGTATCCTTCCTGTACACGAGGGAGACGGGCACTCTGGTCCCGTCGGGAGCCTCGGCGAAGACCCGCTCGGACTGGTAGAGAGTCTGGTCGTAGCCCCCCAGGACCTCCATTTGCTTCAGCAGCTCTCGCGTCTGCGTTCTCATGTCGTAGTCGTATACCGATCTGGGGGTCACGAGCGAGGAGTAGCTGAAACGCAGGAGATCGGTGTCGTACTCCTCGTTATTGCCCGGCCAGACCGAGTAGGTGGGCTCCGGGAACTCCACGTAATGCCCGGACTCCTCGGCAACGTTGATCACGAGGAGGTTGCGGAGGCCCATCTCTCTCTCGACGACCACCACGAAGTCCCTGAAACACTCCACGCTCTCGACCCTGACGTCGGAACGATGGGGGATTATGGTGGACCAGTGCTCCCTCGATGGCGTCGCGACCGGCGCCTTGACGACCTCGAAGTTCTTGCCGTCGGCGTTGGTCCGAATGTAGAAGTCGTCCCCGTGATGCGAAACGTAGTACTCCAGGTTGGGCGCTCTCGGCTCGATCAGCTCGAACTCGCCCTGTGGGTAGTCGGCATCGAGCACCCACGACTCTGTCGACGTGCGCTTCCCGACGTCCATGATGAGGAACCGGTCGCTCCGCGTGCGGTAGACGGACACCCAGAACGACTCGTCGGGCTCGTGGTAGATGAGCACGTCTTCCTCGCGCGGCGTCCCAAGCGCGTGTCTCCAGAGCTTGTCAGCTCGTTCGGCCTCGTCTGTGGTCGTGTAGAAGAGCGTCCGGTTGTCGTTCGCCCACTCGACGTCGTAGTCGACGTCCTCTATGATGTCGCTCAGGAGGTCTCCGGTGGCGATGTCCATCACGTAGAGCGTGAACCGCTCGGCGCCCGTCGTGTCCACGACGTAGGCGATCATCGAGTGGTCCGGGCTGACGCGCACCGTCCCGACCTCGAAGTAGTCGTGCCCATCGGCCATCTCGTTCTCATCCAGCAGAACCTGTTCATCGGCCTCCAGGCTCCCGGCCTTGCGGCAGAAGATCTCGTACTGCTTGCCCTCCTCCGAACGCCAGTAGTAAAAGTAGTCGCCCTTCCTGTAGGGGACGGAGAGGTCGGTCTCCTTGATGCGACCAACGATCTCTTCGTAGAGAGACTCCTGAAGCGCCTCCGTGTGGCTCATGACCGCTTCCGTGTACGCGTTCTCCGCCTCCAGATAGGCGATGACGTCCGGGTCGTCCCTGTCCCGCATCCACGCGTAGTAGTCCACCCGCACGTCGCCGTTCGTCGTGTC
>CAZLTC010000005.1:1463-71021 GCA_964562405.1 uncultured bacterium | reverse complement strand
TCGATCTCGGTGACGAGCCTGCCGCCCGTGATGAAGATGCTCAACGTACCTCCGCGCGCTCAGCTCTGGACGAAGTCCGCGACAGCGCCGGCCAGCGTCTCCTCGAACCCGAAATACGCATGATTGGCGCCCTCCACTATGAGCACCTCCACTCGCGCCGACGAGGCGGCCTCCTCCCTCATGAGCGCCGCGGCCTCTCTCACCGGAACGGTGACGGCCTCCTCGACGGTGCCGAACGTCGCCAGGATCGGAAGCCTGAGAGAGCTCAGAACCGAGTAGTCACCCGAGCGACCGAGCCTGAACGGAAAGATGTCGGTCTTGGACGGGTCGCCGTACAGGGCGCTGACCGTCGCGGCGGAGAAGGGCACCACGTAGCCCGCCTCCATCAGAGTCTCCCCGGCGCCGTCGGCCACCTGCTTCCGAGCCTTCGACACCACCTCGTCCAGTGAGTCGCCGAGCGCCTGCTCTCTCAACCCGAACATATCCGGGGGCGAAATGAGTACTGCTCCCACGGCGCGCGGGTCTCGCCGCTCAGACAGGTAGTGCACGGTCTTGTTCGTGCCAAGACTGTGGCCCGCGAAGTAGATCTCGAAGTGCCCCTGCTCCTCAAGAAAGGCCGCGCATCCACCTATGTCGAGCAGGCACTCGTCGAAGACGTCGAAGCTCGAGCCGCCCAGCTTCACCTCAGTTCCGACTCCGCTGCCGCTCAGATTGTCCGAGCGATAGTCGTGACCCCGGTTGTTGCAGGCCAGGAACGCCAGCCCCTTCTCCAACACCGCCCTGGCCACCGAGCTCACGAAGCGGTTCTCGTAGAAGTTGCCGGCCAGTCCGTGTGTGTGCAGCACGGCGCGCCTGGCGCCGCCCTGCGGGACGGCGTAGTAGCCGACGAGTTCCAGACCGTCCTCGGCCTCGATTCGAACAAGCTCTCCACACATATCGCGTTCCTCCATGGAAGCACCGCGCGCACACAGCGCTTCGCCACGGTGACCACGCGCACGGTGCCATGTGTCTTCCATTCTAGTCCACGCCGGCGGCTCCAACAAGACGCAGAGGGAACCCGGTCTCCCAGCTTTCCGCCGAGTTCCGGCAGCAGAGAACGCGGGGGCCGGCAGAACCGACCCCCGCGCGTTGACGCTGCGGCACGCGCCCGTTTCGCCAGAGACGCGTCTGACCAGTCGAGCTACTCGCCGAAGAAGCTCTTGATCCTCCCCCAGCTCGTCGACTCGACGGGCGTGTATCCGACGTCCGGGACGCCGTCGTTGTCTCCGTCCACGACTGCCTCATAGTAGACGTCCAGGTCGGTCACCGCGTCCCAGGCTGTGGCGGGGTTGGACTCGATGCCCGTGGTGGACGTGGGCATGGCGTCGTACGCTCCGGAGCCGTCCCCTCCGACGATCGCCGCTATGAAGCGCATCGTCGTTCCAGTCGGGACGGTGCCGCGTCCGAGCCCGTAGAGACCGTTCCACGAGACGGCGGCTTCGATCTGATACTCGTCCGTATTCGATGCAGCGCGCTGCTCCGGTACGTCCGTCGTCGCAGTCGGATCGGCGCAGAACTTGAAGAACGCGCCCGCGAGGTTCCACGCCCCCATCACGACGTCAGCGCCCATCGTGCTGAAGGTGATGTGCCGTGGGTAGTAGTCCGCCGACGAGAAGTCGATCCCGCCGGTGATGCCTGACTGGGCGTCGAAGTCGATGAAGAGGAGGTACCCGTTCCCGAAACCGCCGGGCGGTCGTGACGTGATGATGCCAACGTAGAGGCTGTCAGCGTCCCACGTGACGTAGAGGTCATCCATGTCCGGGTCACCCGGGGCATACCGGTTGTCGTCAGACGGGTCGTCGACTGCGAAGTCGCTGGCGTCCCAGTCGTCCGGTGCGATGTTGACCACGCCGTCTATCGTCGGCGTGTTGTACGTCTCGGCGGGCACCGTTCCTGCGATGGCAAGCAGGATGAAGAGCGGCAGGAGAGCTCTCATGGGGCACCTCCTGGTGGGCGGCGGCGCGTTCCGGCACGGCCCTCTGCCGCGACCGGGCACCGCCGGCGTTGCGTGTGACAGCGCGTTCAAGCTACCACGCGCCGGGCTCCGATTCAATCCCGCGGGCACAGGACCTAGCCAACCTGCTCCCTCTCCTTCATGGTGAGGCAGCCTTCAACGGGACAGATCGTGCGACAGAAGCCACACCCGATGCACTTCTCATCATCGATGACGGGAATGCGCGAGTCGGGAACGCTCTCGGTTCCCTCTGCGGCTGTTCCTCCGCCCGTGGGGCCGGGCGTTGCTGCCGCCGTGACGGCATCGTCCGTGCTCGCTCCCGCGTTGCCCCTGAACTCGATCGCCTGATGTCCTCCGTCGCGACAGGCGATGACGCAGGCTCCGCAGCCGATGCACAGGTCCTTGTCTACCGACGCCACGACCTTGTATTCGCGCGACAGCGCTTCGTGCGATACGAGATTCGGCAGGCCCTTGCCGATAAGGTCCATCGGCGACGAGAGTCCCTTATCATCGAGGAACATCTGCATGCCCTCGGCGAGTTCCTCGACGATATCGTAGCCGTACCTCATGACGGCGGTGCATACCTGCACGATGCCCGCCCCGGCCAGCATGAACTCAGCCGCGTCCCGCCAGGTCACGACGCCGCCGACTCCCGCCACCGGGATCCCGACGTCCCTGGCCACGTCCGCCACGAACCTGAGGGCTATCGGTTTGATGGCCGGACCGGAGAATCCACCCTCGGTCGACTTTCCCCAGACGGAGGGCATGGGCGAGAACGTGTCGAGGTCGAACCCCAGAAGCCCCTTCACGGTGTTGATGGCGGTCACGCCGGCCGCACCCGCCTCCTTCACCTTCTGCGCGATTGGACGCATGTCGGTCACGTTCGGGGTGAGCTTTATGAGCACGGGTATGTCAACTGCCTCGGCGACCCACTTCGCGCGCTCGTACGTGAGGCCGGCGTCCTGGCCGACGGCCGAACCCATGCCGCGCTCGGGCATCCCGTGCGGACACGAGAAGCTGCACTCGATCATGTCGGCGCCGGCGCCCTCGACCCTCCGCGCTATCTCATTCCACTCGTCCTCGGTGCTGGCCATCATGCTCACGATGAGGACCTGTTCCGGATAGCGCTTCTTGAGGTCCGTTACCTCCCCGAGGACCTCTCTTATGTCTCTGTCAGAAATGAGGTCGATGTTCTCGAGCCCGATCAGGTTCTTGTCCTCGTACTTGAGTCCCGACATCATCGGCGACACGAGGTTGACCTCGACATGCTCGAGACCGAGCGTCTTCACGACCGCTCCGCCCCATCCGGCGTCGAAACCGCGAGCGATCATGTCGGCGCTGTCGGTCGGCGGGGCCGCCGCCAGAACGAAAGGATTCGGGAAGTGCACACCACAGAAGTCTACAGCAAGGCTTGTCCTCTTCACCGGCCCTCACCCCCCTTCTCGCCGTCATCGAACACGCCATCCAGATAGGCGATGATCGACTCCGCGGCCCTCTTGCCGTCGGCAACCGCCCTGACGGCCGTCCCTCCGCCGCTTATGATGTCGCCTCCCGCGAAGACCCCCTCGACGGAGGTCTGGAGCGTGTCGGGATCGACCCCTATGAGCCCTCTTCCCGCCAGATCGAGCGATGGAAACTTGTACAGCACTCCCTGGCCTATCGCCTCGATAACGGCATCGGCCGCGAGACTGAACTCGGTCCCGGGGATGTCCTCGGCGTTGGACGGGACGAGCAGGCCCGGTTCCTTCCATCGGATCCCGACACCCTCGTAGCCGGATACGGTACCGTCTCGGCCCACGATACGAACCGGCCGCGTGCGCGTGTGGAACTCGACGCCCTCGCTCTGCGCGACCTCGACCTCGGAGCGGAAGGCGGGCATCTCGTCACGCGACTCGAGACAGCAGAGATGGACCCTCGCGGCACCGAGTCGGAGCGCGGTCGTGGCGGCATCCATGGCCACGTTCCCGCCTCCAATCACGACCACGCGGGCTCCCACACGCGGCCGCTCGCCTGCGGCGACGGCAGACAGGAACTCGCCGGCCACGTGAACGCCGTCGAGGTCCTCGCCCTCGAGCCCGATCGTGTAGGGCCGCCAGAGCCCCGTGGACACGAACACCGCGTCGAAGCCCTTGTCCAGGAGTCCGACCGGGTCGTCCACGTTCTCGCCAAGGTGCAGCTCGACGCCAAGCCGAGCAGTGTAGGCCAGTTCCCCTTCCGCGAAGGATGGGTCGAGCCTGAACGGCGGTATGCCTCTCGTAAGAACTCCGCCCGCCACACGGGCGCTGTCGAAGACGCCGACCGTGACGCCGGCGCGCCTTAGCTCTGCCGCTGCGGCCAATCCCCCGGGACCGGCCCCGACGACGGCCACCCTGCCGCTCCGCTCCTCGATGTCGGGCACGGGCGCAACCTGCGCAAGCTCGCAGTCTCCGGCGAAACGCTGAAGCCCGGCGATGTCGATCGGGGTGTCGAGCGCGGCCCTCGTGCAGTGCTCCATACAGAGCATCTCCTGCGGGCAGACGCGGCCGCAGATCCCGACTAAGATGTTCGCCTCGCGAATGAGCCTCGCCGCTCCCCGGAAGTTGCCGAATCTGATCTTCCTCACGAATCTTCGCACGTCCACGCCCGCCGGGCAGCCGGCGTTGCACGGAGGCTCCTCGCACATGAGGCAGCGCGACGCTTCGATCACCGCCTCGTGTGGAGCGTAGGTCCTGCCCTCTTCCCTGAGGGCATCGGACGCGAGCTGCTTCTCGCCCATGGCTCAGCCTTTCGTGTCGATGCATACGCCAAGTGAGTACTCGTCGCGACCGGGGCATCCAGAAATGTGAACCGTGAGACTCGCTTGTTCGGATACGCCGATCTCGACACGAATATAGCACCTCGCTCCGGGCGTATTCAAGGTGCGCAGTGCGAAGTCACCCGGAAGACCAGGCTCGTACTGCGCTATCGCGTCGTGTTCCCCCGATGAGGTAGTCGACGCCGCCCCTACCGACACAAGCGTGTTCTGACCGGCAGACAGGTCGCAGCGTGCCGCGATCCCTGTGATCTCCCCCAGCTTGAGTTCACCCGAGGAGGTTCGCGAGGATGTGATGTTGACGACGACCGGAGTAGGGCCCACCGTCCGGATCGACAGACGCCGTCTCGAGGTCACTTCCGGCCCATCGTCGCCCGCTCCCGGAGCGCCGGTTCGCACACGCACCTCACCGTCGAGCGTTCCGAGCCCTGCGACACTCCACGTCGCGCCCAGTAGAGCACGCGCTCCGGCGTCGGGCAACTCGTCGTGGTACGACCTCCACGGACGGCCACGGACGAGCGACTCGGCGCGCCACGCGAGGTCGCGGGACAGTCGGTGTTCGACTCTGATCCACGCCGAGGTGGCGTTGGAACCTCCGGAGGCGCCCGGCACACCGCCGCCCGTGGGTGTCCAGTAGTCCCTCGACAGATGCCCGGCTCCGAAGTGCGCCGTCGCCGCACCCACGCGGGCCGACGCCGACACCACGAACCCGACCGCTCCCTCCTGCGTCATGGCGTATTCCGCGCCCAGCCTCCACCCGACTCCCGTGGCCCGCGCGTCGACCGACGCGGCCGCGAGTCGCTCGCCGTGGAAGCGGAAGCGCTGGCGCTCCGGATCTCCGGGGGCCAGCCCGGGCGAGTATCTGAACAACGCTCCAGACGCGCCCAGCACGAAGGCCCCCTGAGAGGCCACGGAGATTCTCGCCGCAAGACACGTCTCGGTGAGCGTGCCGCGCCCGGCGCGCTCTCCCACCGTCCTGTGCAGCCCGGACGTCCTGATGGTCGACGCCATACCGTCTTCGTCCAACGCTGCGTCGAGTTCGGTCCTCGCGGCCACGACGTGCGTCGTCACGGAGCCTCTCGCCACCGACACGTGTGCGCCTCTCCGCGAGACCGATTCACCGGCGCCGTCGTAGCCTCTCACGCGGTCGCTCCTCCGAGGGAATCTCTCCACGCCACCGAAGCCGCCTCCACTCAGCAGAAGGCCCTGTCCCCAATCGACGATGAGATCACCCATCGTGCAGGAGAGCGTTTGGCCGCCGGACGTGGAATGCTCCGGCCGCAGCGACACGTGGAACGCTACGTGGTCGATACCTCTTCGCTCCCAGGGATCCCTCTCGACCCCCACTCCGGCCGACCATCCTCCGCCGCCCCTGGCGCGAAACCGGGCACTGCTCCTGGATGCCCGCGTCAAATCCGACGTTCTGCTAGCGGCCCACTCATCATCGGGGTCCACCTCCCACGACAGCTTCACCCGCGCTCCCCACTCAAGGGGCCCGGGCGCCTCCGCGACATCAGCGCCGGCGACAGCGCGCGCGGTCGCATCGGGGACGACGGGTGGGCGGCATACGACGTAGGGCCTGAGCCTTCGCACGAACGCGTCGTCGAACCGACCGTGTCCCAGCAGATCCTCGACGCGGGCGAAGACACCCTCCACGCGTCTCAGGGAAACGATGGCCACCGCGTCGGCGGGGTCCAGGACAGGTATCCGCGAGAACTCCGCGGCCGAGGCTGAGTTCAGGTCGAGAGGGCTCGATCTGAGGGCGGCCGCCTCCCGCAGCAGCACTTCGAGAAGCTCGCTCGTTTCGCTCCAGCCCGTCTCCTCCCCGCTCCACCACGAGAGCGCGGGCGACTGCTGATAGCTCGTGTCGACGAGCACCGCGGAGAGATCGTCATCCGACGCGCTGACCTCACCGGACATCAGCACCGTCGCGCACGCCAGCGTGGCGGCCTTCACGAGAAGGTCTACGCAACATGGATATCGTGACAAACGTGCTTACTCCCAATTCGGGGTTCCACTGCCACGCGACGTCCAACACACAGCTGTACCGCCTCGAGCCGGTCGAGGGCACGCCAATGCCCAGACCTGCTGCGAACAGTGAAGGCTCCGTCGCCGCTCCCGCGCGGACCTTGAGGAGCCGGGCCACACCGAGTTCCACGCCCAGCGAGGACGACGGCGGCAATGAGGGCTCGATGGAGACAGAACCCACGATGGTGAGCCCGGCCGCTCCGACCGAGGCGGAAAGTGATGTGGACTGGGCGACCGGCGAGTCTCCGATCGACGACCCGCCGACGTTCACCCACCCGCAGGACAGGCGGAGCCGGTCCAGGAGCGTGACGGTCACATCCCCGTCTATGGCGGACGACCAGACCTCCCTGACGCCCTGCGCCGAGATTCCCAACGCTCTCACTCCGAGACGTGCGGCGGTGCCACCAGGGAGTTCACTCTTCACCGCAGCTGACAGGACGCGCTCCCGGTAGACGGCTCCGCCGAAGGAGGAGGCCCCGAACGACACGCGGGGCGCCCCTCGCAACTCCAGGGCGGCACGCCAGGCCCTGGTCTCGCGCAGGCCGAACAGCTCGCACCCCGACAGCTCGACCGCCCATCCCTCATCACCGACGTCGGAGTCCAACCGCGCGCGCAGCGCGAGAGCCGCGTCCCTGGCGGGCGGAACGGGGACGTCGAATGCCGCCCACGCCCTCGAGGACGGTGCCGTCAGCGAGACGATTACTGCAAGCCCGATGGCTCGCGCCGAGAGCCCAACGGCTCGCATCACGCCCATCCACGGCTCACCGGATGAGCCCGACCGCTCTCTTCTCATTGACGAAGACCCCCTCCCGCGCGCTGATCGCCTCGAGCCTCACGACGTAGAGCCCCGACGGCAGAAGGCACCCGTCACCGTCGCGGCCGTCCCACAGCACCTCGCCCGACGCCGCCGACCCACCGATGTCGACCAGAGTCGCCCGCTTCCTGCCGAGGGCGTCATAGACTGAGATCCTCACCCTCGCTCGTGCGACCGGTAGCTCATAGGAGATCGCCGTGCGGTCCGACCGGCCATCGCCGTTCGGTGTGAACGGGTTGGGTGACGCGCCAAGGCGCCCCGAGTTCTCGCGGGTCGGAAGAAAGATGCTGTTCTCTGAACACGGTGTCGAACCGCTCGGGTCGACCGAACTTCCCCAGTTGCACGGGTCGTCCGACCCAATGTCGATACGCACGCGCTCGAGCGACACGCCCCGATCGCCTCCCCACGAGTCGTCGTAGGCGACCCTCTCCATGGGCGTTCCAAACTGGTCCAGTAGCACCACCACGTCGCCGGCGGAGAGCGCCTCCCAGCGTTCCGGACGGAGCGGCAGGCACGCCTGCGCCCAACCAAGAGCGGTCGTGTCCTTCGCCACGACCGCGAATCCCCCCGGAGCCAGCAGCGCCTCTCCCGCGCCCCGAGCCGAGATCGGATGCTGCTCCTCGTCGTCGCCGAGAGACCAGCCCGAGAGATCGACAGAGTCGTCGGAAGAATTCCGCAGCTCGACCCACTCGGTCCCATCGTCACCGGGCGAGTACATGACCTCCGACAACCTAACGAGACCACCCGGGGCTCCGAGCGTGAAGCTCGTCTCACGCGTGTCGTTCAGCGGCTCCTCGTCACCCGGACACGACACTCGGACGACGGCGCGGTGGTATCCTGGAGATGCCTCGCACTCGAGAGCCGCGGCGAGAGAGTCCCTGGGGGCCAGGGTCGCCTCTACCGGCCGGACCGTCACCGGGACGTCCGAGTCGTCGAGCAACAGCGTCAGGCTGGACACGCCGCCCGCCACCTCAAACGCGCCGGCGTTCCTGACGACACACTCCACCATCACGGAGGAGGACGCCGGTTGGACCTCGTTTCCGTGGTGCCGCAGGGTGACCGAGAGGTCCACGCCGGGCGAATTACCCGAGCCGGGAGTTGGAACGGGCGCCGGGAGGAGGTCGACCGAGTTGTCATCGTGGTCGTAGCAGTCGGGACTCCGGGCGACTGAGCAGCCCGATGAGACGTCGGGCGCCGGGGCGCCCTCGTAGTACTCCTGGAAGAGAGGCTCGCCCCAGCCGACGACGTCGACCGGCCCGACTCCGTCGGTGAGCCTGGCAGCGTCGGGCCCGTTCTGGAGATCGAGCGCAGTGACGAAGTCGGGCTCCGGCACGACCGACGACTCGCCTACGACGAAGAACCCGCCGGGCTCGAGGAAATCGAACTCGCGCCCCACCCACTCGACCGTCCAGTCGTCAGGGTTGGCTCCGTTGCCCGTCTCGAGCGTCCACCCCGAGAGAGACACTCCCGTGCGCCCGCAGTTCACGATCTCCACGAACTCGAGGCCGGTGTCCGGCCCGTCGGGGTCGTAGAGCACCTCATTGATGACAACGCTCGCCGCGCATCTGCAGGCCGGCGTTGGGGACATCGCTAGTGATAGGACTGAAACGAAGAGGACTGGAGAGAGAGAACACCGCCGCATCCACGACACCTCCCGGGGCTCTCGCTTTCTTCAGGGGATGTCGGACCGGCATCGGATCATGCCGGTTCCCCTCTGCTTCCTTCTGTCTCGTCAAGGCATGCCCTTCCTCCTTCTCGCGATCCACTCGATCGACAGCAGCGCGACCAGGATGATGAGCGGCCACGAGGAGTTCCACACCTCGAACTCCTTCCGAACGGTCTTGCGCGTCCGCTCCAGGGGAACCGACTCGGGAAGGTCCCCGATGGTCTCCGGTGACACGTAGCTTCCGCCGCTTTCGTCGGCCAGTCTCTTGAGAGGCCCCGGCCTGCGTCTGATCTCCGAGTCCTCGAGGCTGAATTCGTCCACGACGAACTCGCCCCGGGCCTCGCCCATGCTCTCTCCGCTGATGTCTCCGTGAGCCGTATAGACGTACCTCGCGGGCGTCAGCCCGTCGACGGCCCCGCGGTAGAAATCCCCATCGGGCGGAAGAACGAGCGTCTGGACCGGCGCCGAGCCCTCACCTCGCGCGACCTCCACCGTCACCGACGCGTTCCTCGCCAGCCGGTAGTCGCTGCCGTAGACCTGCGCCGAGAGGTGGACCGTCTCGCCTGCCGGATAGACGTCCTTGTCGGACTCCGCGGTGACACGGGCCAGCTCACCGCGCGCGGTCAACCAGCGGGCGGCGTTGGCGACCACCGCATCCAACACGTCCGGCTCAGCGGGCCCGGCCATCTTCCATCGCCAGAACCCCGTCGCCGCGAACAGAGCAACGCTCCCGCCGCCTGACCTGGAGATAAGCACGACCGGTACGGCACCGGCGCCGCCATCGCCCGCCGATGCCAGCGTCGTGGCCTCGGGTCCCGCTTTCCACCATGCGTCGGCGGCGGTCCAGACCGGAGGCAGTTCCTCCCAGAGCGAAGCGTTCTCGTACCTTCCGTCGACCACGCGCGTGAGCGGAGACGACTCGCCGTCCACCGTGAGGCTGACGCGCGCCTCTGCCAGAGCACTCTCGGCGGGCCCGGTCGATACGACGGGTAGCAGCGACGCCGCATCGCCGCCGAGGCCCCTTCCCGGTGGCAACCCCACTACGAGCAGTCCACCGCCCCGCTCGTTGACGAACCTCGCCAGCCACTCCGAGGGGAACGGGGGATCGGACCAGTCCGGCTCGACGAGCACGACGAGGTCGTACGAGAGGACTTCGTCCACCGACGCGGGCGCGGAGTCGGTGGTCCTGCGGCCGCCGGCCAGCGTCGCGAACGAGGTCAGCTCCATGTTGCCGTCCGCGGAAAGCTCTCGGGCCAGGAACGCGAAGTCCCACCCCGGCCGCGAGGCCGCGAGCAGCACCCTCACCTTACCGCCGAGCGTGTTCGTGGCGACGACGCGCTTGTTGTTGGATGACGATAGTTCTCCGGGAGCGACCGGCACCTCGATCGTATACCTGTGCGGACCAGGCGCCGACGGCACGACGTCGAAACGCACGACCGACTCCTCACCCGTTCCCGAGAGCTCCACGGTGGCGCTGTCTAGGACCCGGCCGTTCTCGCTTAGCTCGAGCGTGGTGCTCGCCCCCGCGAAGCCCGCGCTCGAGAGTGTGACCTCTACCGGCAGCACCTCTCCCGCGTACGAGATCCGGTTCGTGAGCGCCGCGCGCACGCCGATGTCGCGCGGCTCCGCCTCGCTACCGACGCCGAGCGCGTAGACCGGCACGCCCAGCGGCCGCCACGCGTCCAGGACGCTGCCTCCGCGATTGCCGGCCCCGTCGGTCGCCAGGACGATCGCGGAGAGGCCCTCGGGTATCTCCCGACGAAGCTCCGCGAACGCCTGCGGTATGTCGGTCAGCTTGCCGTCGAACGCGGGCTCGCCCTCGATGCCGCCGCGCCCGGTAGCCAGCGGCTCCACGCCGTCCGAAAATCCGAACGCCCGCACCTCGGCATCGCGCGCCACGCGCGGGATGACGACCTCGTTCAGGAGAGCGACCGCCTCATCTCCGCGGGTCATCCCTCCGGTACCGTCCGCTATGGCCATGCTCCGTGACGTGTCGAGCAACACCGCCACGATCGGGCGCTCGGTGCTCGTTCTCGAGAACCGCAGCACCGGCTCGAGCAGGACGAACACCAAGACGGCGATGGCGCTGATACGAAGGGCGAGGAGCGCGGCGCGAAGGGCGGGGCTGACTGCCGGAGGAACTCGCCTGTAGAGCCTGAACGCGAGGAACACCAGCGCCGCGAGCGCCAGCAGGAAGACCCAGACGTGCTGATGGTTGAGAAAGATGCTCAAGGCGCGTCGCTCTCCGCCTCAGGACTGGCGGGGGACACGACGACGAACCACTCGTCCCCGCTTCGCGCGACCTCGAACGAGAGGCCGCTGCCGGGCTCGAGCGATGCCGTCGCGCTCACCGCCTCCGTCCGAACGTCGTCGGTGAGCGGAACGAGCGTCTCGAAGACCACGTTGAGGGCCGGCGCCCCGTGATCCGACAGAACAACAAACCGCCCGGCGCTTCCGTCTTCCTCCGTTCGGCAGAAGACCGACAGGCACCCGCCGCCGACACGGGCGCGGGCCGTTACCCACGACAGAGCCTTCGGCAGAACGGGCCTGAAGTGAAGCGTGCCGCTCATCACGTCGGGCACGATACCGAGGTAGTCCTGGTAGAAGTTGCGCAGGTACTCGGCAAGGCTCCACGCCTGAGACACCGCGCCTGCGACGTTCTCCCCGCCCTCCGGAGGAACGCCGTTGCGGAGTTCCGGAAGCGTCCCGGCCGCGCCCTCCTCGTACATGAGGTCGGTGAGCACCTTCGTCTGCTCCCACGCCGGGCCGACGAGCCCCTGCCGCAGGTAGGCCGAGACGGCCGGACCGGTGAGCCACACCCAGACGTCTCCGTTGTGATAGGCCTCGTCGAAGTGGTACCTGTCCAGATCGAGGTGCCGCGGATGGAAGTATGGGTCGCTAGGAGCCAGGGAGGCCACGCCGTGCGGGAGCACGCACGTCTCCCTGACGAGCCGGACGACCTCCTCGCGCTGCGCCTCAGGTAGCAGGTCGTCCCACGGAACGGTGATCGCGAAGAGCTGGTTAGGCCTCAGCCTCTCGTCCGGAGCACCGTCCGGGTCGATGTGGTCGTACAACCGGCCCCGTCGCTCATCCCAGAACAGGCGCCGGAACGAATCCCTGACGGCGTCGGCCATCTTGTTCCACTCCCCGGCCAACTTTCTTCTGCCGGCCGCGGCCGCCACGCCCGCACCGGCGCGGAGCGCCGTGTACCACAGCGCCTCCACCTCGACCGCCCGGTCGCCTCTGGGTGAGTGCGGACTCGCCTCGCCGCCGGCGTCCATCCACGTCTCGGCCTGTCCGTGTCTCACGAGCATGTCGTCGCCCACGCGCTTACTGACCGCCCCTTCTATGGCTCTCTCGACGCAGCCGAGAATGCTCCGGGCGAACTCGAGATCGCCCGAGTATCGGAGGTACTCGTAGACCTCCCTCACGAACCACCATGTCCCATCCGCGGTGTTGTAGTGCTTCTCCCCCGGCATGGCGAGGTTCGGTATGCGTCCGAGGAACGGACTCTCATCGTCCCGCTCCTGCATGGACGCGAACGTCTCGAGTATCTCTCTCGCCGTCTCGAACTCGCCCCTCACCAGGCACGCGCCGGGGAGACTTATGAACGTGTCCCGGCCCCAGTAGTTGGGGAACCAGTGCAGGCCGGCAAAGATACCTCTCCCGAGCTGGTTCATGATCAGGCCATCGACGGACGCGGCGGCCCACATGAGGGAGTACTTGTAGTCACGGTCGTACGCGGCCACGCTCATGTTTTCCATCGCATCGGAAACGCGACGCATCTTCAGATCATATAGCGAGAACTCCTCCGCTATTCCCTTGAGCGCCAGCGCCGTGGTCGCCTCGAGATCGTCCCCCACGGCGACGCTGAACGTGGCGCCCGAGGCGAATTGGTCGTCCCCTTCGAATCTGAACTCCAGCCGGCCGGGCGCATACGGCTGGGCCGAGCCCATCGCCCGTCGAGCGGCATCCTTTGTGTACGTCGTCTGCCGGTAGCCGGGTTCAGGTATGAACACGACCGGACGATCACACGCCACCGCGACCCACACCGGATAGTCGGCACCCTCCCCGCGTTCGCCGTGGTCGCTCCGGCGCAGAGCGAGAACCCCGCGGTCCTCATCCCAGTGGACGTCGTACTCGGGGCGGCGCTCCTCCCAGATGCTGCGAATGTCGATGCGCGGCACGAATGCAGCGCGGCCCCGATAACTCGTGCTGTAGGTCAGAATGAGCAGATTGAGGCGATCGGCGAGGAAGACCGTCTCGGTGGTCCGTTCGACTATGTGCTCCCGGGTCATGCTCTGGGGAAGCACGCACGCGCTCTTGACGCCCCACGACGACAGAAGTCGGTCGCCGAGCATCAGATCCCATCCTTCGAGAAACTTGTGCAGGTCGACGATCAGACCTTCGTAGCTGCGGGTGTTCGTCGTACCGGTCTCGCCGGCGAAGTAGGCCCGCTCCTTGTTCGTCAGGATGTACTCGCGCGACCCGTGGCGGCCGACGACGATCTGGAAACCGCGGCGCTTCCCGACGGCGGGAAGACCGTGGCCGGGCTCCTCTCCGGTCCGGTCACCTATCTCGATCCGACAGGGATTCTGCAACTTCTTGTCCATGCTCATTCGCGCCTTACGGCGCCGCCTCGCGCCGTCTCCACGTTCACTTCGTTGACACGCAGCACGCTGCTGCCAAGGTCGCTCCGTCCATCTCGTCTACGGCCGAAGGTGACGCCTCAATCTCGAGCTCACTTTGCCACAAGAACGGAGTTCGCGCCGCCGTACGGATCGGGAACGCTGTCCGGGTTGCCCTCGTCGGCCACCCAGACGGTGCCTCCGTCAATTGCGAACTTGTACTCGTAGGTCCCGGGCTCGATGGCCAGCACCGCCGTCCACACGCCATCGCCGTCATCGTCGCTCATCGGTGCAGCGTCGGTGCTCCATCCGTTGAAGCTGCCCGCGACGTTGACGCTCGACGCGTCCGGCCGCTTGATGCTGAAGAGATAACCATCGGGGAGCTTCACGGGACCGGCCAGGAGTGTCGCTTCAGATGCGTCCGCCGCCCGCGCCATCACGCCTCCCCCGGAGGAGGCGGCGCTTCCGCGCAGAATGCTCACCGACAGGAACGAAGGCGGCTCTTCCCCGAGGATCGTGTAAGCGTTTGACAGCGTCCCTCGGAAGATCTCGTCGAACGAGCCCTCCAGTGGCGAGGTCTGGTCGTCGCCGTACCACCAGAACCAGTCGCTCCCCTCGGCCGCATAGATCTCGTCCATCGCCCGCTTGAGATCCTCCGCGCCGTATCCGCCGGCCTGCGCGAAGCTGTCCATGTCGGCACGCGCGCGTGCGAGGTAATCCCAGGCCTGGTTCTCCTCGGGCTCCCCTATCCAGGTGTCGAAGCTGTGCCCTATCCACGAACCGGCATAGAGCCGCGAGAGCGTCCCCGTGGGTTCGTGAGCGTCCAGATGCTCGTTGACGGTCACCGTGTGGATCCACGACGCCTTGCTCATCTGGTCGTACCACGAGTGAAAGAACTCCTTGCCGTCGTGCTTGTACCACTCCCAGGCGTTCTCTCCATCGAGGATGATGGGGACGACGTTGCTGCCGTCACCGCTCTGAAACTGCCGCTGTATCGAGCTAAGGCTACGCATCATCGAGTTCGCGGCCTGCACGCCGTCCATCTTGCCGAAGTTGAAGCCTATGTCGTCGGACAGCCTGTGGTCCCTGAAGATCATCGCCACGGACTTCTCGCCCTCCCTGGCCCAGTACATCTGATAGCGCTTGTCGGGGGATACGGAGCCTTCGAGCGAATGCTCAAGGATCTGGTCGTCCGATGCCATCCACCTGAAGCCCGCGTCCGCCACGACCGGCACGATCTCCTGTGCCACCGCGCCCTCGGCCGGCCACATGCCGGACGGCTTCCTGCCGAAGAGTCGCTCGTACATGTCGACCGCGGCGCGCGCGTGGTAGGCGGCGTCCTCGGGACGGTGAAACCTGTGAGCCGGAAGCGAAAGACCCGGAGAGGCTATGCGCGCCAGATCGGTGTCGTAGATAAGAGGAAGTATCGGATGGTAGAAGGGCGTCGTGATGACCTCGAGCTGCCCGCGGTTCTGCAGCTCGCGGTGCTTCTCCACGACGTTCTCCATTATCGCCATCTGGATATCGATGATCTTGCGCTTGTCCTCCTCGGTGAAACCACGCCCCTTCTGGATGAAGTTCTTGACCGTCACGACCCTGCCGTCGGGCAGCGTGACGTCGCCCTCCTGGAAGTCCGGATCGAACCACGCCAGGTTGAACCACGCCTGCAGGTCGCGCCAGTCCTGCTCACTGAACGTAGCCGCGCTGGCCAGCAGCTGTTCTCTGCTGTCGCCACCCTTCTTCGCCTTCAGTTCGGAGTAGCGCGGCCACACCTCGATCATGTTGTCCCATTGCGCGCTGAAGAAGTGCGTGAGCAGGAAGAGCTTGTCCTCCGTCGTGAGCGTAGCGGCGCTCTGCAGCGTAGCGCGCATGTAGCGATCGGTGCCCCCACCACTCTTGTATCCGTCGATGATGTCCTGCATCTGCATGAGGAGCACGGGTGTCAGGTTGACCGTGAAGTGGATCTGCGGGTAGTCGTCGAGGATCGCGACCATGTCGTAGTAGTCCTTGATCGAGTGCATCCTGACCCATGGCTCGTCGTACTCCCCGGTCTTGAGGTCGCGCAGATACTTGGGCTGGTGCTGATGCCAGATGATGGCCACGTCGATCGGCGTTCCATCGGACGGGAGGTCCCCCACGATGGGTTCGAACACCTTGGCCCCGCCATCGAGATAGCCCAGGATCACCTTGCCCTCGTCATTGACGGACACCACGGTGTTCACGCCGCCGTGGTTGTCATCGACGGTGTCCGGGTTGTTCGGGTCCTCCTTCCAGGACTCGCCGCCGTTCAGCACGAACTTGTATTCGTACGACCTGCCCGTCTGGAGAGGGATCACGACCGTCCACACTCCGTCTCCGTTCTTGTCGGTCATGGGTGTGGCGGCTGGATCCCAGCCGTTGAACTCGCCTGCCAGGTTGACCGTACGGGCGTCGGGTGCGTAGAAGGAGAACTCGACTCCCCCGTCGACCGCCGTGGGAGCGGCGCCGTCGACCGCGTGGGCCGCCATGGGCGCGGCCATCAGGATCGCGGCAAGAAGGAACATCCCGCGTGACATTCGAATCCTCCCCGTGGCTGTAGATACGTAGCCAGATCACGCCCGGCGGTCGCCCCGCCGGGCGGCATCCGGGCCGCCCCCGTTCCACGCCTGCAAGGCGAACGCCGGCCTTCATGCGCGCGCCGGCAAGTCCGCTACTCTATCTCGAGCGCCGGCAGAACCACCATCCGGCCGTCGTCCAGGCTGTAGTCCCCCAGAATCTCCTGCTGGGTCCTGCCGCCGCCACCGAAGAGCCCGAGGATCTTCCGCGGTACAGGCAGGACGATGTCGTAGATGTTGGGATTGATGGATAGGTCGTTGCCACCGCCGCCACGCCACTCCTCCGCTTTCTCCTTCACGTCTCTGAAGTCCCCAAGACCGCCGGATCCGTAGTCGTCCTGCAGCCCGGCCGCGACGGTGAATCGCCAATCGGACGCCCCGCCGTCGATCTTGGCGATCGGGATCAAGATCCGGATAGTGTTGTTGTCAACGTCGGTCTCGACCGACGCTCCGATGTCTACGACCTCCGATTCGGAATCGATCACCTGAACCGTCTCGCCACCGGCGAACACCTGATACTCCGAGGGATGATCGAGCATCGCGTTGGCGTTCCTGCGGAGCTCCGCGTCGCCTCCCTCCTGTGTGTCTATCGCCACGGCGAGCATCGTCAGCCGGTTTCCGGCTCCCCACGGGTCGACGAGATTCCGCATCTTGAACGTGAAGATCAGGTCGCCGTTGTCCTTGTCTATGCTGAACTCGAGTATGTCGGCCTCTCCGCCTTCACCGAACGCCGGATTGGTCGGATACGTGTAGTCGCCGTCCCCTGTATCGTCGCCCTCGGGATCGACCCAAGTCGCCAGCGTCTCGGCTCCCGCCTGCGCGACGAAGAGCGCGACGGCCGCGCAAACGAGGATCAGATACGAGCGTTTCATGCTGTGCCCTCCACCTGACGGGGACCTGCGGCGAGCGCTTCCCGCCGTCAGTTGTCCTCCGCCAGTAGCTTGTCTATCTCGGAGGCGGCCGAGTCGAGAGCGTCTTTGACGCTCTTGGTGTTGTCGAGGGCCGCCTGCATCTCGGGGTTCATGAGATTCTCCATCTCGGGATAGTAAGGAGTCTGCGGACGTGGGATCGCGGTCTTCATCACGTCGACGAAGACGGCCAGGTGAGGCCTCTCCTCTGACGTGATGACGTCCGAGGCCTTCATGTTGACGGGGATCTGTCCCAGCCTCTCGGCCCACATCCGCTGCACGTCCTCGCTTGCCACGTACATCAGGAACTGCGCGGCCAGGTCTGGATGTTTGGTGCTCCTGAACACGACCAGGTCGTTGCCGCCGACGTTCGTGTGGGAACCGGCCGGGCCGGCCGGGATCGGGGCAACGCCGAAGTCGATGCCGGTCTGCTTGAGGCTCTCCACCGCCCAGGGCCCGTTCAGGATCATCGCGTAGCGACCGTTCTGGAAGCCCAGGTCGTGCACGATGCCTCCGGCCCGCCACGCGCCACCCTCGATCCCGTACTTCTGGCACATATCGACCTTGAGTTGGAACGCGGCGATGCCCTCGGGGCTGTTCAGCAGGCAGTGCTTTCCGTCCTCGGAGAGCAGGTCCGCTCCATATGTGTAGAAGAACGGGAGCGACCACCAGAGCGAGTTGGAAAGCCCCAGCCCGAACACGCCTTTGTCGCGCTTCGTCAGCTTCTTACCGTCGGCGATCAGCTCATCCCAGGTCCCGGGCGGCGTCTCAGGGTCGAGCCCCGCCGCGCGGAACATCTCCTTATTGTAGAAGAGGCACAACCCGTTGGTCTGGTCAGGCAGACCCCAGAGCTGGCCGCGATAGCGGCAGCTCGCCAGCGCCACGGGGAGGATGTCGCCGAGGAACGGCTGTGGAACAAGCTCGTCGAGCGCCAGGAGAGCGTTCTTGTGGGCGAGCTTCGCAAGGAACGACACGTCGACCCTGGCGATGTCGGGCTCGGTCCTCGTCGTAAGCGCGGTCATGATCTTGGGTTCGGCACCCGCGAACGGCAGACGAATGACGTCTATCGTCACACCCGGATGCGCGGCCTCGAACTGTGCGACGATCTCCTTGAAGACAGGATGCTCCTCGTCATTGTAGGTCTGCCAGATGGTAAGGGTGGCCTGCTCGCTGCCTCCACCGCAGCCGCCCACGAGGCCCGCTGCTACGGCCACCGCGGCCAACCAGATCACGGTCCTTCTCATGAAGACACTCCCTTCGTGTCAGCGCTCTCAGAAACCGATACGCCGGTATGGATCAACCTTTGACGGCACCCATCGTCATGCCCTCTATGAAGTAGCGCTGCGCAAAGAAGAAGAGGATGGCTATGGGTATTACTGAGATGCAGGAACCCGCCATCTTGAGCGTGTAGAGTTCCTCGTGGGCGCTCTTGAACATCGCCAGGCCCACCGGGACGGTGTAGAGCCGCTCGACGTTCGTCACAATGAGTTGCCACAGGAAGTTGTTCCAGTGGAACTGGAACGTCAGCAGGAACAGAGTGGCGATGATCGGCACCGAGAGAGGCACCATTATCGTCCTGAAGACCTGCCACTCTCCGGCCCCGTCGATCTTGGCCGCCTCCAGAAGCTCGGACGGAATGGTCATCATGTACTGCCGCATGAGGAACAGCCCGAATACGTTGGCCAGGTGCGGCACGATCATCGCCTGGTAGGTATTCATCCAGCCGAGTCTGTTGATGATGGCGAACTGAGGAACCACGTACATCATGCCCGGGATCATGAGCGAGGCCAGGAGGAAGCCGAAGACCCGGTCCTTTCCCCAGAAATGCTTCTTGGCGAAGACGTAACCCGAGAGCGTGGCGAACAGGGTCGCGAAGACCGCGGCCGTGGTGGCCACTATGACGCTGTTCAGGAAGTACTTGGCGAAGCCGTACTCCGACAGGACGCGCCGGAAGTTCTCCAGCGTGGGATGCGCAGGGAGGATCTCGGTCGTGAAGGCGTGGCCCGGCTCCTTGAAGGCCGTCACGACCATCCAGAAGAACGGGAACAGCACGACGGCGGCGGCAACCGTGAGGCCGACATAGAGGATCACCCTCCTGATGATGCTGACTTCACGTCTGTTCAACACGGTCTCCTGGCGCATTCGGCGCCGTCATGCCTCGGTGCTCAAGAACCGCCTGTTCACGAGCGTGATCACGAGTGTCAGCGCAAGAAGAACGTACGACATCGCCGCGGCATAGCCCAGCCTGAACTGGTTGTAGAACGTGTCGAAGACGTAGTAGCCGGTGACCCACGTGGCCCCGAGCGCCTTGCCTCCCACGTCAACGTTCGGCCCGCCGCTGGTCATCGCGTAAACCTCCGCGAAGGCGTTCAGCGCGCTGATGGTGCCTATTATGACCATGAAGAAGGTGATGGGCTTGACCAGCGGCAGCGTGATGCTCCTGAACTGCTGCCAGGCTGTCGCACCGTCTATCTGAGCCGCTTCGTATAGCGACCTCGGGATGTTCTGTATGGCCGACAGGTAGAGGATCATGCCGAAGCCGGCGCCCTTGAGCACGTTGGCCAGAACGACGGAAGGCATAGCCGATGCGGTCATCCCGAGGAAGCCCTTCTCCGTGAACGTCGAGATGCCTACGCTCTCGAGGATCCTCACGAGAATGCCCACGTGCGGGCTGTAGATGAGCGTCCAGACAATGCCCACGACGAGCATGTCGAGAACGTAGGGCATGAAGAACGCGCTTCTGTAGACGGCGACCGCCTTGAGTCTGT
Source organism: uncultured bacterium (assembly GCA_964562405.1). Lineage (GTDB taxonomy): Bacteria > Joyebacterota > Joyebacteria > Joyebacterales > Joyebacteraceae > WJLY01. Next base: position 50,831 of record CAZLTC010000005.1, on the reverse strand, counting down.
TGTTCAAGAGAAGCGCCAGCACGAGCGACGCCGCGATGCCTGAGGGTATGATGAGCGCAGCGTAATAGAGGGTCATGAGGACCGACCACCAGAACCGCGTGTCGGCGAACAGCCGCGCGAAGTTGTCGAACCCGACGAAGACCAGCCCTCCGAAGATGTCGAACGAGTCGGACGGCACCCTGTGGAGAGCGAGGTAGAGCGAGTAGAAGACAGGGTACGCCAGGAAGACGGCGAATATGATGAGGAACGGCGCCAGGAATGAGTATGAGACGAGGTTGTCCCTCAAGTGCGCACGCCCCCGGCCGGTTGCGAGGCCGGAGGCGTTGCTCACCTTGGCGGATGCTAGAACCTTTGATCTGCGACCTGGCATGGGCGGTCGCGGCCTCCTATGACCGAGCGCGCCGCTGGGGGCCGCCGGTCGGGCACGGCGCCTGCTCCGCCGCGGAGCCTACTTCACCGTCAGGACGGAGTTCACTCCTCCATACGGGTCCGGAACCGTGTTCGGGTTATCCGGGTCTTCGACCCATGTGCCGTCGACGATGAGCTTGTACTCGTATGTGCCCGGAGCGAGCGTCAGCGTGACGTGAAAGACGCCGTCCTCGTTCTTCTCCATCTTGTACTGCGTGGGCGCCCAGTCGTTGAAGTCTCCGGCGACGTAGACCTCCTTCGCGTCGGGGAGATCCGCCGTGATGTCGACGTCGACCGAGGCCGCCGTCACGCTCGATGCCGCCTCGGCCGCCGCCGGGCGCGTCTCACCGCTGACGACGGTTCCCGTGACGGCCTCGTAGGCGTACTTCACCGTAGGCGGGACGATCACGAGGGAGTTCTCGATCCCGTCCTCCGTACCCGTGTCGAGGTTGTTGGGATCCTCCTCCCAGCGTGTGCCGCCGTCGATCACGAACTTGTACTGGTATCTGCCGGGGGCAAGCGGGACCACGATCGACCAGACACCGTCGCCGTCGGGGTCCGACATCGGGTCGATCCCTGGGTCGTATCGCCCGCCGCCCTTCGTTCCACCCCAGTTGTTGAAGCTGCCGGCGAGGGTGACCTGGCGCGCCGAGGGAGCGTAGTAACGGAAGATGAACCCACCCTTCACCTCCTCGGGCGGAGGCAGACGGTCCTCGATCGCACCGAGCACGGCCGCGCAAGAGACGAGGCCGGCGGCGACCGCCGCGAGCGCGACCAGCGCGGCCACTCTACCGATCGTGAGAGTCCTGTTTGGTCTCAAGTTGGTCTCAAGCCTCCCTAGAACGAAATGACGGCCATCACGCCTATTGTGCGGGCGTTCTCGAGCGCCTTCTCCGCGTCGATGACGTCGTACGCGCTGTGCTCCCAGAGGTACTGCGAACGCCAGCGCTCACGCCCGTTGCCCCGGCCTTCGACGGGGGTGTCTACGTAGTTAGTCGGGTCGACGCCGTATCCCAGCCGGACCTCGATGTTGGGCCTGGGGCTGTACACGAGAGCCACGTAGGGGGCGAAGAAGCTCTTGTCGTCGTACGTCACGGAGTCCCTGGACGCGGAGACAGTCGGAACATCGTTGTACGTGATACGGCGGAGGTTGGCCATCACGCCCCAGTTCTCGATGAACTCGTAGCGCCCTGACAGAATGGCCTCGAACGTGTCGATCGGCTTGCTCCAGCCGATACCCTCCTCCAGTTCGCTGCCCATGTTCAAATCGTGGGTAAGCGACTCGAAATCGAACCCGACCTCGAACTTATCGGGAAGGATGTCGGCCTTCGCCGTTCCCGCGATGCGCTGGCTCGACCCGTCGAAGTCACCCGGGCCCATCAGCCACTCGAGGGAGTCTATGAACGTGCCCTCGAAGCTGTACCTGTCGTACTCGAGCCCCATGTCGAAGATGCCAAGGCCGAACCCGGCCTCGAGCTCAAAGTCCCAGCTCTTGTACTCGGGGAGGGGCCCGTAGACGTTGACGATGAGGGGCGAGCCCGCGTACTTGACCTCCGTGTACTGGCGGATCGCCGCTCCCGGGAACGGCTCGGACTGAACCGTCGGGCCGAAGTCGTTCCACCAGATCGGACCGCTGAAGGAGACGAACTCCTCATCGTAGGCCATGCCGTCGAGCGAGAATCGTGTTGCCTCGAGCTTGAGGTCGAGCGGCTTGAGCGTGGAGACGTCCACAACCCCGCGTGCGACCCAGCCGTCGGTGTCGCCGAACGGAACGTCTATGGCCCCGTTCGAGTAGTCCTCTCCCTCGACCTTCTCGCGGTTGCCCATGTCCCACAGCCCGTTGTAACTATAGAGGGCATACTCGGCCTTCACGTCGAACATGTCGGAAGCCAGCGGGAGGTCGACGTCGACACCCATGAGACGCTCGGTGTTGGAGAGCTCGAACCAGTCACTGGTGCTGCCGCTCTCCGCGATGTACTCGCTGAGCTGCGGGCTCTCGTTAGTGCCGGCCCAGTTCATCCACCACCCGTCGATGTGTGCCGCGTACGTCACGCCGATCATGGCCGGGCCCGCCTGCCTCTTGAGCCGGGCCGCCAGGAGGTCGGTGTCGGTGTTGTCATAGATCGAGGGGTTGTTGTAGATGTTCAGATCGTACTGGTTCGCGTACACGGCGGTGAGGTCGAAGCCCCAAGGGGCCGTCTTGAGGTTCACGCCCTGTGCGCCGCGGCCGAACGGGATGTGCTCCTCGGGGATCGTGCCTCTGAGGTCGGTGTGGCCGACGTACTCGAGGGGATTGTCGAACTGCACGTCCTCCTCGTTGTACCAGCCTATCACGCTGAACGGCCCGCCCTGGAACGTGAGGTGTCCGCTGTAGATGTCGGCGTGGATCTCCTTGATGTCGCCGGAGCCCGTCGAGAGATGAAGCATTGCGCTCCCGGAGACCTGCTTGTTCACGGTCGGATCGACCCCGATGTAGAACTCGTGCTCCGGGCGGTTCAGCCTCCACCGCGGGTCGCTCGGCACATCCGACTGTGTGTTGTAGGTCGCCCTGTACCACCCGCTGATCTTCACGCGCGAGTTGACCGTCGTGTTCGATATCGCCGCGGCGCCCCCCGAGACAACTATCTCGCCGCTGTCGTCGATCGTCAGACCGGAGTTTCCGTAGTCGCCCACGACTACCGTGTTGCCGGGGTCGGCTATCCATTCTGAGCCGTTGACGACGAACTTGTATTCGTACGAGCCCGGGCCCAGGTCGTAGACCACCCTCCACACACCGTCCTCTCCCAGCGTGAGCGGCGTGGCGTCCATGCTCCAGTTGTTGAAGTCGCCCGCGAGGCTGACGCTCCCAGCGTACTGGTCGTCGTAGCTGAATTCTATCCCGCCGTCCACGACGGCCACGTCGGACAAGGCGGCGCTCACCCCCAGAAGGAGCAGCGCCGCGGTGGCCATTGCGAGTACCGAACAGCGTCCTGGCTTCATGGTCTCATCTCCGTGTGCGCGGCTCGTTCGCCGCCCGTCCTGGCCTCGAGCCGGGCTCGTCCCGGTGGCCGCCCCGCCCGCGGGCAATCGCGCCCGCGCAGCGCTAGTAGTATATCTTCAGGAAAGCCTTGAACACCTGCTCCGTCGTGTTGCCGCTCCCGTGCTGCACGAAGTCCCCGTCGTTCACGAGGTCATTGCTCTGGTCCGGATTGCCGAACTCGACGAAGAACTCGGCGCCGGTCCATCCAAGATATCGAATCTGCGCGAAGGCCGTCTGCCGAGACTCCGTCTTCTCATCGACGTTGAGGATACGTGCATAGAACTGCCAGTTGTCGGTGAGGTTGACGTTGGCTTCGAAACCGTACGCGGTGAGCTCATAGACGGTTCCGATGTCCTTCACACGGAACTGGGTGCGCAGCTTCACGAGGCGGTTCTCTCCGGTGGCCTCGAAGAACAGGTTCGGCCACCTTCCGTTGTCATCCTCGTAGAGCTTGTACTCGGCCCTCCCCGTGAAGCCGTTCACGAACTCCACGTAGGTCTCGGTCCCCCATTCGTCGACCGTGCCCACGGAGTTCGAGTAACTGGTGACTCCGGGATTGTTCGGCGCAGCGTGCCGTATCCACCCCTTGAGGTTGATGGCCTTGGTCGGGAGCCGGTAGTGTCCCTCGCCGTAGTACTGCGTGTAGTCGTTCAGGTTGTTCTTGTCGCCGGATGCGAGTCCGACCGTGTAGAAGTCCTTCCCGTACTCCTCGAACGAGCCGTTGACGCGGAACGGGCCGACCCTCATGTCGCGAAGCTCCGTCTTGAACCCGTTCCTGCTGGGATCCTCGGCGTTCCAGAGGTAGCCCGACGAGTTGACCCCGAACTCGCTTACCCAGGTAACGCGCCCGAACTGCTGCAGTACGGGGATGATTTCTCCCAGCGCGAACTCCGCATCGAACGCCGTGACCTCGTCGAAGCTCTGCGACTCCCCCTTGTATGCGGAGGAGCTGTAGTCCTTGCGCGCGTAGGTCCCGCCCAGATAGATCCTGTTGCTCATGAAGTCGCGCGTGAGACGCAGGCCACGGTAGTCGTCGGTGCTGCTCGAGAGAGTGTCGCCCACGGTCGAGCCGGGATGGACCGCCTGCTCGGACTCGGATAGCGAGGACCACGGAGCCGAGATGTAGTCGCTCCTCTCGCTCATGAACGCCGCGCCCGTGAAGCCCTTGACCTGCCAGAAGTCCATGCGGATGCCCTGCGCCCTGGGGCCGTAGTCGTCGTTCTTCACGACGCCAGTGTTCACGATCTCCAGGAGCGGTTCGTTGAGCCAGAACCTGTCCTGGCCGCTGAAGAGGTAGGTCTCGAAGCGCTCCGCCCTGTAGTGCATGTGCGCCTCGCGGAAGAAGAACTTCGTGTCCTTCATATCGTCTGTCCAGCGATTCGACTCGGCGGAGATCTTGAGGAAGCTGTCGACACCCTGCCACGGGCTCGCCTTGAGCCGAAGCTCTGCGTAGAGCTTCGGATTGTTGAGGTCCCAACTCGGGTCCCCTCCGCCACTCGAACGGATCTCCGTCATGAGCTCGGAGTAGCCCTCGAGCGTGGTGACGGCCGCGGCGCTCCCCGCGGTCGTCGCTAGCAGAAGAACGGCAAGGAAGACCGCTCCTCTCCTGATCGACCACTCCCTGCCCGTTCGGATCACTGGATGCTCCTTGTCGGTGTGGCAAAGCGCCCCGCACGCGTCCGGGGCGCGACTCCGTTACCAGGTTAGGATCGCGGACAGCCTGTAGAGACTCCCGATCCTGCGCTCCGAGAGAAGCGCGACGTCGATCCTCACCGGGTCGGCCTTGAGGCCCAGACCCGCGGTGATCCTGTCCCTGTTCATACCCGCCCGCAGCGCGAATACGTCGTAGAACCACACCTCGGTCCCCAGATTGAAGCTGCCGGCGCTGTCGTAGTAGGAGGGCACCTCGCTCGGAACCCTCCACTCCCCCGAGATGGTCATGACCTCGCGGAAGACGTAGGAACCGCCGACCCTGAACTCGCCGACGATCGGGTCGGGATCCTGCGTGGTGGAGATGAGCTGGAGCGTCGGCTCGCCGATGTTCCTGTAGGTGGCCCCGGCCGACCAGCTCCCACTGCGGTAGAGGACTCCGACGTCGCCCGAGAATGCCGCGTCGCCTCCGGTGTCGAAGTTCGGGTCGTTGTAGTACTCGTAACCGGGAGCGGCGATGGAGTAGCGCTTCACCGAGAGCCCCGCCGACAGCCCGTCGATGGGCGTCTTCATCCCGTAGCCCGCAACCAGCGTGTCCTCATGATAGAGGTCCTGAGCTCCCGTCCTGAGCCAGCCGGCCGCAATCCCGCGTCGCCCCATCCCGTAGCCCGCGAGGACCGAGTCCTCCGAGAGCCCGTCGACACTGTAGACGCTCGTCCTCATTCCGAAAACCTGGATGCCTTCGAGATCGGCGAGCCCGGCCGGGTTCCAGTGGAGCGCCGTGACATCGTCGGCCACGGCCACGAACGCGCCTCCCATACCCATCGCGCGCGCCCCGACCTCCACCTCCAGGAAGTTCGCGCCGGCCGTACCCGCCAACAGGAAGGCGACGCTTGCAGCTAGGATGGCCCTCTTCATAGTCTCCGTCCTCTGCTACTTGATGACTGCTACGGGTATGTTCACGCGCTCGTAGATGGGCTCGGTCTTGAACTTGGCCTCTACGCGCAACACGTAGAGCCCGTAGGGAACCACGTTGCCGTTCATGTCCGTGCCGTCCCACACCACCTGCATCGGGGTGCGCCCCGTGTAGTTGGCCGGATCCTGGAAGACGAGACGTCTGGCGAGCACTCCGGCCAGATCGTAGAACTCGATGTTGACGTAGTCGGCCTCTCTCCCGATGTAGAACGTGACCACCATGTCGTCGTAGAGCCCGTCGCCGTTGGGCGAGAACGGATTCGGCTCGGCGAGCACTCCCGAGAGTCCGCGGCTGCCGCCCGTGTCAAGAGCGTCCCACTCGAACAGACCGAAGAGACCGAGCCGCTCGAGGCCCACACATGTGACCGAGTTGCCCTTCTTGTTCGCCGCTCCTCCGAGGGCTATCCAGCGCTCCGTCTCTTCGTTCCACTCGAAGACGCCGAATGCGTTCTCGTTCAGGCCCCCCACATCGTACTGTGGGTAGTGCATGATGAGCCACGCGGGAACGCTGAGAGCTACCGTGCTCCTGTCGCCCGTCTCCAGGCGGACGTCCCTCGCAACGCCGGTGAACGCCATGTCCTTGCGAATGTTGTCGAGGTCGACGAGGCTCTGAGCGACCGGCGTGAGCAAGATGTCGAGCCCGCCCTCCGGCACCACCTGACCGGGCTCCAGAACGAGGAGCGTGCCGTCCTGGAAGATCGCCGCGTAGTCCTCGCCCGCCACGAATGAGGTGTCGACGTCGGCGATGCGCTGCGAGGAGGCCCACGGTTCGGGGATAGCGATCTCTTTGAACACGGTCTTGATCTGGTTGTGGTTCGACGAGGCGTCACGCGCCCGGATCGAGCCGAGTATGACGCGGCTGGCGCCCGTCTTTACCTGTTCGACGACGTCAGTATGGGCAACGATGTCCGCCCTGGCGACGTCACCGGCCCAGATGTCGCTATACAGATTCACCATCTTCACAGAGTCGACCAACGCTGGAAGTCCAACCGGATACCAATAGAACATTGCCTCGTCGACGTCCGACACATCGGTTATCGTCGTCCAGAAGACGGCAGGCGCCTCATCCAGCGCGACCCACGGGATGTGGCGCACGTCGGGGTCTGACTTGAGCGGCGTTATGACCGGCGGAGACGTGTCGAGCGCGAAACTGGCCTCCAACACGCAGGCGACCTTGTCATCCGCGAAGCGCTGCTCCGCCTCGGGAGTGGTGTAGTCGAGCATCTCCTGCTGAGTCCGGCCTGGCTCGTGACTCGCGCCGGGCGACATCGCGACGTCCATGATGTTGGCATCGCGCTCGCGGCTCGCTTCTCCGTCGCGACCGCCGCCTATCTGCCACTCGCTCGTGTTGGCGTTCACCCAGCGTGTCCCGCCGAGGTTCTGGTCGCTCGAGTCACCGTCGTGCGAGGCCATCGTGACGATGATGTCCCACTCGAGGAGGCTCAGGTTGTCCTCGTCGAGGTCCTGTCCGAAGAGCGATCTGTCGACGCGGACGTCGACGTAATTGTTCTCATAGTCGTCGCACATACTTATGTCGCTGTCGTTCTTGTAGAGCGACCAGCTGGCTATCGAGTTCTCCCCGTTCGACTTCACGAACCACTTTCCCCAACCCTCCACGGCTATGGCGTAGTCCCACGCGTCGACCGTGGCGATGTCGACGTACCTGTTGGGGAACCCACTCGTCGCCCCTTCGCCTTCCCTGGCGTCGATGTAGATGTCTATCTTCTGAAGGTTGAGGTCCGTCCGATAGGGATTGGTGCACGTCTGCTCACTCGGCTGAGGCGCACCCCAATCCGCCGAGCCCGCGTCCTGGTGGTTGGCCAGATCGTCGAGGTGAACGCGGAAGACTAGCCAGTCGCCGTCCGCGAAGATCTCCACGTCCGTGAGATCGAACGATCCCGGTAGGAACACGAAGTTGGTCGGGTAGTAGTAGTACAGACCCTGGATGGGGGTGCCGTTCGCAGACGTCTGGTCCGGTCCGTGGTCGTCCCCGACCGGATCGTCGAACTCGCGGAGCGCGACCGCGGGGTTGTCCACGTTGACGGTTATGCCGAGCTTCGCCTCGGAAACGTTCGAAGCATCCCTGGCCGTAACGAACACCGTGTGCTCACCGTTCGCCGCCCCGGCACGCAACGTGTCACTCACAGAATAGACTCCGTCAGCGGCAGCTCCGTCGGGAGAGCGCCCGTCATCCATCATTCGGAGGAAAGACGGACCGCCTACGCCCGACAGGTCGATGAAGACGTCGCCTATGCCGGCGCCGCCATCGCTCACGCCTACGCTGTAGGTCACGAGATCGCCAGGCTGCGCCGTCGATGGACTGGCCGTGCCGTCGGAGAGCACCGGAGGATCTCCCGGCACGAGAATCTCGTGAACGGCGTAGTTCGTGAGCGTCACCGGCGTCGTCGCGGTCTCCCACCACTCTCCCGTGTCCGGGACCATGTCGTGAGTGGCGTCCTGCGGCACCGAGTCGAGAGCGGTCCTCTTCTCGCCGTCGGCCTCCTGCGTAAGGTAGGCCTCGACGCGAACGGTGTCTCCGAAATCGGTTTCGAGCACGGAGAAAGGTATCCGGAATATGACCTTGTCCTGCTCGCGGACGATGTAGCCGTAAGCCAGAGCGTTGACCTCGGGAATGTAGCCGACTCGCCATTCCTTGTTGACGAAGTCGTAGTGCTCCCACTGGCCGCCGAAGAAGCGTCTCAGGTCGGCGTAGTCGTTCGCGGCATACTTGTAGGTGAAGACGTAGTCCGGAAGGAGCGTGTGTCCGAAGTTGACCGGGAAGCCGAACGGGTCGGACGCGCCACCCGCCGCGTCGTCGTGGGACTCGAGCGCGAGCATGAGATGAACCCCGTCCCAGTCGGAGCTGAAGTCCAGCGTGACCTCGAGCGTCTCCGCGTCGGAAGTGGCCCGCATGATCGTAAGGTCGACCCCGGCGTTGCTGTTGTGCGCGTTGTCGGACTCCGGCGCGGTCTCGTCAACGGCGACGATCGTAGCGTCTATGGGAATGTAGATGGTCTCAACCGAGACGCCCGCCGCGGCTCCGGACACCTCTACGATGCCGTAGGCGGTACCGGCCGTGACGGAGCCGCTGGCCATACCGTCGGCCTCCGTTACGAGAGGTGTATCAAGCGACGTGAGAAGGCCGACCGGCGATGACGTGAGCGCAATCGACAGCCCGGACATTCCCACGGAGTTGCCCCAGGCGTCGACGACGGCGGCCGTGATCTCGCCGGTCTCCCCGGCTCTGAGTGCGGCAGGCGTCGCCGTGAGCGTGACGAGCGACGCGTCGCCGGGCTCGAGCACGATGGCGATCTCGTCCACGTCGAGGTTCGCGTACTCGGACGACGGATCGATCACCGCCGACACGTAGGTCGTGCCCGCGACCGTCCCGTAGAAGTCCAGTTCGAACCTGCCGTTGGCGTCGGTCTCCGGCGAGCTGATGCTGAACAGGCCACCCGCTCCACCGGCTGTCATGCTTGCCTGGACGCCAGATATCTTCGTGTCGTTGCCAGCGGCATCGATGAGTTGACCGGTGATCCGCGCGATCCCGGTGCCAACGTCGATGGTGCTGATGTCCGACGTGAGCGCGAGGCGCGTGGCGGCCGGCGCGTCGATGCCGACCTCGAGCACGCCGCTCAGACCGTTGCCGGCGGCGAGCACGCGCAACACCTCGATCTCGTCCCCGGCCACCAGCAGCGGGGCCCTGCCGTCGTCGAACATGGCCGCGGTGATGGTCGAGTCCGGCATCTCCATGCTGTCCGCACCGGCGAAGACGATCGTCCCGCTCGGCGGATAGGACGGATCAAGCTTGGTCGCCGACAGAAGGACGCTCTCCTGCACCGCCGTGTCCCAGTATGCCACGCGGTCGTCGTCGTCTCGCGGCTCGAGCCACGCGTGTGCAAAGTAGTAGATCGAGCTGTCCGGAATGCTGACGGTGGTGCCGGCGCTGTAGATCTCGGCCCCCGATGAATCGACGAACGTGTACTTCGTGGCCACCACGGCCGGGAGCGTGAGGAGACCTACATCGGCCGTTCCTTCCAGCGCGACGACCGCCTGGGCGGCCTGCTCAACGTAGCCCTTGGCCGTAGCCTCGACACGGTACGTGCCGTCAAGGACGGTCCCGATCCTGAAGGCGCCGGTTCCTCCCGTTACCGTCGCCGGACCGCTGCCCGCCGTCGCGCCGGTGACTACGTCATACGCGGTCACCGTCACGTCCGTGGCGGGGCCGCCCGAGAGCGCCACCTGCCCTTCGATGGCGCCGTTCACGCGCTGGAGGAGGAAGTCGATACCGGTCTCGTCGGACTCGCTCACGACGGTGGCGTAACGCGTCGAGTCGAGATAGGAGACCGCCGTGGCGGTGACCTCGTAGTCGCCGTCCGGGAGCCGTCCTATCGAATACGCTCCGCCGCCCGCGGGCGTGGTGTCAGAGCCCGTCAGCTCGCCCTCGAGGTAGGCCGAGACGGTGACCACGGTCTCGAGGTCGGTCTCGTCGTCGAGCGTCACGGTACCTGATATCGAGCCTCCGGACGGGAATCCCTGGTCCGGGACGCCGTCCCCGTTGCCGTCTACGAGCACCTCATAGTAGTTGTCGAGATCGGTGTTGGCATCCCACGGCGTGCTGGGGTTGGACTCGGCGCCCGTGCTCGACGTCGGCATCGCGTCGTATGCGCCCGAGCCGTCTCCACCCACAACCACGACTATGAAGCGCATCTTCGTTCCGGCGGGCACGACTCCCTGGCCCAGCCCGAAGATCGTGTCCCAGGGCATGCCGAACTCGAAATTCAGGACGCCGGGATTGGCGGAATACGTCACCCCGGTCATGAGCGTGGTGCTGGTCGGGTCGGTGCAGCGCTTGAAGTCCATGCTCATCGGGAACTGCCCCTGACCTGCCCACGCACCCCCGACCACGTCCGCCCCCATCGTGCTGAACGATATGTTACGCGGATAGAAGTCGGCGCTGGCAAAGCTCGTGGCCCCGGTAACGCCGTTCTGGCCGTCGATGTCCATGAAGATCACGTACCCGTTGCCGTACTGCCCGGGCCCCCGCTGGGTCGTGACGCCCACGTACAGGTTGTCGGCGTCCCACGTCACGTACAGGTCGTCGAGGTCCGGGTCGCTCGGATACCACCGCCCGTCGTCCGTCGGATCATCGACCCCCAGCTCGTCCGCGTCCCAATCGCTCGCGCTCTGCTGCACGCGGCCGTCTATCGTCGGCGTGTTGTAGGTCTTCGGAAACGCCCCGCTCGCGAGCAGCAGGATCGTGAGCAGCGTCACTGCAGGCAGGTATCTTCGCATCGGGCCTTCCTGGGGAGGCGCAAGGCCGTCGCACTTGGGCCTGTGCGCGAATCATTAACGGTAGTGCGCCCGGGCGCTCGCCCGGACAGCCGCGTCGTCCTCGGTTGATTCCGAAGTTCTGCCGAGGATGATACTAGAGGCTAGCAGAGCGCCTGAGCCCGGTCAAGCTCTGGCGTCGTGGGCCGTTCCTGCCCGATGCTCACCGTTCCCCCACCCGACTCGGCGCACGGGGGGCCACATCTCCGACGAGCTTCAGGACCATATCGACGAGCTTGGGCAGCACGTCTCCGGCCCTGCCCAGCAGCGTTGCGTCGATGAGAGCCGAAATGGGCGTGAATCCGAGGTTGACCTCGACGACGAGGGCGCCGTTGGTCTTCGCGACCAGAGGGAGGGAAGCCGCGGGACGGACCATCGCGGACGCGCCGACGACGAGCATCGCGTCGCAGTTCGTTGCTGCCTCATACGCCCGGTCGTAGGCGTCAGAAGGCAGAGGCTCGCCGAACCAGACGACATCCGGGCGCAGGACCGATCCGCAACTCGCGCACACGGGCGGCAGTTCCATCAGAGGACACTCGAGAAGATCGCTCACAGTCTGCTCGCGCGTGCAGCGGGCCCGCCAGATATTGCCGTGCAGCTCGACCGGAGAAGTGCTGCCGGCGCGCCTGTGAAGCCCGTCGACGTTCTGGGTGATGAGCACGAACGAGTCGAAGCGGCCTTCCAGCCTTGCGATCGCCGCGTGCGCCGCGTTTGGCTCGGCGTCGGCTATCAACTGGCGGCGGTAGTCGTACCATCGCCAGACGAGTTCCGGGTGGGACTCGAACGCCTGCCGGGTAGCGAGCTCCTCGACGCGGTGCTTCTCCCAGAGCCCGTCCCTTCCGCGGAAGGTCGGAATGCCGCTCTCGCTGGATACGCCGGATCCGGTCAGGACGGAGATCCTCCTCGCCTGGCCGAGGCGCTCCACCAGCCGATCGTTGATACCGATGGTGGGTTCCATTATGCGGCCCCCTTACGCTCTTGCTGCGAGCCTCAGGCGGGCGCCCGGGGCTCCGGCACCGCGTCTGCTGCTCGAGCGTCAGCGGCGCCTCTTTCGCCGGCTCCGTCGCCGGCCGATCCAAGTCTGAACCTCCAGAGAACCGAGCCGTAGCTGGTGCAGTTCATACATCTTATGCAGTCGACGCTGCCCCGCTGCTCAGGCACCTTGAGGTTCATGGGACAACGGCTCGAGCAGTGCTTGCAGCTCCGGCAGTTCTCGAAGTCGGAGCCCTTCGCATAGGCGATGGCACAGCTGTCGAGGTCGTAGTCGAGCTGCAGCAGGCTTACCTTGTTCATCATCCCGAGGAACGCTCCAAGAGGGCACACGAACCGGCAGAACGGCCGGCGCATCATGATCGCGAACGCCACGAAGACGCCCAGGAGCAGCAGCTTCACGCTGAACGTGCCCGTGGTGAAGTTCATGCCGTCGGCGAACGCGGAGCCTCTGGCATGCCACCACAGCCACGGCAGGCCGGCCTCGAGTGTGCCTGCGGGGCACATCTTGCAGAACCACGGCTCGTACGTTATCCATGCCACCAGCCCCACAACGGCGAACAGGAAGACGTACTTGGTGTGCCTGAGCCAGTCGGGCGCGGAGAACTTCGGGGAAGGGATCTTGTTCAGTATCTCCTGCAGCCACCCGAACGGACACAGCCACCCACACGGCCAGCGTCCGACAACGAGCCCCACGAGTCCCAGCACTCCGATGAGGTAGAAGGGCAGCGCGCGGACGATGATGAAGTGCTGCAGGGTCCCTATCGGGCAGGAGCCCCATGCCAGGGGACACGCGTAGCAGTTGAGCACGGGAACGCACGCACCCTTAAGGCTGCCCTGGTAGAAGCTGGCCGTCGGTATGGCCGTGAAGTAAGAATTGCTGGCGATGAGGGCGATGAGCTGGACGATTCGCCGTTTCAAGAGAGGTACCGCCTCCCGTCACGCCACCCCGATGCACGTCATGCAGATCATGGCGCCGTTCGTGAGCGTCTCGAAGAAGCCCCCGACATAGAGCCCGTAGGCGACCGAAGCGGACAACGCTATGAGAAGGAGAATAAAAAGGATCTTCCTCACGAGCAACTCCTGTCCAGCGGCCAACACGCGGAGGCAGGAGACCCTTCGGGGGAACGGCCCCACAGAGCCTATTGTATCCTCATCTTGAGCATACGTCAAGCTCGCACGGCGTCGAGGGGCGCCCTGCTGACTGGTCGTTCGTCAAGCTCGCACGCCGCGAAGGGGCTTAAGCGAGCGACCTCATCCTCGCCCGGAAGACCGCCTGGGCGGCCGCGAGGCGCGCCACGGGAACGCGGTAAGGCGAGCAGCTCACGTAGTCGAGGCCCGCGTGGTGAAAGAAGTCGATCGACTCGGGGTCTCCGCCATGCTCGCCGCAGATTCCGACGTGCAATTCATCATTCACCAGGACGCCCTTCTCCACCGCCATCTTGATGAGCGAGCCCACGCCACGTCGGTCGAGCGACTGGAACGGGTCCTTCCGAAGGATCCCCTTCTTCAGGTACTCCTTGAGGAACACGCCGGCATCGTCACGGCTGTAGCCGTAGGTCATCTGGGTGAGATCGTTCGTGCCGAAGGAGAAGAAGTCCGCGTGCACCGCGATCTCGTCGGCAACGAGCGCGGCCCTGGGTATCTCGATCATCGTTCCCACAAGGTACTCGACGGGCTGACCCTTCTCGGCGATGACGGTCTCCGCCACGCGCTCCACGAGTGATCTCAGGATCGACAGCTCCTTGGGTTCTCCCACCAGCGGGATCATCACCTCGGGCTTGACGTCGACACCGCGCTTCTTGAGGTCGCAGGCCGCCTCGAAGATGGCTCTCACCTGCATCTCGTAGACCTCCGGGTAGGAGATACCGAGCCGGCATCCCCTGTGTCCGAGCATGGGATTGACCTCGTGCAGGCTAACGGCGCGCGCCTTCAGCTCCGCGGCGTCCTTGCCGAGATCGCGCGCCAGAGCCTCGATCTCGTCGTCGGTCTGAGGCACGAACTCGTGCAGAGGCGGATCGAGGAGCCTGATCGTGACCGGGAGACCCTCCATCGCCTCGAGTATGCCGAGGAAATCCTCACGCTGGAACGGCAGGAGCTTCTCGATCCAGCGTCTTCGCTCGTCCACCGAGGCCGACATGATCATGGCGCGCATGAACTGGATGCGCTCCTCGCCGAAGAACATGTGTTCGGTCCGGCACAGGCCGATGCCCTCGGCGCCGAACGCCCTCGCCTTCGCCGCGTCCTCCGGGGTGTCGGCGTTAGTTCGCACCGACAGCTGGCGGAATTCGTCCGCCCAGCTCATGAGAACGGTGAAGTTCTCCGACATCTCGCTGTCGACGGTCGGCACCTGGCCGAGTATCACCTCGCCCTTGGAACCGTCGAGGGTGATCCAGTCGCCTTCCTTCACGACCGTCCCGTCAACGGAGAATCTCCTGGCCGCGTAGTCGATCTCCACGTTGCTCGCGCCGGCGATGCAGCACTTGCCCATGCCGCGAGCGACCACGGCGGCGTGCGACGTCATGCCGCCTCGCGCCGTCAGGAACCCCTCGGCGGCGTTCATGCCGTCGATGTCCTCTGGAGAGGTCTCCTCGCGGACCAGGACGGTCGGATGTCCCTCGTCGGCCCAGCGCACGGCGTCCTCGGCCGTGAAGACGACCTGCCCTACGGCGGCGCCCGGCGATGCCGGAAGCCCGGTCGTCAGGACGTCATACTTGGCCTTCGGGTCCAGACGCTTGTGAAGGAGTTGGCCTGCCTGATCGGGGTCCACGCGCATGAGCGCCGTCTTCCTGTCGATGAGGCCCTCCGCCTCCATCTCGACAGCGATTCTGACGGCCGCGGCAGCGGTCCGCTTGCCGGTCCTCGTCTGCAGCATCCAGAGCCGACCATTCTGGATGGTGAACTCGATATCCTGCGTGTCGGTGTAGTGGCGCTCCAGCTTCTCGCGTATGGAGTCCAGCTCTCGATAGATCGCCGGCATGAACTCCTCGAGGGACTCCTCGTCGCCTTCCTTCTTCTGGGAGAGGTTGATCGGATGTGGCGTGCGAACGCCGGCCACGACGTCCTCGCCCTGCGCATTGGGAAGGTATTCGCCGTAGAAGACCTTCTCGCCCGTCGCCGGGTCGCGAGTGAAGGCCACGCCTGTCGCGCTGGCGTCGCCCATGTTGCCGAAGACCATCGCCTGCACGTTGACCGCGGTGCCCCAGTCCTCCGGGATGTCGTTCAGTTTCCGATAGATCTTGGCCCGCGGGATGTTCCACGAATCGAAGACGGCGCGTATCGCGCCCCAGAGCTGCTCGCGCGGATCGTCGGGGAAGTCCTTGCCAGACAGCTCGTGAACCTTCGCCTTGTACTCTTTGGCAAGGCCAGCGAGGTCTGCGGCGTCGAGCTCGAGGTCGTGCCAGACGCCCTTCTGCTTCTTCTTGGCGTCGAGGAGAGCGCTGAACTCTTCGCTCTCGAGCCCCATGACCACGTCGGCGTACATGTGAACCAGTCTGCGGTAGCTGTCGTAGACGAACCGCTCGTTGCCCGTCTTCGCGACAAGACCCTTCACCGTGGTCTCGTTGAGACCGATGTTGAGTACGGTGTCCATCATTCCCGGCATCGACACGCGGGCCCCGGAGCGCACCGACAGGAGCAGCGGGTTCTCAGGATCGCCGAACCTCATCCCCATGGCGCTCTCGACCTTCGAGATGGCCTCCTCCACACCACCCTCCAGCTCACCCGGAAAGGTCCCGTTGTTCTCCATGTAGTACATGCAGACCTCTGTTGAGATCGTGAACCCGGCGGGAACCGGGATCCCGAGATTCGTCATCTCAGCGAGGTTGGCGCCCTTTCCGCCGAGGATGTTCTTCATCTCTCCTCGGCCGTCGGCTCTGCCTTCGCCGAAGAAATAGACCATACGGTGTGGCATCTCATTCTCCTGTCAAGAGTGGCGAACCAGCGGAGACGGCGCATGCGCGTCACCGCACCTGAGCACTCCAACATAGCACCCGGCGGCGACGCTGGCAATCGACATCGGGAAACGTACTCACTGGGAACTTGCCTGGTGGGCGGGGGTCAGTCGGCGCGGTGGTCTTCATCTTCCGTGAGGAGGCCGCCCGCGGCCTCTTCGGGGACGCGGGACCGCACGGCGGAGGACCGGCCGCGAGGAGCCGTCTGAAGCTCGGGCACGCCGCCCGTCGGTGGGTTCTTCTCTTCCCTCACCAGCCTGCGGTACCGGGCCTCGCGGCGGATCTGCGCCACGATGAGTTCGCGGAGCGTCATCCCGTCGTGCGCGTCGGGCGCGGAGAGCGTCCTCGGCAGTCCAGCAAGATAGAGGACCTCCTCCCGGAGGTCGCTCTGTATCGTCCGCGTGTTCTTCCTGTGCTGGTCGACGATCACGTTGGCCACCGCAGCCGCCGCCACGTAGCTCCCCAGCACGTAGACCAGCCCGTGAGAAGCCACGAGCCCTAGCATCTGCCCGCCGAAGAAGAGCGTGATGCACCAGAGCACCACGACGGCCGCCTTCGGGTTCAACCCGAAACGGATCAGCCGGTGGTGCGTGTGAGCGCGGTCCGGCGTCATCACTCCCTTGTGCGACTTGCTGCGCCGGACGATCGTCGTCACGACGTCGAACGCCGGGATCGCCATGCACGCGCCCGCAACCAGGAGCGCGTTGCTCGCACCGTCGCCGTAGGCGCCGACAACGGAGCCCCCCGCCAGGAAGAACCCGAGCACCATGCTTCCCGCATCACCCAGGTAGATGTTGCCCTCCCTGAAGTTGTGCAGCAGGAAGCCGACGGTGCTTCCCAGCAGGGCGGCCGCCATCAGATAGAGAAGGACATTCTCATTGATGACGCCGACAGCGAAGAGCGCTGCCGCACCGATGGCGGCAATGCCCCCCGCAAGGCCGTCGAGGCCGTCTACGAGATTGATGGCGTTCATGAATCCAACGAACCAGAAGACGGTGACGGGATACGTGAGCCAGCCGAGATGGTGAAGCGGCCCGACGAGGAACTTGACGTGCTCTATGCCTACTCCGGAGGCCACCATCGTCACTGCCACCGCCGTCTGTACGACCAGCTTGATGTGAGGGCGGAGGTTCAAGCGGTCATCGAGCATCCCGAGTATGACGATGACGATGCCGCCGCTTGTGAGGGCCGAGTACTTGACGAGAACGTCTGGTTCGAATCCTCCTCCGCAGAGCCGCAGAGAGATCGTCATGGCGGCGATGAACACGACGAACACAACGAGCCCCCCCGTGGTGGGGATGGGTCTCGCCCTGGTCCGGCGCGTGCTCGGGAGGTCGACGAGGCCAAGGTACAGCCCGAGGCGTGCGGCCGGCTTCATCAGAAGCCAGGACGCGACGCCGGTGGCGCCGAGCATGGCGAGAGCGCACCAAATCTGTCCGAGTCCGACCAAGCCTCCAACCTCCGGCACCGGACCACAGCACAAGACCGTTCCGAGAAATCTAGCACGAAGCCCGCCCTCGCGAAAGCCCACAGGCGGTCGAGTCGGAACGAATGACATTCACAATGGGGGAGATATGCCTCACGTCAGGCGACCGGCCGCTCTGCGCACGAGGGCCTGGGTGCGGCACAGCGGGCTCGCTTGATAGGAGCGCCAACGAAGGGCGGCGTCGTGAAACGATTCGCTGTTGAATACCTCGGCCAGGGTGAACGCATGCAAGATGTGTTCCCTCAACGCGTAAGGACTCGACAGACTGAGGCCCGGCGCGGCGACGTCGAGGTCGTCCAGCGTCCAGTATCCAAGGTCGAACCGGTCGAGCACGAAGGCCAGGCCCCGAATGCAGCGTTCCCGCAGCGAGCCGGCGGTGGGATCACCGCTCGCCAGCCAGTAGTCGTGGACGCCAAGAAGACCCCGAACGTGTCCCGACAAGTCCATCACAGGGCGCTCTTCGAGAGGGTACTCCTCGAGGAAGGCCAGCGAGTCGAGTCCCGCGACACCCGTCGGCTCGCCTATCTCCCTCAGAAGTCCTCCATCGGCGATCGGCGCGGCCAGTGCGGCGGCGGCCCTGTCCGCCGTCTGCTCGGCGCCGTCGGCGCCGAGCAGCGTCCACGCCCTCACGACGACCGACAGACACTCGCCCTGCGCACCTGCGGCGAAATGGCCCCTCGGAAGCAACCTGCCGTAGGGAGGCGGCGCGGGCGGCATGGCCCAGCCCCCGAAGCTGGAGGGCACGACCTCGATGGTGTCGATGAGGAACCTCGCGGCGCGCTCGAACCCGTCGCGCCTCGCGGTGTTTCCGCTCTCCAGGTACAGCTCGAGGTTGCCCAGACCCCAGCGGGCAACCTCGAGAGCTGAATGCGTGTGGCCGTCGACCGGCCTCCTGAGCTCCGGCAGCCCGTCCGCGCCGATGGCGGTCGGGCCGGCCGCTCGAGAGTGGTCGACGTAGTAGCCCCGCGGCGAGCGAGGATCGATGTGACGCCCGGCGGACGCGCGCCGCATCCTTAAGCCCCCTACGCTCTCACGAATCCGAGGATCGTCGTTGCGACGTAATCCCTCTCCTCTTCCGTCAGGAGCGAGAAGACCGGTATGGAGAGCGTCTCCGCCGACGCCCTCTCGGCCTCAGGCATATCGCCCGAGCCCATGCCGAGCGAGGAGAAGCACGACTGCAGGTGCAGCGGGACGGGGTAGTAGAGCGCGCAGCCGATCCCGTTCTCCTTGAGGTGCTCGCGGAGCGCGTCGCGGTTGGAGACACGGATCACGTACTGGTTGTAGATGTGGCGTGACTCCGGCAGGACGTGAGGAGCCATAACGGGCGACCCCTCGAACCTCGACCGGTAGTAGGCCGCGTTCCGCGCGCGGCCATCGCTCCACTCATCGAGGTGGCGCAGCTTCACCGCCAGGACGACCGCCTGAAGCGCATCGAGCCGGCTGTTGAGCCCGATCGTCCAGTGGTGATACATCTCGGTCTGCCCGCCATCCCTGAGGGTCTGGCCGTGCTCGCGGAGGCTGATCAGAAGGTCGGCCACCTCTGAGTCATCGGTCGTTATCATTCCTCCGTCACCGTACCCGCCGAGGTTCTTGCTCGGGAAGAAACTGAAGCAGCCGAGCGCACCGATCGAACCCGCGCGGCGACCCCGATACTCGGCTCCTATTGCCTGGGCGGCGTCCTCGATGACGGGGATCCCGCTGCGGCAGGCTATCTCCATGATCGGGTCCATGTCGGCGCACTGGCCGTAGAGGTGAACGGGCATGATGGCGCGTGTCCTGTCCGTGATCGCCTGCTCGATCAACCCGGGGTCCATGTTGTACGTGAGCGGGTCGATGTCGACGAACACCGGAACGGCCCCGAGCCGCGCGATGGCGCCGCCTGTCGCGAAGAACGTGTACGGGGTTGTGATCACCTCGTCATCACGGCCGACGCCCACCGCCATGAGCGCGAGAAGGAGCGCGTCGGAGCCGGACGCCACGCCGACCGCCCTCTTCGTCCCGCAATACTCCGCCACCCGGTCCTCGAAGTCGGTCACCTTCGGACCCAGCTTGAACACCTGCGACTCGACGACCTCCTCGATCGCCGTGTCGATCTCGGGCTTGATCGTACGGTACTGTCTCTTGAGATCCAGAAGCGGCACCTTCATGTCGTCATCCCAGTCCTTTCTCGAGCACATCGGCTATGCGTTCCGAGGTTCGGCCGTCCCACAGCTCCGGGGGGCCCTCGGTCCTTGTCTCGCCGGAACCCATGACATCGCGCGCGGCCGCGATCAGCGCGTCCTTGTCGGTGCCGACGAGCCTGTTGGTCCCGTGGCTTATCGTAACGGGTCTCTCGGTGTTGGGCCTAAGGGTAAGGCACGGCACGCCAAGCACCGTCGTCTCCTCCTGCACGCCGCCGGAGTCTGTCATGACGAACTTGGCTCGTCCCTCGAGAGCGATGAAGTCGATGTAGCCGAGCGCCCCCGTCAGCACCAGCCCGTCGATCGACCGCGCGCGCCCACCCAGCCCCACCGCCTCGAGCGTCTTGACGCTCCTCGGGTGCATCGGGTAGACGACCGGAATGTCGCGCGCGATCACCTCGATCGCCTCGAGCACACCCTCGAACACGGGCCGCTGGTCGACGTTCGCCGGCCGGTGCAGAGTCAGCATCGCGTACGAACCCGGCGTCAGGCCCAGATGGAACAGCACCTCGTCCCTGGCCAGCGCCTCGTCCTTGAACCTGAGGAGCGTGTCGACCATTACGTTGCCCACGAAGTAGATGTCCTCGTCGGACCTCCCCTCTCTCCTCAGGTTCTCGTCCGCGTCACGCGACGGCGTGAAGAGGAACGACGATACCGAATCCGTGACGATCCGGTTGATCTCCTCGGGCATGCTCCAATCAAAGCTGCGGAGGCCGGCCTCGACGTGAGCGACGGGAATGCCTCTCTTCACCGCGGTCACCGAGCAGGCGAGAGTCGAGTTGACGTCTCCGACCACGGCCACCGCGTCGACGGCCTCCTGGTCGAGAAACGCGTCGAAGGCCTGCATGATGCGAGCCGCCTGCACCGCATGTGACGCCGAGCCTACCCCGAGGTTGCGGTCGGGCGCGGGTATCCTGAGCTCTCTGAAGAAGGCGGCCGACATCATGTCATCGTAGTGCTGGCCGGTGTGTACGATGATGGGCTCCACATCAGGCCGGCGGGCGAGCGCCTCCCTGAGGGGCGCGACCTTCATGAAATTCGGCCTGGCGCCGGCTATGAGCACTACTCTCATGGAGCAACCTCCACGTTCGCGTCTCCACCAAGCGGCGAACCGCGGTGTGGGCGGCGCCGAATGAGAGATCATCAGTGGATGTTCGCAGAGATTGGGACGTCGGCGCAACCGGAATCCCGTCTCGCCTCCGGGCCGTGCCCGCGCATCTCCCTGTTCGCGCAGGACCCGCTCGCGCTCCGCGGGTGTCGTCGCGTGTGTGCGGCTCTACTCCCAGATGATCTCGAACTCGAAGTCAGCGGGCAACCGTCCGCGCCACGTGGCTGTTACGATCGGACAGGGCCGGCATAGATTGAAGCCTGGATGCCAGGTGGACTCTCCGAGAGACGGTGCGGTCTCAGGCGGGAACCGGAGCAGCCCCACTACGCTCCCGCCTGCCCGCAGGACAAAGCCCCCGCGCTCGGCGCGCGCCTCAAGATCCGGATGGACGCGCAGCCACCATTCGACGAGGTGTTCTCCCTCGCCGTCGAACCCGTCCCGAATGTGGACGCCGCCCTCGGACACCTCGACGCTCCTGTGATGGAAGGGACTGCCCGGGAGATGCGCGAAGCCCGTGTGAATTCCCTCCGCGGTCCGTCCTGACAGCGAGGCCGAGAGGATCCCGTGTCTCCTGCCGCACCTGTGAGAGCCCCAGAGCTCGCACGACTCCTCCCCGTCGACGCGCGCGGAGTTGTGGGCCGAGGTTCCGCGCTGCCTGAGGCGCTCGGGTCCGGGCTCGTATGTGGACACGCCCGAGTTCACGAGCACTCTCCTCCCCGCCCTGGAGACCTCGAACGACAGCACATCGCAGTGGCCGTGCCCGGGCTGGTGGTCCGGACCGATCGGACCGGCGTCGAAGATGACCACGGTGTCGCCGCGGTCGGACACGAGCCGGAAGTAGCCGCTCTCTTGGAGGGCCGTGGTGCCAGCGGCGCTCGCGGGCGGAAGCTCCAGCCCGAGTCTCGATGCGTAGGCCAGGAGCTGCTCGAGCGCGGGAGCCACACCCATCGTCGTGTCGTTGAAGAACGAAGGCCCCCCGTCCGGGTGAGTCATCGTGACGAGCCACGGGAGCATGCGTTCGGCCGCGGACGTGAGCTCTGCTCTGAATCCCTCGAGCGCGGCGCCCTCATGGCCCGGCAGCCCCTGCGAGATGTTGAGGACGTCGAGGATCTGCTCGAGGACGATCGCGTGATACATGGGAGAGCGCTCGTAGTGTCCACCGTCCGGGAGCACCTGTTCCCCGAGCTCTCGGCCGAGCAGCCTCCGTCCGGCGGAAAGCCAGCGCGCGGCCTCCTCGCCGTCAAACAGAAGCCCAGCAGCGCACAGCGCTGACGCGTTCGCGAAGATGTGGTTCCCCGAGATGTCATGCTCGACCGAACGCTCCAGTTGCCTGACCTGAACCGCAAGGCTCTGGAGCATCTCCTCGTCGCGTTGTTCGTCCGGAAGCTGCAGCAGCCACTTCGTCCAGTTCATGACCCGGAGCGAGGTCGGGTAGGGGTCCCAGGCGTCTCTGGTCCCCGGAGGGCAGGAGGAGATCCAAGACCGTACGACGTCGGCAAGCCACGCAGAACTCTCGTCCCGCGCTCGGCCGGGCAGGTCGGAGAAGTAGTGGAGGTGGTACTTCCAGAGCCTCGGAACGTCATCGGGCTCCCAGCCTATGCCGCCGGGCATCTCCCTCTCGACATTGAGGATCCTGACCCTGTCCATCGCGAGCCACTCGGGCTCGCGTGCCGGAGGTTCAGCGATGCCGGCCCGCCGTTCGCGGAGCGGTGGGCGCTCAGCCGCACTCGGGCACGCCCGGACGGCCATCCTGAGCGCCCGCGCTACGATCTGTCTGACCCGCAGGTAGCGCAGCGTTCGCGCGTATCTACCGACGCCTGTCATGCGGCACTCCATCCCGCGTGCTACTCGAGAACGAGCCTCCTGAGCTTCCCGCGTTCGGTCAGCTCAATGGAATCGACGACCTCCACGCTCAGATCTATCTGGTCGCCGACCTTGTCATGGAAGGCGGTTTCGATCCCGCGCCGATCCTCTTCCCCGAACTCGGGGGAAGGCACGACACGGAACACCGCGATCCCCGGTTCGCTTTGCACGTACTGGTATCTGACGACGTTCCGCAGGACGGGACCGTGCATGTTGAGCGCGGTCAGGGAGATCCTGGCGCCGTCCCTGCCCTGCAGGAAATCCTGCTTCCATCGCCCCTCCACGTCCGTGAAACGCTCCCATGAGCGGCCGCACGAACAGGCGCGCTCCATGCGTGTCGCCAGGTCGCCGGTCCTGTACCGGATGAGCGGCATGGAGCGGTTGTGCAGTCCGGTGCCCACCAGCTCTCCCCTCTCTCCCTCGGTCGAGCACGGCGAGCCGTCCGCGGTGACGATCTCGAGGACGCCGTAGTCCGGAACGTGATGGTAGACGTGCTCACGCTCGCACTCGGCGCCAAGGATGAGCCTCTCGCTGTGACCGTATATCGGGAAGACCCTGGTCCCGAACGCGCGCGCTATCCGCTCGCGCTGGTCGGGCCCGCACGCTTCCGACGCGAGCAGCGCCGCCTTGATCGGCGGGATCCTCTCGGCGGCTCCGGTTCGGAGCACATACTCCGCGAGCGTGTCGATGGCCGACGGATAGCCATGCAGGAAGTCCGGGGCGAAGCTCACGAGGCGCTCCATGTATGCGGGAAGCGTCTTCTCGTTCATGTGGAACGGAGAGAACTGAAGCTCCCCGTAGATCGGATTCGACTGCCAGTAGACGCCCGGCGGCAGGTTCGCGAAGGTCACGCCGCGAAACGTCGCCTTGGTGGACCTCGGGGTGTATCCCACCCAGCTCCAGACGCGGTGGACGAACGCGGTCTCCACCGATTGCGAGTCGTCGTCGACCAGGAACCGGAGCTGGTTCCCGCTCGTTCCGCCCGTCGAGATCTCGTAATGAGGGAGCTCCGACAGCCTGCGCGGGAGGTACTCGGGCCATCTCTCCTGCAGCGCGTCCTTGTCGAGAAGCGGGAACGCCTTAAGGGCCTCGAACGGCCTGTGGCGCTCGAAGTCTCCCCTGTGAGGACGGTACGCCGGCACCTCGGAGGTGGCGAAATCGAGTATCTCGCGGAGGGCCTTCTCGGTCCAGGTCAGGATCTCCGCGGCGGACGCCCGCTCGAAGCGCTTCGCCCGCGCCATGGTACGTCTGTACGAAGGGCCGGCGATCCAACCGAAAGGCACGAGCCTAACGCCGGCCTTGAGCCACGACGGCATTGATTCGTACAGCCTGCGTCTGCTCTCGAATCCCACGCCCTCACTCCCTATCGTCACGCCGTCCGATCGCGACCTCGCGACACATCTGCACGAACCTCTCGTTCCACACCGAATCGGAGAACTCCTCGCGCCTGATCCTCACTCCCTCGCGCAGCCTCGAGTAGAGCTGCGCGTCCGAGACGAGAAGCCTCATCGCCCTCTCGAGGTCGACGGCGCTCCGCGGTTCAACCAGAACTCCGCAGCTGTCGTCGACGATCTCGGGCAGCGCGCGCCACCGGGTGACGACGACCGGAAGGCCCGCTCCGAACGCTTCCAGCACCACCCCCGGATACCCCTCGCCCGAGTGGTAGCTGGGCAGGACGAGCGCGTCGTAACGGGACAGAACGTCGTGCACGTCCACCGCGTCCACGCTTCCCCGATATCGAACGCGAGTCAGGCCGTCGAACTCGCTCTTGGCGATGTCGTGGCCGAGCGTCCCGTAGACGTCCACTACCACACCGTCCTGCATCTTCTCGCCAGCCTCGATGAGCTCGCGCACGCCCTTGGTGCGATGCACCTGGCCGAGGAAGACGAATCGGCTGCAGCGCCGCCCGGGCGCTTCATCAGGAAGTGGCGGCATCGGCCGGCTGTTAGGGAACCAACGCACACGGTCGAGGCCCTCGCGCCCGGCGACGCTCACCAGCTCCCGCGTCTCAGCCAGATAGAGGTCCGCTCGCCTGAGCGTGCGGAGTATGAGCGCGCGCCGAAGCAGCGAGTAGTCCATGAAGTCGGTTCCACCGAACTTGCGGATGATGATCGGAACGCCCGCCGCGGCACACTCCCGTGCAAAGAGCGGCGCCATCAGATGCAGCGCGCTCGTCGAGACGTGCAGGGCGGCCACGTCGGCTCCGCGGAGGTTCGTCGCGATCTCGCGCCTGAGCCGCACGAGCGCGGCCGGCGTGCCCGGACCTCTCCCCCGGACCCCTCCGGTCCCGACGACACGCGTGTCGACATCTGGACGGGACGAGAGCGCCTTCGCGAGCGAGTCGAACAGCACCGTGGTGCCTCCGAGCGGCGGAGGCACCGGACCTGCCATCATGATGACGAGCGTCCCTCCCGTCGTCATGCCACTACCTCCACGCGGACGCCGGAGGCGGCGCTTCCGCCTGTCATGCCAGCGCCTCCCTGTAGACGGACATGGTACCGTCCGCAAGTCTCGTGTCGGAGTAGTCGACCCGGGCAAGCCTCGCTCCCTCCTCGCCCATCTCGCGAAGCCTCGCCGGAGGTGAGCTGACGAGCGCCTCCAGTGCCGCGGCCAGCGCCCGTGGGTCCTCCGGTGGCACGAGCCACCCGGTCACGCCATCGAGCACGAGCTTCGAGGTGTCGCCGACGTCAGTGGCCACCACGGGCCTGCCGTGCCCCAGGGCCTCGAGCACCGCGTTCGGGAAGCCCTCCCACCGCGACGGCAGAACGAGACCGTCGAGCGCCGTATAGACGCCTCCGATGTCCCGCGTCTCGGGAAGGAACTCGAATCGCCCCGCCAGCCGGGGTGTCCTCGCCCGCGCCACCGCCGTCTCGACGAGAGCCGAGTCGATCGCCTTCCCGATCCAGACCACTCTCAATCGCGACAGCGCCGGGTCCGAGAGCATCTCCAGTGCCTCGAGCAGCAGCAGCGGCGCCTTCTGAGGCTCGACGCGCCCCACGACGCCCAGCAGGACGTCGTTGTCCCGTGCGTGCTCGCGTCGGAAGGCACGTGACAGCGACAGCTCTCGCTCCGTGGGCTCCGTCCATCTGAATCCGTTGTGGACGACCCTTATCCTGCCCTTCCACGCAGGGACGAGCCTCTCGACGTTCCGGCCGATCGCTTCCGCGTTGACGATCATGAGGCGCGCGCATCTCGCGAGAAGCCGCTCGATCGCCACCGACCGCCTCGACATTCCAAGATCCGTGTTCCGTTCGGAGACGACAACCGGTGGACCGTCCACCAGCGTAGACGCCACCCTCGCGATGACGCCGGGCGTCCGCAGCCAGCTGTGCACCAGGTCGTATCGTCCCCGGCGCATCAGCGCGCCGAGCCGAAACGGAACGCGCGGGTCGCGCCCTCCGGCGCCTCCGAGCTCATACAGGCTCGAGCCCGACGCCTCGACCTCGGGACGGAAGTGGTCGATCTTGTGATAGACGGCGACGGCGCTCTCCGCTTCGGCCGGCTCCAGGGCACCGAGCAGCGTGACGAGCTGCCGCTGCGCGCCGCCGGGAGCCAGCGAGTCTATCAGGTGCAGGATCCTCAAGCCGTCTCCCGGGCCGCGAGCCTTGCGTCCACCCACCCCGCGCACATTATAAGGAGAAGCGTGGGGAGCTTCATCAGATACGAGACCGCGGCGGCGTCGAGAAGCAGTAGCGTGGGAACGAAGATGATGATGAACCTAGAACCGAGCGAGTCGCTGCGCCGCAGCGACATCCCACGATAGAGAACCACGGCATGCAGGAGATAGTAGAGCACGAGTCCGACCACGCCAACCGACACGCCGACCTCTATGGCGTTGTTGTGTGCGTACGTACCCTCTCCCGACAGCCAGCTGAACGCGCCCAGGCCGTGACCGCGGAGCGGAGCCTCGGCGATGTAACCCAGCCCCTTCTTGGCGAACCTCACACGCTCGACGAGACTGTTGCTGACGCCGGCGTCCGACCCGATGGCCGACGCCGTGATGGCGACGCGGTAGACCGTTCTCTCCCAGTAGACCCGGAACGCGGCCGCCGCCGGCACCGCGAGCGCGGCAGCCGTTCCGGCCACTGCGAGTTGGGCCACGATGCGCCTCCGCGTACGCCACAGCATCAGTCCTATCACCCACACGCACACCACGCCAACGACGCCCTTCAGGGACGCCGCCGATACGATGCCGGCGAGTATGACGAGCGCCAGCGCGTGGGCCAGGACCCGCGCGAACCGGCTCCTTCCCAGATCGGCGCCCGCGGTGAACGCCGCGAGACCCATGACGAGTGTAACGGCCAGGAGGTTGGGGTTACGGTACATGCCCTGAAGGCGTGTCTCTCCGGAGCCGATCCCGGTGATGATCGCATGCGCCGACCCCACCGACGCGGCCACGAACACGCAGGTCAGGATCCATCTCGTCGCCCGGAGCTCGCGCGCCGCATCGTACAGCACGAGCCCGACGACGTGTATCTCGAGCAGCGTTACCATCCTGTCCAGGCTGTTCGCGCGGGAGGCCCAGAAGAGCGAGGCCACGGCCCAAGCGATGAAGACCCAGCGCCAGATCATCGTGCTCGAAGAGAGATACCTCGCCAGCGAACCGATGATCGCCCGGCCCCGGGCTAGCGTGTACACGAGAATGGACGCGCTCATCACCGCGTAGAAGGGAAGCTGCGTCTCCGGGGTGAAGCCGAAGAGGACCACGCTGCCCACGACGCCCGCCAGAGCGGCGCGCGTCGCGATCGACAGTGGAAGAGAGGATGCGGTTCCTGCCAACATGTGAGACATCCGGCCACCACCTCAGTGCTGTCTCGGGCAGGCCGCGTCAGGCCGATCGATCACCGACCGCGCCAGAACGCACACATCCCTCTAGAGATCGGCCTTACTCCGACGCGGGAGTCTGCTGATAGTGTATAGATGCTTCCCTGTCGGTGTCGGCGGGATGTCGGCGACGAATTCAAGATCGACGCGACATCCGGGACCCATCTCCTGTCTGATGCGGTCTGCGAGAGGTTCCACGATGCGCCGAGGCTCCTGGCCGTCGGTCGCGTCCATGACGATCTTGACGACGAGGAGATCCACTCGCTCCTGGATCACCTGGAACTTTCTGATGCCGAGGTCGCGGAACTCCACGCCGATCACATGGATGAAGAACTCA
Source organism: uncultured bacterium (assembly GCA_964562405.1). GTDB lineage: Bacteria > Joyebacterota > Joyebacteria > Joyebacterales > Joyebacteraceae > WJLY01. The sequence goes on along the minus strand of CAZLTC010000005.1, from coordinate 22,707 downwards.
GGGACCACGACCCCCCCCTTTTCCGTGCGAAAGGAGGCTCCGGATCGTCCAGTTAACCGTTCGAGTAGGGGATAGGGCCGTCCGCAAGGACATTCGTCCCCGCCTCTCGTTGCATCGTCCCCTATCTCGTATCGTATGAAAGGCATCGTATAGTTCCACAGGTTCGTGATCAGAAGTCGTCCGGTCTCCCCCCTACCAACCTCGCGGTCCTGTGAGTCAACTACTTCCACAAGAGAGGTCTCGCCGTGAACGTGAAGTCCTTGCCCCGTGCCGCACTCAGCCGCGACATTCCCCGCTTCGCGGGATCCGTAACGGTCGAAGACCGGTGCCCCAAAAGCGCAGGAGATCAGCGTCCTCATGTGAGGATAGAGCGTGCCGGCGCTGGCGATGATGCACCTCGGTGCCGGGACGGATACGGACTCACCATCAACGTACCGCGCCAGTTCGTACAAGGAGTCCGCATAGCCTTCTATGGCCACCGGACGAAAGGTGGAGATGGTCGTGCAGTATTCCCTCATATCGTCCGGACTCATACTGAATGCGCCCAACGTACGGGTGTTCGTTGCGGACTCGAGAATCTTCCTCGGCAGCTCTCTCGGACCGCGGGCCATGTCCCGCCTCGCCCCCCATAGTCTCAGCAGGCGCTCTCCGGGCCGCAGACCGGCCCAGGAGTAGAATAACCGCGTTACGGCCAGCGCGGCGTCCAGGTACGTGTGATCCTGATAGAACGTGACGGGGACACCCGTTGACCCACCCGTGGAGTTCCTGTACGTCCCGCGCTCCATCTCTGTCCAGAGATCATCCAACTCGGTCCGCAGCTTCTCTCGTGTCAGAAGAGGGAACTCGTAGAGCGCACTTCTCGGGTCGTTGAGTATGTCCTCGTCCGAGAGGAACCCGATCTGCCGTGAGTAGAAGGGCACGCGGTTCTTCGCATGGACCAGCAATCCCGCAAGCAGGCGATCTTGCCTCGCAGTGAACTCGGTAACGCTGTCCCACTGCTCCCGTTTGAACTCGCGTGCCAAACGCAGCTGGTCGCTCTTCTTCAGCACTCTCCAGAAGATCGAGTCCGCAGCAACTGCCATGATCCGTCTTGGAAGACTCTGCACCGTGCTCACCATCACGTTCGCCCGGACGCGTGGAGCACCACCATGCGCCACATGGTCTTCACCTTGTTGAGACCGGGCCTCTCCACTCCTTCCAGAAGTCGACCTATCGAAAGCCAGACCCACCGTGTCGCCAGTATACGTTCATACACAAGCCGTCGCAGAGGAAGCGGCGCTCGAAGCAGGCAGCCGCGCCAAGACTGGCGAGGAAGGCGAGGAGAGAAGGCGGAGAACTCCACCGCGAATGAGCCGTCGTAACGGCTCCTCCAATACCCCTCATACTCCAGGCTCTTGCCGTCCCAGATGAAGACAGGGACGATGCTCCGTTTGTTCCGCGCAAGCTGACGCCTTCGATGACTCGCCACTTGGCCGAAGATGAAGTTGCCAAGCGAGTAGAACACAACAGAGCGGCCCACCCGCTCGGCCATCCCGGTGACGTGGCTGTGTGAACCGATGACGTGAGTCGCGCCATTGGTGAGCATCGTCCGCGCCCTCTCCTGAAGCTCGGGACACGGCGCGGCTATGTGTTCCTCTCCCCAGTGGACGAATGCGACCAGCTCCTCGCCAGACCTCATGCTGTCACCCAGGCCGTCGTCGGACGATCCCGGACAACTGGGTCCGTACTGGTACTCCTGAAGGAGCGGGTTCGTCTCTGGGAAGCAGGCCCCGACGACCCGAAGCCCCGGCGCCAAGAGCGCGCTGGGCTTGCCACGCCAACCGAAGATATGATCCTCTCCAAAGATATCCTGCAGAACGTCTATTGTGTGCCTGGCCCCGGCTTGACCGAAGTCCCCCACGTGATTGTTCGCCACAGAAACGAAGTCGACCCCCACCTCACGCAGTTTCAGGACTGCCGCGCGTTCCGTTTCCAGGCAGATCTTGGCATCCTCCGGTGATGCATTCGGGGCGCCCGAGACGCAGGCCTCGAAATTCCCGACAACAAGATCCGCGGCCAGGGCGCTGTGAAGATCGGGAACCCGGGCCTCCAGCCAAGCCTCAAGTGGCATGCTGAGATTCACATCGCCGACGAACGCGACTCGGAGTCTCGAACTCGTGTGCCCTCCTGGTGCAGATGCGGTACGGCCGATCAGCTCAGATAACCAAGATCCTCCAGCCTGCGGCGGATTATCTCCTCTTCCGTCCTTGTGTACTTCCCATCACCCGCCGCTTCGCCGCTCCGGCCGGCTGCCGCTCCTGGGAACGTGTGCGGTTCAGCAGACCGACCAACTCTCACCGGAGAAGCCACGGCATCGAGAGGAACGCCATCCATGTGGTCGCGAACGGGAACCCCCAGCCACTTCATTATGGTTGGAGCCACGTCGCAAATCGCAACCTCGGCGTTCGCCACGCCCTCTCCGATCCCGGGTCCGTGCGCCAGAAAGATCCCACTCTGTCTGTGGCTTCCGCGACTGTGAGGGGGGTGCGTAATGGGACCGTCGGCGCCGGGATCTCCGGCTGCAAGGACATAGCCGCGCTCTTCGCCGGGGAGGAGTATCAGATCCGGGGCCCACTGGACAAGCTCTCCATCATACACGTGCTCTCGCAGTTGTACGCGCTCTATGGGACGGGCTCCGGTCTCGGGATCAGCAGCCTCTGTCAGAATGTCGCGCAGTTCGATCCTGAGTCGCTCATACTCCGCTCCCGGCTTGATGATCCCGTTGACCTCTCTCCCCCGCACGTTGATTCTAACGCCGTTGGTTCCTGGAACGAAGTAGGCACTGGTTCTGGCCCAGTCGAGAGCATCCATGGCACCAACTGCCCGCTGACCAATCTTGCTCAGGGATACCTTTCGTCGCAGGCGATTCGGGACCGCGGCTCGCCTGAGCATCCGCTTCACCTTGGGAAGCAGACGTTGCCTCCGTGCAGCCGCGTACCCCCGGTCCACGAGAACCGCGTTCACGGCGAACTGCCCTGCACATGAGCCGAACCCATGATCTGACATCAAGAAGATGGCTCCGTCTTCCCCCGCAAGTTCCGTGGCGACTCCGATGCCCTTGTCCACGTTGCGGTAGAGCTCACAGATGCGCGTTCCTATCTCGTCACATTCACCAGTCGCAGCCGCCAGCACCTCGTCCCACATCCAGTGTTGCACTCTGTCGGTGGCAACGAAGACCGCCGCCATAAGATCGAACTCCCCGCTGCCCAAATAACGAAGCGCGCGGACCAAATGCTCCGTCATGTCGTCCAGGTCGGAGAGGTAGTCCAGTTTCGCTCTGCGAATCGCGTCGTGACTCCCGGCTTCGAGTGCCGCCCTGAGCCCCGCCGCGGCCCGAGTGTTGAAGCGCGGCATGCTATCGCGCTCGCTGAGCACACCCTTGAGTTCAGGAGGGTAGGTGCAGTCGGACTGCAGCCCCGGGGTGAACATGCCCGTCACGAGAGACCCGCGAATCGGTTCGGGCGGATAGGTGAGCGGGACATTAAGGACGATCGAGACCATCCCCTCTTCGGTCAGACGACGCCAGAGAGTAGGCGCTGCTATTGTATCGCGCCGCGCAGGCGGTGGCATGTAGGACCCAGGCGCTGCGCGCTGCGACCCGAATCCGAACACGCCGTGTCCGCCAGGTTCCATCCCGGTGGCAAAGCTGGCCCACGCCACGGGCGTAATGGGTGGGGTGGTCGACCGGAGCGTCGACCTGCGACCTCGTTCGATCAGCCGCTCCAAGTTCGGCATGTGCCCTGCCCGCACGAAGCCGTCCAGCACTCCCCAGCTTCCGCCATCGAGACCCACCACGACCGCCCTGGCTTTCATTGTTCCCTCCTCGATCCCACAGTGCGGTCCCGGCGGGACGCCGCCTGGGAGTCGAGCGGTACCCGGAGCTTCAGAGATGACAACACGGTCCTCAGCGCATCCCTCAGAGCTTTCACATCCTCTCTCCTGGGGCGCCACGCATCCGTAAGCGCGATCCCGGTCGTGCGGTGGAATGAAGCAACCAATATCGCTCCACTGGAGACGTATCCGAGGGTCAGGGCCCAGGCCGCAGCCGACAGGCCGAGCATGGGGAGCATGAGCACGATGGCGGCCACATCAACTACCGTTCCCGTGCCTACGGCCCAGGAACATATGCCCGGCCGGTTCGTCGCCATGAAGAACGTCATCAGGACGTTCGATCCCGAACGCACGAGAATCCCCGGTGCCACGATCCAGACCAGTGGAACACCCGGAAGGAACTCTGGAGAGAGGACGATTGCGACTATGGGCCAGCTGAGCGCGAGCAGCAGACATAGCAGGACACCTACAATGTACATTGTGACGCGCGCGGACTGCGCAACAAGCGCAGGACGACCAGCGCTGTCAATGGCAATCCTGGAGAAGATGGCGGTCTCGACTGCCTGAGACACGAACGTGAGTCTGGCAACGAGTTGCGATGCTGCCGCGAAGAGGCCGATCTCGTGCGGGCTGACGAAGAACGCCAGCGCCAGAGTTCCCACGCGAAAGTGAACTACCGTCGACAGCTTGGCAACGTAGTACTTGAGTCCGTACGAAAGGAGCCTGCCAGCGTCGCGCCAGGCCGTGCCACAGACCGTCAGCCAGCCCGTGCGTCTCATGTAGTGAAGCGTCACCGCTACGGTGACGACTCCGGCAATGATGACAGACCATAGTGCGCCATTCACGCCCTGCCTCAACCCCAGAACCAGCACGAGCGCGGCGGCCAGTTGTACGGCTACGCTTGACACGGAGACGATGGCCATGAAGGCGATGCGACGCATCCCTCCAAGTACCATGAGGAGAGCGTTCTGAACGGAGACCAACGGGATGATACCAAGCGCCACAAGGAAGGATGAGTGATCCGCCTTCCGGAAGAAGGTCAGGCCTGAAGAGAGCAGTGCCCACCCAACACCAACCGCGAGCAACGATCCGATCAGAAGAAGGAAGATCATTGCGCGAACACTGCGATTAGGCTCTAGTCTGCCCGATGCAGAGAAGTATTGGCCCGCACGGTCGACGCCGAATGAGAAGAGAGTGCTCAGGACGATCGCGAAGAGCAGGCAGACTGCGTAGGAACCTCTGCCATCGGGACCGAGCACCCACGCGAGTGAGCTTTGCACCGCCAGTCCGAGGACGAGCACTCCGAGCTTACCGGCAAGTGCCGTCGCCGTGTCTCTAGCGCCCCCTGGCATCGCGACTTCATCCTCCGGTGAGGAGCAAGAGATGGATCAGCCGCCGCACAATAGTGCTCAGGCCGAGTCGCCGTGGCTAGAACCGAGTCGAAGATACACGCCGGCAAGCACACCAACCTCGATCGAAGCGGTCACGATGCCCACTATCACCAGGAGCAAGAAACGGGGGGGCCACGATCTCCTGTCGGGAAGAGTGGGAGGATCTATGACTCTGAAACCGTAGTTCGCCTTGGCGCGTATCGAGGCCAGAGACGAGATGACGCGCGTCAGCTCCTCGGCGAGGTAGACGTCTATGTCGCCAACCGTGGCGACGCTCAACTCCCGCTCGAGTTCGGCGACCCGGCGTTCACCCTCTTCCACGGCGGCCTCACGGAGCATGCGGTCGGACACGGACACGAAGGCGGAGGCCACCCTGTATGCGACGTCGGCGTCCTCCCAGTTGACCTCGAGCACCATGAGACCCGTGAACTCGTCGTAAGAAACGTCGACCTTGCTGTCCAGCGCCCGCCGCGCTTGTCCGTCGGTCGGCTCCCCCCCCCGCGATCCCCGCCACTTCTTGCTCTGCTCGTCCCACCGTCCGGGGAACAGCTTCTTCGTGAGGTCCAGCTCATCGACCACACGGCTCAACAGCTGGCGGGACTGCATGAACGCCACGACGGCAAACTCGTCACGCGACGAGCCCTTTCCGAGCAGACTGCGAACGGTGCCGCCTCCGATACCGGACTGTGAACTCTCCTCCACCTGTTCGAGCGGCAGCGGTGTCAAGAGCACGCTCGAGGTGTAGACGTCGGCCATGGTCAAGAGGCGCACGAGTGCCACGACCATCACGACCGCCCATGTCGCCACGAGGCGTGTCCTGTGGTGCCAGAGCAGCGAGAGGAACTCGCGCATCGCCGACCCCCTATTTGAACACCCCGACAGTGTAGGCACTGGCCGCGGCGATCCCGATGTGATAAAGGACCTGGCTAATGTCCAGCAGGAACTGCATGCCTGCGAACCGCTCGAGCGTCTCCGGAACGACGACCACATCGCCGGGTTTCAGCTTGGCCCAGCGGCTGCGCTCGACCGACCCGTCGGCTCTGACCACGTACGTCTTGCCGAGGTCGCCGAACCGCGTCTTACCACCGGCGAGACGGACGTAGTGCCGGACGCGTTTCCCTTCGTCGTAGACGAACGCCGTTGGGTTGTTGACCTGCCCCATGACCATCACGAAGTCCGGCCGCCTCGGCACATGAAGGACGTCGCCGTCGACGAGCACAATGTCGTAGTCGTCCGGTTTGTCCCGAACATCCTCGAGCGAGATCACCATTCGGCCGGTCGCCGGCGTCGAGCGCAGCTCCGACACGAGCTGATTGCCGGCCTCTACGGCCTCCTGACGCTGCGCGGTCGCGGCGGAGGATGGATCGCGCGAGCTCGATACGGCAAGTCTCGAGAGGTCGGCCTCCAGTTGGTCCGCCATCCGGGTCAACTGCTCGTTCTGGCGCAACCGGACCGCCTCGCGCGTGAAGACGGCTGCCGGGAGATACGCGTCGTTCAGGAACCCCCCGAATCGCGCGATCAGGTGCGACAGCTTCTCGCCGTCCTCTATGGGGTAGCCCCCGGGGAAGACCACCTCGCCGGTCACCTCCACGACCTCGTCGCCCCTCCAGTTGCTGATCCTGCGGACGAGCAGCCTGTCGTACGGTCGCAGCACGAGATCCGCTTCCTCGGAACCGGCAATGACCGCCGCCAGGTCCACGACGACCTGCTTGAGCTCACGTCTCTCGCCGTCGACGATCGAGTATCTGGTCAACTCGGCCTCATGCCTGTATGCCGACTCCTTGAGGCTGCCGCCCGAGAAGATCAGATCCGAGATGCGCATGCCCTCGTAGAGGGGGTACTTGCCCGGCTTGTTAACTTCCCCCAGGACCTGGACCTGGTCGTGCGCGCGGAACTCCCAGACGGAGTGGACCACGAGCTCATCCAGGTCTCTCAGGAGAACATTGCTCGACTCCTCATCCGCCAGCACACGCGTCAGGTCTATCTGTATTCTCTCCACATCGAGCGTCGCAGGGTCGGTGCGCATGAGCTCGGCGGTCGGCATCCACGCGTCCCTCGTGAGCCCGCCGGCGGCCAAGATGAGATCGAGAACACGCATGTCCTTTCTGTATTCGAAGTCCCCGGGCGACCTCACCTCTCCCAGCGCCCGCACGTGCGGAGCCTCTCGGAAGTGCGCGCGGTGGAACACGTAGATCCTGTCGCGCGGCTTGAGCAATACGTTTGCTTCCTCGCGACCGTCGATTAGCGCTTGGCGCAGGTCGAAGCCGACGTACTCCGGCTCCCGGTTCAGCTCATTCTCGCGCTCGATCAGCCCATACGAGAAGTACGTCTCCGGGAGCAGGTCGTCCGGCGACTGGATCACGTCCAGGAGTCTCATGCCCTCGAAGTACTGGCGCTTGCCGGGCCGCACGACGTTGCCCTCCAGGAAGATCGCGCGCTCATCCTGGTCAGTAATGGAGAACACCTTCAGAAGGTCGCCGTTCTGCAGCGGCCACTCCTTCGAGCCCTCTGCGCTCATGTCGTACGTGACACGCCGCCCGTCCTCGATGCGTTCGAGCTGCACGAGATCGCGGTACGCGGTCGGCCTCAACCCGCCGGCCAGCTCGATCAGCTGCCTGGCCGTCATGGGCCCGCTCATCTCGTATATGGCGGGACGGAGAACCTCGCCGGCGACTCCGACCAGCGGTCCCACGGGCGGAATGAAGATCACATCACCCGGCATGAGCCTGACATCCGAGGAGGTGTCCCCTCGTATCAGAAGGTCGTAGAGGTCCATCTCGCTGACGACCTCACCCGAGCGCTTCAGCTGCACGTGCCGGAGGCTGCCTATCTTCTGAACTCCGCCGCTCGTGAAGAGCGCGTTGGTCAGCGTCGAGAGACCGCTCACCGTGTAGCTGCCCGGGCGGAAGACCTCGCCGAGCACGAACACCCTGATGGAGCGAAGGCGCCCCATCGACACGCTGACGTCAACTCCGATCGTGCGCTCTTCCACCTCGCGGCCGACGAGGTCCTTCATCTCCTGAAACGTGAGGCCTGCGATCGTGAGAGGCCCGATCTCCGGAAAGGAGATCACGCCGTCGCGATCGACGGTGAGGTCAGTCGTCAGATTGCTCTTGCCGTACAGCTGGACGTGTATCTCGTCGCCGGGACCAATGATGTAGTCTGAACTGACAGGCACGTCGGTAGCCGGAGCGAACGTGGTAGGCGCTCCCGCGAAGAGGTCGTACCCGAACTGCTCGAGATCCTGGTCGACCTCTACAGCGCGCGACTCCTGAAGGAAGTTCCTGAAGGCGCTCCTGATCTCGATGGCGCCGTCGGCCATCGGTTCGGCCTGAGAAGGCTCCGCCACCTCTTCGGCCCGTGACGCCTCCTGCTCTTCCAGAAGCTCTCTCTCCGTCGTGCTCTGCTCCGGCTGCCGGGGCTCGACGACGTCCGGCGTGCTCACGTCCCGTGCCTGCTGGTCGGCGGCCGGAGCGGCACCGTACGCCTTCAAGAGCTCGGCCCTCTGTTCGGGGGAGAGGCTCTTCAGAAGCTCGAGGTCCTCGCTCGTGAAGGACTGCGCCACCGCGAGCGCCGCGATCAGAAGCAGGCATACCGCGACGGCGGCCACGGGGCGACCCGTGCGCCAGCGTCCTCGTGATGACATTCGAAGCACCTCCGGTTGGCCGTATCGTCGATCCCTGTCGGCGGAGCCGAGGCTCGCCGCGCCGCGCAGTTCGCGCGCGCGGCCGGGACCGTCCGCGTCGTGGCATGGACACAATTACCCAGATTTCTCGCATTCTGTGGGAGGGAACGTGGGGTGTCAAGAGCGGACTGCCCGGCGGTACATCATCACCGGGTCATCGAAGGAAGGCCATCTTGGAGCGGGACGTGACGCCTCCAGCCGTCATCTTCAGGAAGTAGACTCCACTCGCGGCGTGACCGCCGCCCTCGGTTCGCCCATCCCAGCGGACATCGTAGGTTCCGGGCGTCATGAAGCCGTCAGCAAGTGTCCGGACGAGACGTCCGGATGGGTCGAAGAGCGTCACGGTCACGACAGACGGCTCAAAGACGGTGAACGCGACCCGCGCTCCGACGGTCGCAGGGTTTGATCGGCTCCAGACAAGCCTCCCCCCGGACGGAGCATCGGCCTCCTCCACCGCCAGCGGCTCGATGTACATGGCCGCGTACGCGTCGAGGATTCCCCAACCCATGAGCGTGTCGGGCGACGTGCTCTGGGAGGCCGTCGCGTGGAGCGCGTCCATCACGTCGGCCGGCCCCCAATCCGGATGGCCCTGCAGCAGGAGCCCGACAGCCGAAGCCGTCAGCGGGCACGAGAAGGATGTCCCGCTGGACTCGGCGTATGACGCGGTGTCCGCTGTGGTGGCCACGTGGACGTAGAGGCCCTGCGCCATGACGTCGGGCTTGATCCTTCCGTCGTACGTCGGGCCCACCGAGCTGAACCACACCCTGTCGCCGTCGGCGTCGACCGCTCCGATCGAGATGACGCTGTCGCCGTCCGCCGGCGCGATCATGTACCTCCACTCGCCGCCGCCCTCGTTGCCCATAGAGATCACGACAACGATGCCGCGTGCGGCCGCCATGTCGGCCGCGACCGTTGTCACCGCCGTCCCGCCATCCATGTCGGAGTAGTCATACCAGTCGAAGTACCCGAGCGAGCTGGACACGATATCCGAGCCCAGGCTGTCGGCCCACTCGATGGCCTCCACCCAGTAGTCTTCCTCGACCTGGATCTCCTGGTCGACGATCTCGGTCTTGGCCAGCGCGAACGTTGCGTTGTAGGCACCGCCGTAGAGCTCGCCGGGGTACTCCGCGCCCACGCAGGAGAGCGTGGAGGTGCCGTGCGAATCCTGCCCCTCGGGGTCGCCCGGCTGGTTGGCGGTCTCCGCGTCGTCGTTCACGAAGTCCCGCTCAGCAGCGATGTCGAGATGTCTGAAGACCTGATGGTCGGTGTCGAAGCCGGTATCGAGCATGCAGATGAAGACGCCGGTTCCGTCGAAACCGTCGTCGTGAAGGGCGGTCACGCCTATCTGATCGAGCTGGCCGAACGAGGGGCCGTAGTCGAGCGACCTCGAGCCCAGCGCCGCGGGGCCGCGGGGTGACGCGGGGAGCGGCTCGCGCTTCACGCCTCGTGCGACGCGCCTGACCTCTCGCACGAATGGAAGCGACCGGATCGCGTGAGCCTGCGCCGCCGTGGCATCGACCGACACCGCGTTCAGCCACCTGCTCCTCGTCTCGATGGCTGCTCCTGTAGTCTCAACGGCCCGCACGTACGGTTCGGCCACGGGCAGGTCGTTCACGTTCACGCGCGCGCCGACCTTGGCACGGCGAGAGAGAGCGCGTTCGGTGAGCCGGGAGCGGAAGGCGTCTATCGCGGCGCCCTCGCCGCGCTCCCCGAGCCCCTTGTCGGTGAAGAAGACCCACAGCCTCTCCGGGTCCGCGGCGGCCGACGCACGCTCTACCCGGGTGGCCCGGAGTTCCGAGTCCATCTCTACACGCACGGCCCGAGCCACGCGGGTGGCGGAGCCAACCGCCGGGCGCTCGACCTGCCCCCGCGGCCGGATGCCCTCATCCGCCCGGAGAGCCTCCCCGGCGGACATTCCCGCCAGGCACACTCCCACCGTCGCAATGATGCAAATGCGCTTCACGGCTGCCTCCGCGCAGATACCCTATGTCACCATGAGCGCTATTATAGCACAGACCGCCGAACCAGGCAAGTTTCGCCGGTCCAGGCGGTCTGTCGTGCCCATCTCTGTCGTGCCAAGCTCTCCTGTGCTCGTCTAGAGCAGCGACTTCAGCGACTCGAAGTTCGCGAAGTCAGCGTGGTGAATGATGTGCGCCTCCGGCATGCGCCTGGCACCGTCACCCTCCTTGGCGTGAGCCGCTATGAGGTGGCAGATGTCAGAGGGGACGCCGTGCTTGAACGCCAGGGCGGTGCCGGAGAACGGGTGGCGAAGGTCCTTGCCGATGGCGCTCTTCACGTACTTTCCTCCGTCACGCTTGTACTCGAGGAGCTTGCCCACATCGTGCAGGATCCCGCCGGACACCAGGTGGTCCATGTCGATCGGCATCTTGTCGCCGTAGAAGCCCGCCATCGTCTCGGCAATGGCGACCGCGGTGCGGGTGACCGACCGCGTGTGGCCCAGGAAGCTCACGCCCGTGTCTATCAGCAGCGTGAACGGGATTCTGTCGAGGTCGTCCACCTCCCATCCGCCCTGCTCCATAGCGTCGATCCAGACGTCGAGCGTCTTCTCCCGCAAGGACTGGTCCTTGATGAGTTCGAGCTCCGGCAGTGCCTTCCTCACCGCATCTCTTCCCGGCATGTCTTCTCCTTCCTACTTCGCCGCTGCGAGCTTCTTCCGCGCGTACGGCAAGAGCCCGCCCGCATCCCGTATCGCCAGTATCTCGGCGGGTAGCGGCGGAAAGCTGAACTCCCTGCTGCCCACGACGACCTTCCCGCGCTCGACGTCTAGCGAGACCTCGTCGCCGTCCTTATAGGCGGCCACGGCCGCCGGCGCTTCGACGAGAACCAGACCCTGGTTTATCGCGGCGCGGTAGAATATCCGCGCGAAGCTCCCCGCCACCACCGCCTCGATCCCGACGTCCTTGAGCCCGAGCACCGGCTGCTCGCGCGAACTGCCGCACCCGAAGTTGTCACCAGCGAGGATGATGTCGCCGGGTCTGACGGCGGAGGCGAACTCCGGGTCGAGGTCCTCCAGAAGATGGGGCCTGATCTCCTCCGGCGTCGCGCACGTGTACGTGTACTTGCCGGGGAAGAGCATGTCCGTGTTGATGTCGTCCCCGTATCTCCAGACTCTCATCTTGATCTCCTTGAGCATCGGGCGCCGGCCTTCCCGTAGCCTCGCGCTCGGTTGCACACGGCGCTCAGGCGACCTTCCGCGGGTCAGTAAGCCTTCCAGTCAGCGACGACGCCGCTACGGTCTCGGGGCTCGCCAGATAGATCTCTGCTTCCTTGCAGCCCATGCGTCCCTTGAAGTTCCGGTTCGCCGTCGAGAGGCAGCGCTCGCCCGGCGCGAGGACACCCTGGTGCGCTCCAAGGCACGGTCCGCATCCGGTCGGCAGCACCATCGCGCCCGCGCGCACGAGCTTCTCGAGCGTCCCGTCCGCCAGAATATCCTCGAGCACGCTGCGGGACGCGGGCAGGACGAGCAAGCGAACGGACGGCGATACCTTCTTGCCGTCCAGGATCTTCGCGGCCGCACGCAGGTCCGACCCGCGCCCGTTGGTGCACGTACCCAGGAGCGCCTGATGGAACTCCAGCCCCTCGGTCTCCGAGACTTTCTTCACGTTGTCGACCTTGTGCGGGAAGGCGACCACGGGCTCGATGGCCGACAGGTCGTAGGTCAGTTCGCGGGCGTACGCAGCGTCCGGGTCAGCCCACACAGGCTCGTACGACCCGCGGTCCACACCCACCGACGTCAGGTACTTCTCGGTCATCTCGTCGAACGGGAAGACGGCGACCTTCGCGCCCATCTCTATTCCCATGTTTGCTATGACGAAGCGGTCGTCGACCGACAGGGACGCGATCGCGCCGTGGAACTCCACGGCCTGGTAGGTCGCCCCGCCCGCCGAGATGTCGCCGATGATCGTGAGGATGAGATCCTTTGCGGACACCGGGGGCTTGAGGGCTCCCTCGAGCGTGATCTTCACACTCGACGGCACCCTGAACCACGTCTCCCCCGTCAGGAGCAGCGCCGCCGCCTCGGTCCTATCTATGCCGGTCGAGAACGCGTTGACCGCGCCGTACGAGCACGTATGGGAGTCGCTGCCGACAAGGATGGCGCCCGGGAGCGCATGGCCCTTCTCGACTACAACCTGGTGGCACACGCCGGTGCCCGCGTCGTAGAAGTTCCGAAGCCCGTGCTTCCGCACGAACTCGCGCACCTTGCTGTGGCCCGTTGCGGTCTTCTCGTTTGCCGCGGGGACGACGTGGTCGAGCACGATGATCGGCAGGTCCCTGCTCACCACTCCGTACGCGTCCAGGTCCTCCTCGATCTTGCCGATGATGGCCGAGGTGTTGTCGTGCGTCAGTAGGTGGTCGGGGCGCACGGCGACGATCTGTCCCGGCACGACCTCCGTGAGCCCGGCGGCGCGCGCGAGCACCCTCTCCGCGAATGTCATTCCCATGAGCTTGCTCCCCGGCCGTGTCCGGCCGATCGGTGGGCGGCGCTTGCCGCCTCCGATCGCCTTCGCGGTCCCGCTCCGCCCCTACAGGCGGGCGATGATGGCGTCGGTCATCTGCTGCGTCGTCGCCGCTCCCTGCTTGATCGCGTCGGGACCGCCCCGGAGCTTCATCATGTCGTAGGTGCGGACGGAACCGTCGGCGATGACCTCCGATATCGAGTCGCGTATCGCCTGGGCCTTGTCGCTCTCGTCGAGGTGGTCGAGCATCATGCACGCGGAGAGGACCATGGCCATCGGGTTCACGATGGAGGGGTTGAGCTTCTCGTACTTCGGGGCGGAGCCGTGCGTAGGCTCGAAGACCGCGCAGTCCTTCCCGATGTTGGCGCTGTTGGCGAAGCCGAGGCCTCCGACCAGGCCCGCGAAGCCGTCCGACACGATGTCGCCGAACATGTTCCCGGCAACGATGACGCCGTAGTCCTCGGGGTTCTTGGTGAGCCACATCATCTGCGCGTCGATGTTGGTGCTCCACAGAGCGATGTCCGGGTAGCTCTTGGAGATCTTCTTTGCCTCGGCCTCCATCATCCCGGACGTCTCACGGATGACGTTGGGCTTCTCGCAGATGGTCACCGACTTGTACCCGAACTTCTTCGCGTACTTGAACGCCTCCTCGCAGATGCGCTTGCAGGCGTTTCGAGTGAAGATGCGTGTCGAGACCGCTAGGTCCTCTCCGGGTACGCCGGCGAACTTCGCGAACTTCTTGTGCGTCGCGAACGCGGCGCGCACCCCGTCCGGAGGGTTCGTCCACTCGACTCCGGAATAGAGCCCCTCGGTGTTCTGCCTGAAGATGACGACGTCGACGACCGGTTCCTCGAAGCTCTCGCCCTTCCTTCTTATGAAGTTGAGCGGGTTCCCGGGGAACGACCGGCAGGGCCGGATGCAGATATCGAGATCGAAGTGCTGTCTCAGGCCCACTATCGGGCTGTAGTAGACGAAGCCCTTGTCCTTGAGCTCGGGCGAGATCTCGGCCGCCGCCTTGTCCTTCGGCTTCGAGGTGATGGCCCCGAAGAGCCCCACCCTGTGCTTCTCGAGCAGCTTGATCGTGCGCTCGGGCAGAGCGTTGCCCTCGCTGATCCAGAAGTCCCACCCGATGTCGGCGTGCACGTAGCCGGCCTCGAAGCCGACCTTCTCGAGAACCCTCAACGCCTCCGGCAGCACCACCCTGCCTATGCCGTCTCCCGGCATCGTCACGATCGTCGGCCTCGCCATCCGCACCTCCGTTGCGTGCCCGCCTCCGCGGGCTCCAAAAGGGCTACCTCTTCTCGAACCTCTCGTTCCTGCCGCGGCTCCGGATCGCTCACCGCGCCTCCCGCACCGCGCGCGGCGACTGCCGGGCGCGACGGCCCGACATGCGCGAACTCTTAGTATAGCCGCCCCGACATCGGGGGTCAACGAGCCGACCCGGGGAACTCCCCGGAGCCAGGGGCCGCGTGCGGCCGTTGACACGGGGCGGGCGCGCGGATAGGTTTGAATCGTGAGCCATCGTCCATTCCCCCCGGAAAGGAATCACCCGATGCCCTCCAGCAACGCTCCGCGGCCGGGCATGTTCGTTCGCGCCGGCATGCTCATGATACCGGCACTCGCGCTGGTCGCCGGCTGCTCCAGCACGAGTCCTACCGCGCCCTCCGGGAGCGTGACGCTGCTCGTCGACCCAACGGGAGCCGGCGACTACACGAGCATTCAACCCGCCCTGAGCGCCGCCAGCAGCGGTGACACCGTCCTTGTGGCGCCCGGCACGTACACGGGGTCGGCGAACCGCGACCTCGACTTCGGGGGTCAGAACATCGTGTTGATGACGGCATCCGGACGTGACTCGGTCGTCATCGATTGCCAGGGGTTGGGACGAGGTTTCTACCTTCACTCCGGAGAGGGCGCGGGCGCCGTAATCGACGGGTTCGTGGTGACCAACGGCTACGCCAGCAGGGGCGGTGGCGCTTATCTGTCGGGTGCCTCTCCCACCATCCGGAACGTCGTCTTCGTCGAGAACGCCGCGGAGGACGACGGCGGCGGCATGTATCTCAGGAGCGGCGCGTCGCCGAGCCTTAGCGGCGTGACGTTCGAGCGGAACACCGTCGCCTATTTCAGCGGCGGCGGTCTCTCCTGCGACCCCGGCGCCCAACCGACGCTGTCCTACTGCTCATTCATAGAGAACGAGTCGAGCTCCGGCGGAGGGATGGCCTGCATCTTCTCGGACCCCACGCTCCTCGAGGTCAGCTTCGTGCGCAACTACGCCGACTTCTACGGCGGCGGCCTGTACTGCGGCGGCTCCTCGCCGGCGCTGGACGAGGTCACGTTCCTCGGGAACTCGGGACGAAACGGAGGCGGCGCCGCGTTCAACGGCTCGTCGCCCTCCTTGCTGCACGCCACGATCGTCAACAACGAATCGATCGACGGAGGCGGCATCTTCTGCGAGAACGGATCCTCCCCGACCATTCGGAGGAGCATCATCGCGCTCAATCTGGGCGAGGGATCCGTCTACTGCGCGGGCCTGAACGACCCTGACACGCAGCAGACGTGTCTCTACGGCAACTACGTGACCGACACACCGTGCGGCACGCACTCCGACAACCTCTACCAGGACCCGCTCTTCTGCGATCTTGGAGCGGACGACATCACCCTTTGCGCGAACTCCCCGTGCCTCCCGGACGGCAACGACTGGGGGCTCCGGCTGGGCGACAAGGGAGAGGGCTGTGAAGACTGCGTTTCATCGCGGTCACTGCTCCCGCCCCCATCTCCCCGTTCGGCCCGACGTCTGCTCCGCGCCCCGAGGTAGCGAACACGGTGGGTTCTGACTCCGCCGCTCCGCCGCGGGCATCGTCGGACAAGGGAGAGCCGGCGCGGCCGCTCCGCGATGCCATCGCCACGACTCGCCCGTCTTTACTCAACGTGTCCGTTCTGCTAGTATTGGGTTCCGCGCCCCGGGAGATCCTCGGGACGCCCTTGCTGTGGCCGGATCCACGGCCGCCCACGGCCGGGCGGCAGGAACCCAAGCCCGACAGGAGACGCTAATGAACTCGAAGCGCCTCATCGTCCTGAGCCTAGTGCTCTTCGCCTCGTTGTGGGGTCTCGCGGAACTCGGCCTCGGGGAGCTCACGCTTGCCGCGGGGATTCCCCGCGCCCCCATACTGACGGCCGCGGGCGTCTTCTTCCTCGTGCTCGCCAGGAGAACGTGGCGCATCCCCGGCAGCACGTTCGCGATGGGAGCCATGGCGGCCGTCTACAAGCTTCTGCAGCACCCGGTCTGGGGCTGCAAGATCGCGGCGGTCCTCATGGTGGGCGCCGTCTTCGACATCGGGTTCACGCTGTACGAGGTGCGACGCGCGGACGTGGCGGCAAAGCGCGGACTCGCGCACGGGCCCTCGGTGCTGGGCCCGGTCGTGCTCGCTCCTATACTCACATTCGCCGTGTTCGTCCTCTTCAGCTACTTCGCGCGCGACGTCCTCCACAATCCGTTCTGGGCCATTCCGTCGAGGATGAACGAGTACATGTTCGTACAGGGCCCGATCGCCGCCGCGCTCTCCGTTCCGGCGGCGCTCGCCGGAGCCAAGGCATCCGACGCGCTGGTGCGCTCGGCGGCGGCCTGGAACGACGCGACGTGGCGCGCCTACAGGTTAGCGGCGATTGGCTCCAGCATCGCGGGTGTGGCCACCGCCATCGTATTCAAGTACTGATCACCGACCGATCGCACGTGGGAAGTTCGTTGCGACCGCTCAACTGCCGGCCAGGAGCAGCGACACGTGGCACGCCTCTGGATCCAGATCGTGGGTTCCAAGAAGACCGGGAAGACGTCGCTGCTCGAGCGCGCGACTCGTGAACTCGTGTCACGCGGGCGCTCTGTCTGCTACGTCAAGCACAGTCATGAGGATGCAAGACTTGACGCGTCCGACACCGATACGTCCCGTCTGATGAAGGCGGGCGCGGCGGCGGCAGCGCTCGTTGGCGACTCGTCTACCATCGTCTTCAGAAGGTCCACGGGGCAACCGCTCCCCACGGTCGCGATCAGCGACTCCCTCCCCGGCGAGATCGTCCTCGTGGAGGGCTTCAAGGGCCTCGCCGGCAGCAAGATAGTCGTGACCGGAGGGGACCTGGACGTCGACGCGCTCGAGGGCGTAGTCGCGGTCGTGGGAGAAGCTCCGATCGGATTCCAGGGTGAGACGATCGCCCCTGACGACACCGGCGCGCTCTGCGACCTCATCGAGAAACTGGCCGACTCCGACACGGGGGACATCTGGGCCACTTCGCTCGTGATGGACGGTCGGGAGATACGCCTGAACGCGTTCGTCCAGGACATGATGGCATCCGGGCTCCTTGGCATGGCCTCGGCGCTCGACGGCGTCGATGGAGCGGACACGATGCAGATTCGCTGCACCAGGA
The DNA here is from genome assembly GCA_964562405.1 of uncultured bacterium. GTDB lineage: Bacteria > Joyebacterota > Joyebacteria > Joyebacterales > Joyebacteraceae > WJLY01. The sequence goes on along the minus strand of CAZLTC010000005.1, from coordinate 4,870 downwards.
AGCGCAGCGGCTGACGGAGGATGGATGAGGATCAAGGTCACGAAGGAGAACTGCACCGGCTGCCGGCTGTGTCAGCAGATCTGCGCCATAACACGGTTCGGGGAGATCAACCCGAAGAAGGCTTCGATCGCGATCATCCCGCACTTCCCGGAGCCGGGAGTGTTCGAACCTAAGCTCTGCAGCCAGTGCGGCATCTGCTTCAAGAAGTGCCCGGAGGGCGCGATCCACAAGGAGGGGGACGCGTTCGTCATTCACGAGGACGAATGCACGAACTGCGGCGTCTGCGTCGAGGTCTGCCCGTTCGGCGTGATATTCAGACACCCGGACGTGCGGATCCCGATCATGTGCAACCTCTGTATGAAGTGCACGGAGGTCTGCAACACCGGAGCCCTCACGGCTGTCGAGTAGAGGAATCGAGGACGCGATGATGCATGGATTCGGCGGAACGATACTGCGCATCAACCTGGAGACGGGTGAGATCAGGCGAACGCCCACGCCGCCGGACTTCGCCCGCGAGTGGATGGGCGCCAGGGGCTTTGTGGCAAAGACGCTCTACGACGAGGTCCCGAGGGACGCCGACCCGCTCGGACCGGAGAACCTCTTCATCATGGCGCCGGGCGTCCTGACCGGCTCGTTCGCGCCCTGTGGATCCAAGATCGGGTTCGGCTGCATCTCACCGGCCACGAACGGTCACGCCGACTCGAACATGGGCGGAATGCTGGGCGCCGAGGTCAAGTACGCGGGCTACGACATGGTCATCTTCGAGAGGATATCGCCGGACCCCGTCTACCTGTACATAGACAACGACACCGTTGAGCTCCGGCCAGCCGGCGACTACTGGCGCATGGGCTCGCTCGACCTCGAGAAACGCATGAAGGAAGACCTCGGTGAGGACTTCCAGATCGCTACGATCGGCCCCGCCGGCGAGAACGGCGTCGTCTTCTCATGCATCACTCACGACTTCGGAAGGCAGGCGGGACGGTGCGGCGTCGGGGCCGTCATGGGCTCGAAGAAGCTCAAGGCGATCGCCGTCCGCGGAACGAAGTCTCTCCCGGTCCACGATCTGCCCACACTCACAAAGTCGACCTACGACATCATACAGCGAACGAAGACGCACCCTCTGATGGAGCCGTGGCAGAAGTACGGAACGGCCCTCTTCGTCGGCTGGGCGAACGAGCACGGATGTTTCCCCACGAGGAACTTCCAGACCACCTACCATGAGGACTGGGAGAGCATCAGCGGTGAGAGGCTGGCCGAGGAGATCCTCATCACGCACAAGGCCTGCTTCGGCTGCTGGATGAACTGCGGCAAGTATTCGGTCGCGAAGATCCCGGGAAAGCCGGACACGTACGTCGAGGGTCCGGAGTACGAGACTATCGCCCTTTGCGGCGGCAGCTGCGGCATGAAGGACATCCACCACGTCGCGTACGCCAACTGGCTCTGCGACAACCTGGGCCTCGACACGATGAGCAGCGGCAACACGATCGGCTTCGCCATGGAGTGCTACCAGAAGGGCATCATCACGAAGGATGATCTCGAAGGCCACGAACTCAAATGGGGCGACATCGATGACTTCGAGAACGTCATCCGGATGATCGCCGATCGCCGCGGTATCGGCGAAGCGCTCTCGTACGGGACCAAGGGCGCGGCCGAACGTCTGGGGCACGACACGCTGGCCATCGCATCGCAGGCCAAGGGGATGGAGTTCTCCGGGTACGACACCCGATGGTACTCCGCGCAGCTCCTCTCCTACTGCACGTCGGACATCGGAGCGCACCACAACAGGAGCTGGGCGATCACCGCCGACATCCAGATCGGACAGGACACGCCGGTCGGGAAGGCAGCGGTCGTCATCTACCTCCAGCACATCCGCCCTCTCTTCGACACCTGGTGCTGCTGCAGGCTCTTCTGGGGCGAGCTGGACATAACCCCCGAGGAGCACGTCGACACCATCCGCTATCTGACGGGCTGGGACGTGACGATCGACGAGTGCATGCTCGTCTCTGAGAAGATCTGGAACCTGACGCGCGCCCACTACCTGGAGCGGAACGGAGGCCCGGGAAGGAAGTTCGACGTCGCGCCCACGCGGCACCTCGATGAACCTGTCCCCGACGGACCGGCGAAGGGACACAAGGTCGGACGCGAGAACTTCGAGTACATGCTGGACGACTACTACCACAACAGAGGCTGGGACAAGAAGGGACACCCTACGCGGGAGGTCCTGGAGATCCTGGGCATCGGTTACGTCGCTGACAACCTGGAGAAGCTCGGTCTTCTCGGCGAGCCGATGGAGGGCGGCGTCCCCAAGGTGCGCGGCGAGAAGCTCAAGCCCAAGGCGATGTGATGACCGTTTATCTCCGCTCAGGCGGGAAGCTCAGAGAGCACCTCAATCCGGACGTGGACGAGTACACGCGTCGCGTGGACGTCGAAGACGGCCTCTCGATCTCGGAGATACTCGAGCAGCTCGGTATCCCTGCCGCGCTGGTCGCCTTCGCTTTCACCGACGGCCGCTATCAGCGACTCGATTACAGGCCGAGCGACGGTGAGACCATCACGCTTCAGCCCCCGGTCTCCGGAGGCTAGTCATCGAGAAACGACATGTCTCTTGATCACGACGAGCGGGCCCTCTACGAGAGGCAGCTCGCGCTGCCGGGGTGGGGCGAGGAGGGTCAGGCCCTACTTGGTTCGGCGTCGGTCTTTGTTGCCGGCATTGGCGGCCTCGGCTGCCCGGCGGCCGTCTATCTTGCTCTTGCCGGCGTCGGCCGGATCGTCGTATGCGACTCGGACGCCGTCGAGCGTTCCAATCTGAACCGGCAGTTCCTGTACAACGCCGGTGACCTGGGTCGCGGCAAGGCGCGCCTGGCCGCGGAGCGGCTCCGCGTAATGAACCAGCGGGTGGAGGTCACGGGGGTCGACGTCGAGATCGACCGTTCGACCGCAGGCTCGCTCATCGCGGGGGCAGACGTTGTGCTCGACTGCCTCGACAATATCGACACCCGCATCGCTCTAAGCAGAGCGACCATCTCCGCCGGCATCCCGATGGTCCACGCTGCCGTCTCCGATCTGACGGGCTACCTCTCGGTCTTCGATCCACCTGAGACTCCATGCTTCGAGTGCTTTCTCGCCCACAAGCCCGCCGCGGTCGAACCCGCGATACCAGGCTGCACGCCGGGCGTCATGGGCGCGCTCCAGGCGATGGAGGCGCTCAAGCTCCTGACCGGCATCGGCCACCCACTCGCGGGCAGGCTCCTCATCGTCGAGGGCACGGTCCCCAGCTTCGATGTCGTGGAGCTGGAGCGAGAGCCCGACTGCCCGGCCTGCTCCGGGCGTTGATGCGTTCCCTGGGGATCGGGGCTGCAGAGCACGAACGCCCGCCACAATGATGTGGCGGGCGTTCGCGCACATGC
>CAZLTC010000005.1:0-1453 GCA_964562405.1 uncultured bacterium | reverse complement strand
ATGCCCGGAGCGAGAGTGAGATGCGCGGTGCCCCGATCGACTTGTGACTACTTCGCCTTGAGCTGCCTCACGGAATCGATGACCGTCCCGTCGACCCACTCGATCGCCGCGACAACGCGCTCCTCGCAGTCAGGTTTCGCGGGTGGACCGCCGCAGATGTCCTCGACGTCGGACTTGAGCTGTTCGATCGTCTTCAACGGCAAGTCGCTGCCGGAGACCGCGGAGAGCAGGTCCTCCCGCAGCGGATTGATGGCTATACCCCGCTCGGTCACAATGACATCGATGAGTTCGCCCGGCCCACAGAGCGTCGTGACCTCATCGACCAGCACGGGAATGCGGTTCCTGAACGACGGGATCGGCAGGATGGTGCACTTCGAGAAGAGGCAGTTCTGCCACCCCCCGATGCCGTGCAGCAGCTTCCCGTCGGAGTGTGTCACAACATTGGCGTTGAAGTTGACGTCCACCTCGGTCGCCCCGAGGACGACGCAGTCGAGCATAGACGCGAAGTTGCCCTTGCCATGATAGTTGTAGCTTGTGAACGGGCTGGTGTTGACGTGCCGCGGGTTCTCACGCATCGAGCGCACGCCCTCGAGGTCGAACGTCTGCCCGTCCAGGATGTAGTCGGTCAGACCCTCCTCGAGCATCTCGGTCAGGTACTGCGTGCTCCCGCCGCGCACGAAGCGCGCCTTCACCCCCGCCTCGCGCATCATATCCATCAGGAATATCGCGAATGACAGGGCCGTGCCTCCCGCCCCGCACTGGAAAGAGAAACCGTTCCGCATGATCCCGGCGTCCCTAACGAAGCGGGCCGTCATCTCGGCGATCCTGAGTCTGTCGGGGCTCTTCGTGATCTGCGTCGTCCCGGAGATGATCTTGCTGGAATCGCCGATCGCGTCCATCGTCGTGACGAAGTCGACGTTGTTTCCCTGGATCTGCCACGGTACGCACGGGAAGTCGATCAGGTTGTCGGTCACGACGATGACCTTGTCCGCGTACTGCGAGTCGGCGAGAGCGAATCCGAGAAGCCCACAGGCGGCCGGTCCGGTCAGACCGTTGGCGTTCCCGAACGGGTCGGCCGTCGGCGCCGCGATGACGGCGATGTCGATGTGAACGTCCCCGTCCTGCACAGAGCGGTACCTGCCACCGTGCGACCGCAGCACCCCCATCCCCTTCATCTTCCCGTACGAGCAGTACTCGCCCAGGGGCCCGTTCATGCTGCCCTCTATGTGGTGGATGACGCCTTCGTCCATGTGCTCGATCATTCCCGAGTGGCACGGGAATGACGCGCTCGGGAACCACATGAGGTCCTTGACGCCGAGCTCGGCCGCAGCCGCGAAGACGGCGTTCGCCACGAAGTCACCGTTGCGGAGATGGTGATGCGTCGAGATCGTCATCCCATCGCGGATGCCTGCCGCCCTGAGCGCGGCCCCTATGTCGGGCAGCGTCTTGTCAC
>CAZLTC010000004.1:49867-71374 GCA_964562405.1 uncultured bacterium | reverse complement strand
TCGCGGATGCCTGCCGCCCTGAGCGCGGCCCCTATGTCGGGCAGCGTCTTGTCACCGCTGTCCGGATAGTCCATACAGGTAGCGATGGGCGGGGCGGCCTTGGTTCCCGTGGGCCGGTGAGCGGCCACGCCCTTGTACGGCACGGCGGGCCTTCCGTTGACCTCCGTCGGGACCATGCGTCCTGCCGCGTTCCTGGTGAGATTCTGTTCAGGCATCGTCACCTCCTCCATCGCGCCAGTTGCCGCTCAGGATCCCCGACGCCAAGGCCAGATCTACGGTGCGAAGAGCGCGCTTCACCACGGGCGGGTCGATCATCTTGCTGCCCAGGGATACCACGCCGAGGCCCTCGGCCTCCGCCTTCTCGAACGCCAGCACGATCTTCCTGGCCTTGTCCACCTCGGCCGCTCCGGGCGCAAAGCCTCGGTGTATGACCTCTATCTGCCTGGGATGTATGCATCCCTTCCCGTCGAACCCGAGTGACTTCGCCTCGAGCACGCTCGCCAGGAGTCCCTCGGAGTCGGCCACGTCGGAGAAGACCGTATCGATGGGCTGCACTCGGGCGGCGCGGGCGGCGTTGACGACCTGCGAGCGCGCCCAGAAACTCTCGCGCCCCTCGTTGGTCCTTTGTGTGCCGATGTCGGCCGTGTAGTCCTCGAGCCCTATCGTGAGGGCAACGACGTTCGGCGACGCCGTCGCGATCTCATACGCCCTGAGGCAGCCGAGCGCGCTCTCCACGATGGGCATGAGGTAGACCGCCCCATCGATACCGCGCTCCTTCAGAATCTCGGCCGCGCGCGCGTCGACGGCCGTGACGTGCTCGGCGCTCTCGCACTTCGGTATGAGGATGACGTGGACGTTGTACGGGACGACGTAGTCCAGGTCCTCGAGCCCGGCGGGAATCTGGTTGATGCGCACCATCCGCTCCGCGCCGTTGAAGTCGACCGTCAGGAGCGCGTTTCGAACGATGCACCGCGCCGCGTCCTTCTCCGAGTGCGACACGCTGTCCTCGAGATCGAGGATCACACCGTCGGGGCCGTGTAACCCCGCGTTGATCATGAGCTTCGCCTGGTCGCCGGGCAGATACAGCCTGGAGCGGCGGAACCTGTCGCGCGTGGTCCCGTATGTCGTCCACGGCTTCGTCTCGGGGAGCAGCTGCTTCGTCACCCCTGGAAGCGCCCGCTTGACCGCCGCTTCGAGCCTTGCTGAGATGACGAACGGTAGAGCACCGGAATCGATGACCTCCACCGCAGCGTCTGGGACGCCCAGCGCCGACAGACCGTCCGCGACGTCTCTTCTGATGGAGTCCCCATACATCGTCTCGACGATGCTGGACAGCGTGATGGATACACCGCCCGACTCCCTGGGCTCGACCGAAATCCAGCAGTCCGACCGGACGCCGTCGCCCTTCCGGCCCGCCTGACCCGTTCGGCTCACGAGTGTCCTCCTTTGTGCCGTTCCCCGTTCGACATCGCTCCTGATCCGCGGACCGAGCTACTTCGTGGCCCTCAGAAGACCGCCCCTCCGGTATATGTCCATCTGGACGTCAGAGAAGGGCCGCCCCTGCAACCTGCTCCCCGACACGGCGACCGTGATCGTGCCGGTCGACAGGTCGACCTCGATCTCGTCCCCATCCGCCAGCCCCGAATCCGCGAGGTCAGCGGTCATGATGGGAAGACCCGCGTTGATTGCGTTTCTTTCATAGATGGCGCCGAACGACTCCGCGATGATGAGCGCGACACCCAGCGCGGAGAAGCAGTCGACGGCCTGCTGTCTTGAGCTTCCGCAGCCAAAGTTGGAACCGGTCACGACAATGTCCCCGGGCTTCACTTTCGCCGGGAAGTCCCTCCAACCGTCCAGATTCCCGAACGTGTACTGCCCCATCTCGCCGGGGTCGGTGACGGCGAGATGACGATTGTGGTAGATCATGTCCGTGTCGATGTTGTCGTGCCCCACGAGCCAGACGCGGCCACGCACGGTCGTGGGACGCTCTCCGACCGTCGAGCGGGACGCCGCGGGCTCGGTAGATGGCGTCCTCCCGGACGGCATGAACACCGCAGGCTTGTCCGGAATGTCGTCGGCCATCGTGATCTGCCCAGCGACTGCGCTGGACGCTGCCGTGGCCGGCGAGGCCAGATAGACCTCTCCCTTGCCCTGCTTCCCCGGGTAGTTGCGATTGCCGGTGCTCACCGTGACCTCGCCGGGTCCGTTCTGCCCTATCTGCCCGGCAGCGCACCCGGCGCATCCGGCGTTTCCGACGAGAGCCCCTGCCTCCTTGAAGACCTCAAGCAGGCCATCGTCGAGACAGCGGCGCCACACCGCATTCGTGGACGGTACGATCTTGAGAACGACGCCGGGAGCGACCTTGCGACCTCGGAGAATGTCGGCCGCCGCGGCCATGTCCTCGTATCGCCCGTTCGTGCACGACCCGATGAAGGCCGAGTCGATCTTTACGCCGGCCACATCGGACACGGGCACGACGTCGTCCGGGTGTCCCGGGCGCGATATCATCGGCAGCAGGCCATCGATGTCGATCTCGGCCTCGCTTCCGTACTCCGCGTCCGGGTCGGCCACCACGGCGACAACGTCAGCGCCGGCCGTCCGACAGTGGCCGATCACCTCACCGTTCGGGGGAAGGAAGGTTACTATGCCGCCCATCTCGGTTGCCATTGACGCCATCGTGATGCGCTCGTCGAGCGAGAGGTCATCGACGGCCTCGCCGTAGTACTCACCGGAGAAACCGAGGAGCCCGCTGGCGCCGAAGTGCCGGAGGCACGCGAGCACCATGTCCTTGGCGGTGGCAAGTGGGCCGGGCCTTCCCTTCAGCGTGATCCGCATGGAGCCGGGCACGCCGAACCATACTGAACCGTTGGCCCAGGCCCAGGCTATGTCCTGATCTCCCATGCCCTGCCCGAACGCGCCGATGGCCCCGAGGATATTAGCATGAGAGTCGGTCGAGACGAGCGTTCCTCCAGGACCTACCAGCCCGTCATCGACCGCTATGTGCGTGCCGATACCCTTGTCGATGTCGTAAACCCTTACCCCGCGGTCCCGCGCGAACCTTCGACACGTCTGCTGATTCGCCGCGTACTTCTGGTCCGAGCCACCGGGATTGCAGTCGAACGTGAAGAACGTGCAGTCGGGGTCGTCTATGGACAGCCCATTCTCCTCGATGTTCTTGACGACGTTAGCACCTCCGAAGTCACGAGCAAGCCGCGCATCTATCCTCACGTCCACGACGTCTCCCGGAGACGCGTTCCGCCCCGCGTGAGCGGAGATGATCTTCTCGATGATGGTCATCGCCACGCTCTCTCCTCCTCAGTTCCCCCGCGGCAGGGGCGTCTTCCGCCGCCATGCGCGCGCCGGCCGCCCCGCGCACTAGAAACGCCGCCTGACCACCAGGGCTCCCCGCGTTCCTGCGGCGCCGGGAGTCTCAGTGATCAGGCGGCCTGGTTCACACGATCGGCGGCTTCGAGCGGACTCACAGCTCGCCTGCCCCGACTACTTGATGATGAGCATCTTGCCCTGAGCGCTTCCGATCCCGTCGGCCTCGACAGCCCAGATGTACACGCCAGGGGCCACCTCTTCCCCGTCGCTGTTCTTCAGATCCCAGAATTCCTGGTCGCTATCGGTGCTCTCGTGCCTGAGCGTCCTCACGTGGTCCGCGGCGGTCGTGTAGATGCGGATGGTCGCCGCCGAAGGCAGTCTGATGAATGCGACCTGGCGCTGTCCGCCGGTCTCCCATGCAGCACTGGACCTGTACGGGTTGGGTATGACCTGTATCCTTGCGAGTTTGTGCTGCACTCCCTCACGAGGGTAGACCGTTCCGGAGTTGTTCGTGGTATCACGGCAGGTGGTGTTGACCGAGTCCGGATTGCTCGCCCTGAAAGCCGTTACTGACATCTCATACGGGAAGGCGTTCTGCGCCGAGTGGAGAGTGAAGACGCGGACGCTGTCCTCATAGAAAGGCTCGAAGGACCAGTAGCCAGCCGCGGCCGTGTCATCCTCGCCCCACACGTACTCACGGGCAAGGTTGAACCCCCTCTCGCTCCATACCTCCTTGACCCAGACGCGGTATCCGCCGAAGTCGGCTATGTCGCGCTCATCGACGCCCATGGTCCAGCCAATCTGGAGCGTCTTGTCGCCCAGGTTGATGAACTTGACCCTGGGGCATGGCCCGTCCGCCAGGGCCAGCGACGGGACCATCACGACCAGGAGAAGGATCAACACGGACGCTCGCAGAACAGGGGGATTGGGTCTTGCCGTCATGCTTCCCTCCGTGCACATCAACACGCCCGAGGCGGGCGAATCCGGCATTCCGACTGAGCTTTCAGGCTATCATCGCGTGCGGAAGGCGTCAAGGGCATTCGCCCCCGGCTACAGGCCTTCGAGATAGTCCAACAGGCCCGCCAGCTCGTCGTTGCTCAGTCTCCCTTTGAAGGAAGGCATCTTGTCCACCGGATCGACGATCTGCGACAGGACATTCTCCCTGGTGACCGGGAGTCTACTCGACACCAGTCGCTCCCTGTCGAACAGCCCGGTCAGTTTCCGAATCCCGGTCGCCTCCGGTCCGTGGCACCGGGCGCAGTTCGCCCGGAAAATCATCCTCCCGGGCCCCGCGTCCACGACCACCGCCACCCCCTCCACGCCGGGTTCCGTAGACGCACCCGGCAGCTCCCAGCGAAACTGCTCCTGCCATGTCGACGGCGGACCCCAAGCGACGAATGCGAACACGACGGACAGGGCGGCCGCGAGCAGCGCGAGAACGAGCACGGCAGTCCCCAACCCCGGGGCGGCACGGAGGAACTTCTTGTAGAACCGCACCGTGACGATCTTCACCGCCGCGACCACGACGAGCAGAGCTCCCGTGGCCCAATGGAGCACACCCCTCACCGGCAGACCGTCTCCCGACGACGCGAGTATCCGCAGGCCTGCAGCGGCCAGCGCCACGAGCGCTGCGGCAAAGATGTACCCCGCCACCCTATGCACGGCTCTCACCCGTCCCGGGTTCGCCGGCGGCTCGGCACGTCCGAGCAGGGACAGCATACTGAGAGCCGCGACGGTCCCCGACAGGAGCAGCACGAGAGCCAGGACGATCTTGATCGTGAGAAGATGCAAGCGATGTTCTCCTGCAGAAGGGCCCGCCGAGCCGCGAGGCCCGGCGGGCCATCCATCGGTCATCAGTATGATGAGGACCGGACTCTACTTCATCATGCCGTCGTTGGTGAAAATGTAGTCGTCCCCGCCTGCCTTCTTGTGGCATGGCAGGCACCCAGATTCCATGCCCTTGGCAACGCGTCCCGCCATCGCCATCTTGTTGGCCATCGGGATCGTTCCGTCAGGATCATACCTGACATAGAACCAGTCGTTGTCCTCCGGATCGTAGCCGGTCTCTCTCTGCACCATCACAGTTATCGCCTTGAGATACTTGTCGGGCGTGGCAGCGACGCTTTCGACGGTTGCGCCATTACCGTCATAGTTCTCCTTGACGATCACGTTGTAGGGCTTCCCCTCCACTGTCAGCACGTTCCAGTAGATCCTGTTCACGGACCCGTGCGGGGAGACTCCCTTGAAATAGTCGGACTTCACGAGCCAGTTCTGGTAGCCGTCCATTGCTTTCCAGAGCATCCCACCGAACATCACGTCGGCCTTGCCCCCGAACGGCTCTTGCATGCCCGCCGTCTTCTCCGCCTTCATGCCGCCCGCCTCGTCGGCGATGGCAACTCCGAATTGCGACACGAGTGCCGCCGCGACGAGAACGAGTGCCGCCGCGCAAACCATGAGGCCTCGCCTCATGAGTCCTCCCCTCTCGGGCCCACGGCCCGTCAGAGCGAGCCTACCACAACACGCCATCACTACTCATGTGATTCAGTCAGCCTGCCCAGGTCTCAGCGCCCGACACGGGCACCACAGCATAAACCCCGCCGCGTGGCCAGAACTCCGGCCCTCGAGGCTCGCTTTTCAGGCACACAATCTGCAGTAATGAGCGCAAAAGAGCTGTCGACAAGGGCCTCTCAGAGACCGGGCATGGCGGGCGATCCGCCGAATCCGGTCCCGATTGCTCTCGAAAGGACCCCCATTGGCGAGGCGCAATCGAGACACCTCTGATCGGGGAAGCGCACCTCATCCTGCTCCGACGGGGCGCGATCTTGAGCGGCTGCGTGCCGAACTCGCGCTGTCCGAGGCGTCGTGCTGTGACGCCGAGGAACGCTACACGGCCCTCTTCGAAGGGTCGAGGGACGCGATCATTGTCGGCGACCAAGCCGGGCTCGTCGTCGAAGCCAACGGCGCCGCAGCGCAGCTCTGGGGATACACGAGAGAGGAGATGATCGGCCTCGACTGCCGCGCACTCCACTCCGACCCCCACTTCATCGACGCGGTGCTCGAAGAGCTCTCCGAAAAGGACTTCGTCGACGACCTGGAAACCCCTGCCAAGCGCAGGGATGGCACTTCCCTAACCGTTCTCGTGAGCGCGAGCGCGCGCAGGTCCGATTGCGGCCGCATCAACGGCTTCCAGGTCCTGGTTCACGACGTCACAGGCCGGCGCGCGATCGAGGAGGCTCTGCGCAAGAGCGAGGAGATGTACAGGTCTCTCTTCGAGGAGTCGCAGGACGTCGTCTACATTACCTCGCGTGACGGCAAGCTGGTGAACATCAGCCCCTCCGCGGGCGAGCTCTTCAACCATCCGAGGCATGAGCTCCTAAAGATGGACGTACACGACCTATACGCGCACCCCGAGGACCGGCGCCGGTTCCAAGAAGAGATCGAGCGAGTGGGCGCCGTCCGCTCCTTCCCGGTTAGGCTTCGAAGGAGCGACGGGAGCGTGCGCTACTGCCTACTCACGTCGACGGTGAGGCGTGACCAGGATGGACAGGCCATCGGATACCACGGCATCATGCGCGACGTCACCGATCAGCGGAGGGCCGACCGAGCCCGTGAGCGCGAGCGAGCAGCATTCCGGCTCATCGCCGAGGCGGCCGTCAGGACTGACGACGTTCCGGCTCTGTGCGCGAAAGTGCTTGAGGGTCTGCTCGGCACGTACCAGTTCGACCTCGGCGTCGTGCGACAGCACGACCCGGCCAGCAGGAGCCTGACGACGGTGGCAGTGGTGGGAGCGTCCGTCGACGGCGGAGCGGGGTTCGGGGACGAGAGCATAGACGACCCCGTGGCCACCGCGGCCCTCGTGGCGCGGACCGGCGTTCCGATCTTCGCTCCCAGCATCGAGACGGCACAGCTGTCCGGCGCCCACAAGGCACACCTGAAGGGGCTCGGGGCAAGGGCGCTGGTCTCGCATCCGCTCGTCGGCTCGAAAGGCGAGCTGGTTGGCATCATGCAGCTGGCCGCCGAGCACGAAATGGACCTTGGAAGCGAGGACGAGGCGGTCTTCCAGACCATAGCGGAGATGTTCGCCGCGGTCATAGGCAGGACTACGGCTGTCAAGGAGAAGGAAGAGATGCACGCCCAGCTTCTTCAAGCGCAGAAGCTGGAGGCGATAGGCACGCTGGCGTCGGGTGTCGCACACGACTTCAACAACATCCTCACCGCCATACAGGGGTTCGCCGATCTCGCGCTGATGTCGCTCGACAAGGATGCACAGGTCGCTCAGGACCTGGAGAAGATCCGAAGTTCGTCCGAGCGTGGCGCGAAGCTGGTCCGACAGCTTCTGATGTTCAGCAGGCGCCAGCCAGTGGAGTTTTCCTCGGTGGACATGAACGGCGTAGTTCAGGGCCTCACGAGAATGCTGGCTCCGCTGATTGGCGAGGATGTGGCCATGAACGTCGTGCTCGAGCGCGACGTCTGGGAGACCACGGCGGATGAGGCAGGCATGCAGCAGGTCCTGATGAACCTTGCCGTGAACGCCAGGGACGCCATGCCGGAGGGCGGTGTGCTGACGATCAGAACCGAGAACGTAAGCGCGCCCGACAACGAGGCCAGGAGCGTCCAGACCGAAGAAGGCGGTTGCTCCGGCGATCGATTCGTCCGCCTTTCCGTCACCGACACCGGCGTCGGCATGGACCACGAGACCTTGTCCCGCGTGTTCGAGCCCTTCTTCAGTACGAAGGGCCCTGCGAAGGGGACCGGACTGGGCCTCGCGGTGGTCTACGGGATCATTCAGCAGCACCGCGGCTGGATAGATGTCGAGAGCAACCCGGGGACGGGGACAACCTTCAGCGTCTATCTCCCTGTCTCCGCGTGTTCCGGACGCGCGGCGACGTCGGCGGATGCGGCTCCGGCACGGATCCCCGGCAGCGGCCAGAGAATCCTCGTGGTCGAGGACGAGCGCACCGTACGTGACCTCGCCGTCAGGATCCTGAGACAGAACGGCTACGAGGTTCTCGAAGCCTCCACCGTCGGCGATGCACTCAGTATCGTCGACCGAGAGGGCGGCCGTCTGGATCTTGTGTTCAGCGACGTCGTCCTCCCAGACAAGAGCGGAGTCCAGCTCGCGGAGACACTCTCCGCCACCCGCCCGGACCTGCCCATCCTGCTCTCGAGCGGTCACGCGGACGAGAGGGCGCAGTACGAGGCGATCCGCGACGGAGACAGGCCCTTCCTTCCCAAGCCGTACTCGCTCCCCGAACTGCTGAACGCCGTGGCCGAGATCGTACGTCCCAACTAGCCGGACCACCTGCGACCGACCACGTCGTCTCGGAGGCGCATGCCGACTCGAGCTCGTGGACCCCAAGAGGCCCGCTCACGTTTCCCATTCGAAGAACCAGGAGTCCGATAGCACGGAAGGTGCAAAAAGAGAGAGCCCGCCGCTTTCGCGGCGGGCTCCTCCACAACGGGGAGAGGTGTTACACGAACAGAACCTCTCTTACTACCTGTACATCGACTTGATCTTGCCCCACGACGAATCCTCAACTGCCACCGGCACGGTGACTTCGATCCACGTGTCGTCGATGTTCATACCGGCGCTGCAGTATCCGAGCGGGCAGGCGGCCACGTCGCAGCCGTTGCCCAGCGAATCTGTCAGCATGATCCACTCACCGCCGACCATCGAAGCGCTCGGGAAAACGCCCGGGCCTACGATCGGGATGACACCCAGGTAGTGCCCACAGGGGCCAGCCGGGGTACTGAACTGGCACTGATGACCATACCACCAACCGGTCACGATCTCGGCACCGTCGGCAACCGCAATCTCCTGCCACGAGCCACCGTACGCGCCAGACATGAACATCTGCTGGACGAAGTACAGGGTGCACGTCGAGGCCGGATTGTACGACGAGATGTTGATGGCCGGGGTCTTGAGCCAGTCCACGAGGTCCGGCGGAACCATCGTGCTGTCAGGCGACGAGCAGGTCCAGTAGTGCGGATTGCTGTACGCCTGGCAGTTGTCGCTCGCGATCGTCCAGAAATCGCCGGCACCAACAACGGGAGCGCCGGGGACCATGAACACGTTAGCGTCGGCGTCATCGAGGAACAGGGTCGTGTACGTGTAGTAGTCCTGAACCGTAATGTCGTCAACGGCGAACGCGCCACCGACCGAGAGGTAGAGCCCGTCTGCATCGGAGTAAGCAGCGTCAGACTCGAAGTAGAAACGAATCCGCGCGGGGTTGCTCTTGTTGCCGAGGTAGTAGCCGGCAGATCCCCACGCAGCCGTACCGGTGTAGCCCTTGTTCAGGTTGACGTAGCCGCCCGCGCTGTCAGCCTGCGCGTAGCCGTAGTCGTAGCCAGATTCGCAGTCATGGCGGAACTGGTACGTGAGGATCGGATAGGTGTATCCGGTCCAGTCGATCGTCGGTGACTCCAGCCACTGCTTCCACAGATTGCCGTAGCCGCCGTCAGCGGTGATGGACAGGTCGCCGCACCACCAGCTGTTGCCACTGTACGCCATGTACGAATCGATGTGCCAGTAGGGCGGCAGGATGCTACCGTCGCCATGGGTCCAGCCAGGAGCACCGGACTCCATGTCGTCGGCCCATACGGTGATGCCACGCGTGTGGTGCTGGCCATCGTACGGAACCGGCGTCGCTTCCTGCGGACCGCGGGCAACGGCCATACCGGCGAAGAACGCCAGGATTGCCACCGCGATAATCAGGTTCTTCATCACTGTCTCTCCTCCCTCGAGAGGTACGAAACAACAACCACCTTCACTCTGCTGTGGCGCCGCGAACTGACGGCGCGGTACTGCCCGACGCGGTCACCGATCCCACGGTCCGTCATGAACCGCTCGATCGGGCCTCGTCCCTTCTCGACATAGGCACCCCTCCCCTGGGTTGCTTCCTAGTCAATGCAGACAACTTCTGCACACATCGACCCGAGAAGTAACACACCTTCTCATGGTTCAGTGATGAGTATACTACTATTCTGAATCTTTGTCAAGAGGCCCTCCGGACCCCAAACACCTCCCGCACAGTTCATGCCTCTTCGCCGGGGCCCTTGCGATGTTCCGGGCGGCTCCGCCGATGACACCAGCTACATAGCAAGAAGGGTACCGATACACGTACATGAACAGCATTCATTTTAGTCCAAGTCCAAGAAAAGGGGGACCCGCAGGCCCCCCTCTTCAGTCATACGGAACAAGCGGGCATGCCTGCTACTTCAGCATGACCATCTTGTGCGACTCAGTGAAGCGCGGCGCGTTGATGCGGTAGAAGTAGACGCCACTGGCGCACTTCTCGCCAATGTCGTTCGTGCCGTCCCAGATCACCGTGTCGTTGGTCCCGGCATCGAGCTCCGAGTTCAGAAGCGTCCGGACGACCTTCCCGGCGACGTTGTAGACCTCGATCGTCACCTGGCCGGCCTCCTTAACGCTGTAAGCTATCTCGGTCACCGGGTTGAACGGGTTCGGATAGGCGTGTGACAGAGCGTTCTTGTAGCCGCCGTCCACGACGTCGGTCGGCGTGCCACCGGGCTGCAACCCGAAGTACCCGACCTGCTTCGTCGTGAGGTCGCCCATGATGTTGCCCATGAGGTTCACTCTGTCCTCGATACCGCACTTGTAGTACCCCTCAGCCGTGTAGTTGCTGGCACCAGCACCGCAGACGCCATCCATCATGAGCTCGACGCCGAAGCCGAGGATGATGGTCTGGTAACCTATCGTCGGGTGGGTGTAGGCAACACCGGCCGGAGAGATCGTGCCGCAGCTGTTGTGCTTGTAGTCGGCGACGACCTCATTACCCACGACGCCCGTAGCAGCACCGATGATGTCCGGGCACTCGATCGGGTCGGGGCAGGCGGTCTCCAGAATGCACTCGCCATCCCCATAGTCCATGAACGTCCAGTCGCCAGCGTGATCCAGCAGGCCGGCGGTCGTATCGGCCAGGCTCGCGCCCGTGTGACCGTAGACCTCGCCCTGATAGTCGGCTGCGAGCCAGATGTCGTGGAAGCCCAGCGTCTCCTTGTTCGAGGCCGCCGACTTCAGCTCCCAGCTGATGTCGTTACCGGTGAGGAGCAGATTGCGCTCCTTGCCGCCGGAGGCCTGCTGGAGCCACGAGATGAGGTGCTTCTGGTCGCTCTTCAGCATCACGTAGCTATCGAAGTCGGAGGCGAACCAGATCTGCGTGTCGTAGTACTTCATACCCACAGTATCCGGTCCTTCCGAGTCCACACTGCCGGACTCGACGTCGACGTCGAAGGTCTCCCACTCGTAGCCGAGAACACCCAGCGCCTCGCGGTAGTAGTACTCGGAGGTGTGGAGGTAATCACGCTCGCGGCTCGGGAGAAGCCTCTTGTGCTTGTCGACGAGGAGGATGCCGGGGTTCGTGGTGGTAGCCGTCAGCGGAAGAATGCTGAACTCGTAGTAGTTATCCGGCGCCGTCGCGGGCAGCGTAGTGATGTTGCCGAGGTCGTCCATCGCCTCGTAGTAGAAATGGATCTCGCTGTGAGCGACCATCTGGTTGACGGGCGGCGGGACCGAGAACCACTCCGGCGCGGTCGGGTCTTCCGGCGTGCAGGCGTAGGCTTCCCACGTCGCCCCGTCGTCGTTCGACGCCATCAGAGTCACGGTCGCGATGCCGTCCTGGTCCCTTACTCTCACCCTTGCGGTCTCCGCGAACGCATCAGCCAGCTCCTCCACGAACCAGTCATGGAAGGTGTTCCACGTGTCACGGTTGAACGCCGTGCTCGGATCCGGAGAAGGCACGCCGACTTTCTGCCAGTTCAGGAAGATGCCGCCCATGTGAGGATCAGTACCGGGCTCATCGTTCCAAAGCTCCCAGCGAATCGCGAGCCAGTCGTTTCCGGCGAAGGCCGTCCAGTCGTCCGTCCAGGTACCCCAGAACGGACCGCCGTACCATGCACCCGGAGCCTCATCCTCGAAGCCGTCCGAGCTTGTAACGCAATCATACTCGTCGCTCGACGCCAGCGAGAGGTTGAAGAGGTCGTTGGAGTTCTGCGGAAGGTCCACCCACATGTCCCACTGGCCTACGAGGTTCTCATAGCCGCTGGTATAGATGGGCGGGCTGACGAGCCACGTGTCCTCGGTGTCCACCATCGTGCCCAGGAACAGGTCGACGGCAGCATACATGTACTCACCCGGATCGCGGTCTTCGCAGGCCTGCGGACGGCCCGTGTCGAAGTCGGAGTAGTACTGCCCGCGGAAGAATGACGCACCCGTCTCACCGGACTGAGGTGTATCGTCGTGCGTCCAGGTGTCCGACCCCTCGCAGTCCTCGAGGTAGCTCTGCACGCTGTTCACCAGGATCTCGATGTTGTCCACTTCCCAAGCGCCGTCCTTGACCGAGTGCTGACTGTTGTCAGCCTGGTCCTGCGACGAATAGGCACCGTCCGACTCGAAGCGGAACTGCAGAACGATGTCCTGACCCGCATACGTGCTCAGGTCGAGGGTCACGTGTCCGTCGGTCGGATGCGTCCAGTCGTGAGGAACACCAGCGCCCTGGAAGCCCGTGTTGTTGTAGGTGGCTATCGTCGTGAAGTTGGTGCCACCGTCGCTCGAAACCTCTACGTAACCGTAGTCGTACAGGCGCTCCATCGCGTAGCGCTGGTCGAACTCCAGCGTCACGGTGTCGCCGCCCGTGCCCGTCTCACCGCTGTCGAACGTCTTGGAGAGCAGCTGCTTCCAGTCGTTGCCGTAGCCACGAGGCTGCTTCCAGCAGACGTTCTCTTCGCCGCACCAGAACGCGTAGTTTCCGTACGCCACGCGGAGCGTGTCGAAGTGCCAGCGGTTGGTCTGACCGAGCTGCCCGCTCCGGTCAAAGCTCGTCCAGCCGGCGTTGTCGCCGGTCGTGGTCGAGAAGTCGGCATCGAAGATCCACATCGTGCCTCTGAAGGCACCACGGAAGTCTCCGGCCGACGGGGCGGGCGTTGTTGGATCAGGGACTCTGCTCGCCAGTGTTCCCCTGCCGTCGGTGGCGTAAGCCACGGACGAAAGGACCACAAGCGCGAGAACCATCACCAGCACAGCCGCAGGTCTGTTCTTCATTCGCTCATTCCCCCCTCGATACTACTGAAGGTGATCCAGCTCATCCTTCACCTAACCTTGCTTCTCACTCCCCGACCGCGAAGCATCGCGTGTGGCGAACCGCCTGCCGCGGCCCGAGCGATCGCAACGAGTGAGTAGCCTGCTGTCAGCTTGCTGCGCAATCCCAGTTGTGTGGAGCGGCCCTTTCGGGCATCGATAACAGGGCAAAATCACCCGCTCACAAATTCCGCATGGGTTTGCACAGGATTGGAGGGCGTCAACGCGGAGCGTCTTCGCTATTTCCCGACTCAAGGAAGAGTATATCACGCCGCGACGTGCGGTGTCAACGCCAATCCCCCACGCACCGGGCTACTCGGTGTCGAGCAGCGCTTCGTCCAGAGGCGGTACGGGCTCACCTCCCAGACGCAGGTACTCCCGGTAGTGCTTCTGAGCGCGGTTGCGATCGGCAAGGAAATAGAGACAGGATGTTGCGAGGTTTCGGTGCGCCGGCGCGTACGTCGGGTTGAGCCGCAGCTCAGCCTCGTACTCCTGGATCGCCGCGGAGTGCTGCTCGCTTTCGTTGAGAAACACACCTAACATGAAATGGCCGTGCGAAACGCCCGGATCGATCCGAAGTGCCTCTCTCAGGTGCCCGATGGCCTCCTCCAGAAGGCCCATATTCCGCTCGAGGAGAGCCAGCTTCTGCAGCGGCACGCCTGAGTCGGGGGCAAGCTCCACGGCCTCCCTGAGGAGACCCGCCGCTTCAGCCGGCCTCCCGTTCTGTGTCAGTGAATCGGCCATGGCCACGGCCCTTGCCGCCGCCGCCGGAAGCGTGCCCTTCTCCGGCCTCTCTATCAGCGCCCTGTAGAACTCGACCTCGGCCCTCTCGCTTCCCTCGCTGTCGGCGTCCTCCGCTTTCTCGAGCTCCGCCAGGGCCTCATCCACGCGTCCCGACTTGTAGAGCGCCACGCCGAGCTGCGTTCTCGCCAGCGCGCTCGCCGGATCGTACTCCAAGGCCGCCTGGAGCTCCCCGACGGCGGCGGCGTATCTTCCTTCTCCTATGTGCACGGTGGCCAGGTTGACCCTCGCCTCCGTGTACGCGGGGTCTATCGCCAGCGCCTTCTTGAAAGCCGCCACTGCCTCATCGTACTCACCCTCCTTCGCCAGGAGCGCCCCGAGATTGAGGTAGCTCTTGGGATAAGTTGGGTCGATCTCGATCGCCCGGCCGTACTCAGCCAAGGCCATCCCCACGTCGCCCCTATCCCCGTAGATGATCCCCAGACGGTAGTGGATCTGGGCGAACGGCTTCTCCCGGTCGACGGAATAGAGGTTGGCGTTCACGACAAATGCCAGCGCCAACGCCGCAGGGACCAGCCACACCGCCCGTCGGAAAGCGCCCGCTCGCACGCGATCGCACGCCTCGACCACGACGTACGAAGCGCCGATCGCGAGCACCGGCGCGGCCGGGAGCCTGTACCGAGCGAGTACGAAGAAGAGCACGATGGAGATCACGTACGCGCCGAAGAAGAGACCCAGCAGCCGTCGCCGCCTGTCGCGGAGTGCCAGGATCAGCCCGAGGACACCAAGCGGCGCTACGAGGCCGAACCCGGGAAGCGGAAGAGAAAGCAGACGGGAGTAGTGACGTTGAAACTCGAAGTTCTCCAGCTGCGGCAGTTCGTAGGAGCTCATCACGAACGACAGCTTGCGGAGCAGGAGCGCCGCCCAGCGCCCAGGATCTGCGCCGATGTCGCTCCACGACCGCGAGTACCAGTAGGACGAGACCTCGGAGGCACTGAGCGTCCTGCCGACGTCCGCCTCCGCGATCGACGCTCCGCTGGGGTCCCTCTCGATGTCCAGACCCTCAGGCATCGCATAGCCGCCCGTGGCTATCGCGCTGTTGCCGATGTAGAAGTTCAATCCGCCATTCGATGTCACGGGAATGAACTGGCCCGAGACGGCCAGGTTCCTTATCGTGACGGGCGCGAGAACAAGCAGCACGCCGGCCGCGAACAGCCCCGCCTCACGCAACCGCAGCTCTCCACGGATGCGTCGTCCAGCACCGCGCCCACGGCCCGCCCTGCGCGACGCCTCCCGCACTCCGCTCCCGTTCTTCGCCGACGCCTCTCGCGTTCCGAAGAGCACCCACCAGAATGCAATGGGAGCGAACAAGAGGGCCGCGGCGCGGCCCACGCCTGCCAGACCGAGAAGGGCCCCGGAGGCCGCGAACAGGATTGCCCGGCCGCCGCGGTCTGCCTTGACCAGCACGGTCAGGGCCGCAACGTTCAGGAAAACCAGAAGGGGCGTCATGACGACCGAGCCGTCGTAGAATATGAGAGCACCGTAGCAGGCCGCTACGAAACCGGCGATCGTCGCCACGCGACGGTCGAAGAGGTCGAGCGCCAAGAGGTATACGAGCGCGGCAGTGCCGGCCCCCAGGATGGACTGCACAACTCTCACGATGAGCAGGTCCCTGCCGAACAGGCGGTAGAGACCGGCCAGGAAGTACGGATAGAGCGGGGACATGAAGAATGGGCCGCCGTGTCCCTCCCCGGCGGCGAGGGAGCGGGCCCACTGGTCATAGAAGCGCGCGTCGAGCCCGAGCGTCTGGAAGAACGGGGTGTGCCTGATCTGAAGGACGTAGATGATCCTCAGGACAAGCGCTACGACGAACACGACCGCGGGCAGAAACCATGGCGCGCCGGCAATGCCGCGCCCGTAGGCTCGATGAACTCTGCTCTTGCTGCCGCTCTCTGCCGCGGCGCTGCGTCTGCTGCTCATGTACAGGATACCCGCGTCGGCGCGGCGCAGCCGGCCGGCGTTCCGCACGGCCGCGTTGGTCACGCCTCCGCCAGTCTCGTCAGTTGATGTACCCGAGCGACCTCAACATCTCCTTGATCTCGTCGTCGACCGGAGATTCACTCGGACCGTCGGACCTGACACGCTCCCCGATCTCGTACGTGTCCACGTAGGAGACCGGATGGCGGTCGAGGAACGACTGCTGGAAGACGGCCGTCAGCGGCCTGCCGTCCATGTCTCTGGCGGTCGGAAGGCCCAACGCCGTCAGCACGGTTGGAGTGATGTCGAGAGGGGACGCGCCCTCCACGGTCGTACCGTGCAAGATGCCGGGACCGTCGACGATCAGAACCCCCTTCTCGCGGTGCATGCTTGCTCCGAAGGCCATCTCTCCCTCGCTCGACGGCACGAACCCGGGATGCCCTCTGTGCCCCGCGAAGCCGTGGTCGGAGCAGATGATAACGATGGTGTTGTCATCCACGTCCGCGAGTATCTGGCCGACCATCGCATCGGCGCTCTCGTAATACCTGTCGATGACGGTACGGAGCGTCTCGACAACCTCGGGAGCGATGGGGCCGCTCGTCCATGAATCCGGCTCCCAGTACCTCCAGAAGAGATGGCTGATGATGTCGCTGCTGCGGATGTAGATCGCCGTGAGATCGGTCGGATACTCCGGCATGAGCTTGCGCGCGATCGCAATCGTCGTCCTGTCACCGGCCAGGCGTCTCGCAATCGCGTCCATTTGGTTCTGCACGGTGTCGTTGTCCAGGTAGTCCCGGGTGCCAAGATGCGCCAGCACATCTTCCTTGGGGATGTCGGCGGGTCTGATCCCCAGACCGGAGATCTCGTCCCACAGCTCCTCGGGATAGACGGCGGCTCTGAGATCGACGGCCTCCGGACCCGGCGACTTGCCACTCGGAGGGAGAGACATGGCCGCGATGGCCCTCGGTGTGACCGTGTAGGTCGTTACCGGAACCGGAGGATACGTCACCAGCCAGCCGACTACCCCCGACGTTCTCCCTGCCGAGTGCAGGATCTCCCAGAGCGTCCTGCACTTGATCATCTGGCTGTCCATCAGTTCCACGTCCGAACTGCCCTTCGCGCCGCAGACTGTGAATCCGCAGATGCCATGCTTCTCTTCGAGCTTGCCGGTCGCAATGCTCGTCCAGATGGTTGGGGAAAGGTAGGGCGCTATCGAGTGCAGGATGCCCGACGCTCCGTCTTGCCTCAAACGCTCCAGGTTGGGCAGCCTGCCCGCGGACGCCAGCCTGTCGACGCGCTCCCAGTCGAGTCCGTCCACGCCTATGATGACGACCTTCGGTTCGCCGCCGGCGTCGTGCACCCGCGCGACCTCGGTGTCGCCGTCGCGTCTGACGAACCAGAATGCAATGAACGCCAGAACCACGACCAGGACCGACAGCTTGATGAAGAGTCTCATGAGTGTCCCCCGTCCCCTGGCGCTGCCTCCCGGAGGAAGCGCCGGCTCCTACTGCAGCGCCTCGCGGCAGATCCTGCCCTCGACGCGGTCACCGAGATCAACTCCCGCGGCGGCGGCGAGCGTCGGGGCAAAGTCGAGGATACTGCCTCGCTCACATCTGAGGCCCTTCTTGACGTTGGGGCCGTCGATCACCCAGAACCCCGTCTCGTCATACATGTGGTAGCCCAACATGGGATTGCCGTTGCTGTCGTAGTGGAGTCCCTCGTACCCATGGTCACTCACGACGGCGACTGTGGCTCCCTCGGACGCGAGGTCGAGCAGCTCTCCCAGTATCTCGTCGACCGCTTCGTAGTAGTTGTCCACCACGCCGCCCAGTGCCTCGCTCTGCCGTCCCGCCAGGTCACTGACGGTCTCCGTCAGCGAATCCCAGTCGACCTGTTCGGGGTGAGCCATGTGCCAGAACCGCTGCGTCACTGTCTCGGTGCCCGGCAGGAGAACCAGCACCGCACCCAGATCGTCTACCGCGGTGACCGCCTTCGCGACGTTCAGCATCGACCGGTCTGCGGCATACGCCATCGAGAGATCTTCATAGCCCTTCCCTATCAACGCTTCGAGACCGAGCGGGCTCTCCGTGTTGACAAACCGCGACAGGTCCACCCTCGAGTAGATGCCCGGGGCGGACATGAGGCCGTCCACCGTGTCCAGAAACTCGAGAGGATATAGCTGCTTCTCGGGCAGTCCGTTGTGCTCTCGTTCGAGCAGGTAGGTCTGATACGGAGCGAGCACGACGCCGTTCAGCTGCTCGACCGGCCAGTCGCCCCACCAGCCGAGGACGCCGACTGGGGTCCCCGAGTCCGACAAAGCGGTCCACAGCGTGCCGACCGTCCTCGACTTGGGCGTGAGGGACGCTTCGACGACGTCCCCCCGTGGCGATTCCTTGGTTCCTCCGATGCCCTGATTCTCCGGACTCACTCCCGTCACGAGCGACGTCCACGCTATTCTGCGATCTACGTTCTTGCCCAGCGTTGAGAACTCCGAGACGGCACCCTCGTCCATGAGCGCCTCGAGGTTCGGCATTCTGCCCTCGCCCACGAGCCTCTCGGCGATCGACAGGTCCATACCCTCTACGCCTACCACGAGGAGTGAGAGAGAGCCCGCTCCGGCCACGGGCACCTCAGGTGTGGGTTCGGGTGCCGCCGTCGAAGAGGCCCGCTTCGAGAGGAAGACCGCCGCTGCTGCGACCAGGACGATCACGACCAGGATTGCGATGAATCTGTCGGTCCTCATTCCGATCCTCCAACGCTGCCTTTCGTCGGCTCCTTCCGGACCCGCCGCTAGTCTATGTATCCCAGGGAGCGGAGCCGCTCCTTGATCTCGTCATCGACCGGAGAACCCACGTCGTCCTCCTCGCCGGTGAGTTCGTCCGGACCGTCCGTTTCGTAGGTCGGTATTGATGCGACCTTGTGCTCAGACAGGAACGTGGGCTCGATGGCCTCGACCAGGATCCTGCCGTCCATGTCATCGGCGACCGGGAGACCGTACAGCGTGAGTATCGTGGGCGTTATGTCGAGCACGCTGGGGCTCACCAACTCGCGTCCGTGCACGATGTCCTTTCCCCACAACACGATGAAACCTGTCGGGTCGTGCATGGCCGTGCCAATGGCGTACTTGTCCCCGACAAGCTTCGGCCCCGAGTGGCCGTGGTCCGAGTTAACAATGACCGTCGTGTTCTCGTCGGCAAGCTCGAGGAACTTCCCCACCGTCGAGTCGGCTTTGTCGTAGTACCGCTCGATGACCTGGCCGAAGAGCTCGGACTCCCGGTCGCTCACCGGAGGTCCGCTGCCCGGGTAGGCATCGACCCAGAATTGGTGGCACACCATGTCGACGCCGCTCATGTACACCGTAGTGAAGTCGGTGGGCCTCGTGTGCGCGAGGTGAAGCGATATGGCCTCGGCCGTCTCGTCGGGGGATATGCAGCTCTTGAGCGTGTGCAAGCGGACGGCGAAGCGGGCCGCGTCGGCCATGCTTCCGTTCACATAGCGGGCGATCCGCGAATTAGGAATGTCGTCGGGCCGGACGACCATCGGGAGCAGTTCATCAGCCAGCTCGGGCGGATACGTCGTGTCCTCCTGCTCGCGGCCGGCGTTCTTCCAATCGTACTTGATGTAGTCCGACACGAGGTATCCGTTCACGGGCTCAGCCGGCCAGGTGACGAGCCACATCACGACACCGACCGTGTGTCCCTTCTCACCCAGAATGTCCCAGATCGTCCTGGCCTCACGGAAGTTCGACGTCAGGACGGCCCCCTCGTGTTTGGCTCCCGCCTTGGTCGTGAAACCGGTTATCCCGTGTTTCTCGGGCACCTTGCCGGTCGAGATGCTGGTCCAGATCATCGGGGACTCGAGGCTCTTGAGCGACCTCAGTTCTCCCCACGCGCCCTCGCTCACGAGCCTGGACAGGTTCGGAAGCCTGCCGGATTCGATCATCGGACCCATGATGTCCCATTCGAGACCGTCGATGCCTATCAACAGCACCTTACGGTCGACCGGTCTGGTGGCCACGTCGGTCGTGCACGAGACGGCGACGAGGGCCGCCGCCGTCAGTGCTATGCACACAGCAAGTCTCGTTCTCACTCTATGTACCCCAGCGATTTGAGCCTCTCCCTTATCTCGTCGTCGATAGCCGGGTCGCCCGCGATCCCGGTGTCGGCCCGGGCCGCTCGCCGCTCGCCGGTTTCGTAGCTGTCTATGTAGCGCACGGGGTGCTCGCGAAGCAGCTCCTCGGAGATCGCGTCCGTCATGACGAACCCGTCCATGTCTCGCGCGACCGGCTTGCCCAGGAGGGCCAGGATGGTCGGCGTCACGTCGAACACGCTCGCGTCGCGCAGGTCCGCGCCGGCCGCGATACCGGGCCCGGCTGCCACGATGACGCCGGTCGGCCGGTGCATCCAGATGCCGAGCTTGATGCCGCCCGGCGTTCTCCGTGGACCGCCGAAACCGTGGTCCGAGCAGAGGATGATGGTGGAGTCGTCGTCGAGCCGGTCCAGGATCTCACCCAGTATGCCGTCCATGCGCTCGTAGTACCTCGGGATGATGTCGGAGCAGGCCGCGACCATCTCCGGGGCCATCTGAATGTCGACGCTGGACGGGTCCATCGGTCCCCAGAAGAAGTGCGAGGACATGTCGATGCCGCCGAAGTAGACGGCGAAAAAGTCGGGCTGTTCCCTGGAGTCCAGCAGGTACTTCGCCACGCTCCGCACGGTCTCGTCGTTGCCGTACACGTCCCGAAGCGTCTGGACCGCAGCCGCCAGGGACGAGCCGGGGTCGTCCTTCCAGGCGGTACCGTTTAGCAGCGGAGCCAGTTCCGCGACGTCGACGTCGGCGAGCGGTCTGGCGTGCGGCGCGAGTTCGTCGGCAAGACCTTCCGGATACGTGACGCGTTTCTCGGGAGCGAACCCGTCCTCCGGCCGATAGAGTATTCGCTCGGTGACCATGTAGCCGTTGACCGGCTGCGCGGGCCACGTGACCATCCAGTTGATGACGCCGACCGTGTAGCCGTCAGCGGAGAGGATGTCCCATATGGGGCGCGCCAGCCATCCGTTCGAGTTGTAGAGCGGCGCTTGGTCGGTCCCATCGAGGAAGTCCGCAATGCCGTGTTTCTGCGGTCCCTTCCCCGTCGCGATCGTCGTCCATATTATGGGCGACTTCATCACGGGCTCGAGCGACCGGAAGTCCGCGCGGGTCCCGCGCTCGATGAGTCCCGCGATGTTAGGCAGCTTACCCTGTTCGATGAGAGGATCGATGATGCGCCAATCCATCCCATCGACGCCGAGGATGACCACCTTCGTCACTGCCGGTTCGGCCGTGCCACCACACCCCGTCGTCAAGGCGAAAGAGCCCCCGACCAAAACGGC
>CAZLTC010000004.1:32580-49767 GCA_964562405.1 uncultured bacterium | reverse complement strand
CTGAGCGAGAGCAGGCTCGACACCGCTCCGTCGAAATCCGACCCGCCGATGGCGGCGTCCACCTCCGCCGCGACCCTTGCCCGCTCCTTCTCGAGAGCCTTCGCCGACGGCTCAACCAGAGAGCCGGGCGAGTACGCCCGGGGAGTCTGGTCCTTGAGTATGTTGCTGACCCGCCTTATGCCTATGACCAGCCCGCCGAAGTCCGCGTTCGCGCGGAAGTGCGTCAACGCCTCCAGCCTGGGACGAACGCCCGCCAGGTCGCGCAGCGATGCCTCGAGGACGGCGTCGACGAGATCGTATGCATATCCGGCCTCGATGAAAAACGCGCGCGCGCGCCCCTTGATGAACTCCATGACCGAGCCGGCGAGCTGCGACGCCTCATCGCCTCCGAGGCCGAAGTCGCCGACAGCGGCCAGAACGAACTCGTCGAGCGGGAGCGCCAGACCCTTCTCGTCGATCATCCGGACTAGGCCGATGACCTGCCGTCTGAGCGCGTACGGGTCCTGCGAGCCCGTGGGCACCAGTCCAGCGGAGAAGCAGCCGACGATCGAGTCGACCCGGTCCGCCACACTCAAGATGGTCCCGGCCGGGGTCGATGGCAAGCGGTCGCCCGCGAAGCGCGGCAGATAGTGCTCGTAGATGGCCTTTCCCACGGCCTCAGGCTCGCCCGAGGCAGCAGCGTACTCGCGACCCATCGCCCCCTGAAGCTTGGTGAACTCCTTCCCGTCCTTCACCATCTCCGTCACGAGGTCGGCCTTCGCAAGATACGCCGCCCTGGCGACGGTCTCCCGGTCGACTCCACCCAGACGCTCGGCCAGCCAGAGCGACAACCGTTCGAGCCGCCCCGTCTTGTCCAGCAGTGTCCCGAGCCCCTCCAGCCACACGACGCTCCCGAGGTTGGGCACCTTGTCCGCCAGAGCGGTTCTCGTGTCCTCCTCCCAGTAGAATGCAGCGTCGTCCAGACGGGATTCGAGCACCCTCTCGTTGCCGGCCCGGATCTTGCCGATGTGGTCGGGCGGGGCGTTGGCCACGCACAGGAAGTTGGGCA
Organism: uncultured bacterium; assembly: GCA_964562405.1. GTDB lineage: Bacteria > Joyebacterota > Joyebacteria > Joyebacterales > Joyebacteraceae > WJLY01. The sequence continues at coordinate 48,719 of CAZLTC010000004.1, read as the reverse complement.
GGAGTCCGCCGTCGCACTCGACGGCGAAGTAGCGCTGGTGGCCCTTCATGGCCGCAACGATCACGTCCCTTGGAAGCTTGAGAAAGCGCTCGTCGAACCGGCCGGCGAAGACGGTCGGGTACTCGACGAGGAACGTGACCTCCTGCAGCAGCTCCTCGTCCTCGACCAGGCTGCCGCCGCACTCATCCGACGCCACGCGGCCCAGCGACTCGGCGATGATGTCTCTTCGTTCCCCGTGGTCCACAAGCACCAGATTGTCCGCGAGGACGGTCTCGTAGTCGGACGCCCCTTCAAGCGCGTGGGGGCCCGGCGACCAGAACCTGAATCCCAACGTTGACGAGCCGGCCTTGACGCCGGCGTACTCCATGTCCAGGACGTCTCCTCCGAGCATCGCGACGAGCCACCGTATGGGCCTCGCGAAGCGCGTCTCCACTCCCCAGCGCATGGTCTTCGGGAACGTGATCGAATCGGTGGCCGCGGCCAGGCACCCAGGCAGGACCTCCGAGGCCGGGCGGCCGCGGTCGAGCACCTTCACGCGCACGTAGTCATCGATCACCTCCAGGCTCTCGACGTCCACGCCCTGCGAGCGCGCGAATCCCGTCGCGGCCTTGGTCGCAGCACCGTCCTCTCCGAAAGCGATCCTCGTGGGCGGGCCGACCACCACCTTCTCGAGCTCATCCTGCGCATCCGCCAGGCCCAGGACGATCACGGCCAGCCGCCTTGGAGTTGCCAGCGCGCGCACCGCGTCGAACGAAAGCCTGGCCGCCTCGAGCTGTTTCCTCACGCCGTTCTCGAGCGCCTCTATCGCTGAGGGAACGTACGGCGCCGGGACCTCTTCGACGCCGATCTCATACAGGAGGTCTCTAGGCATCGCGACCTCCTTCCTCGGGCGCCTCGGAGCCGGTCGGCCCGCCGCCGGGCAACAGCGGATGGCCCAACTCCTCGCGCTGCTTGACGTAGAGGAGCGCGGCCTTGCGCGCAAGCTTGCGTACCCTGGCGATGTAGCCGGTCCGTTCGGAGACGCTTATCGCTCCGCGGGCGTCCAGGACGTTGAAGGCGTGAGAGCACTTGAGGACGAGATCGTATCCCGGCGCCAGTATCCCCTTGCCGAGAAGCCGAGCTGCCTCAGACTCGTAGCGGTCGAACAGCTCGCGGTGAAACCCTATGTCGGCCTCCTCGAAGTTGAACTTCGAGAACTCGATCTCATACTCCCTCTGAAGCTCTCCGAAGCGGACGCCGGGCGCCCACTCGAGTTCGAAGAAGCTGCCGACACCCTGCAGGAAGGTCGCGATGCGTCCAAGACCGTAAGTGATCTCGGACGACACCACGTCGAGTTCGATGCCGCCCGCCTGCTGGAAGTAGGTGAACTGCGTGATCTCCATCCCGTCGATCCACACCTCCCATCCGAGACCCGCAGCGCCGAGCGTCGGAGACTCCCAGTCGTCCATTACCAGGCGAACGTCGTGCTCCTTGAGTGCGATGCCGATCGCCCGCAGGCTCTCGAAGTAGACGTCGAGGACGTCCGACGGCGCCGGCTTGAGCAGAACCTGGTACTGCAGAAACTGCTGCATGCGGATCGGGTTCTTGCCGTAGCGTCCGTCCTTCGGGCGCCTGGAAGGCTCCACGTACGCTGCCTTCCACGGCTCGGGACCGAGGCACCTGAGGAACGTCGCGGGATTGAACGTGCCCGCTCCGACCTCCGAGTTGTACGGCTGCACGATGACGCACCCGTACTCGGCCCAGTACCTCTCCAGATTGAGTATGATGTCCTGAAACAGCATTCTCTCAGTTCTCTTCCTTGTCATTGGGCGCGGCGGATGCCCGCGTGCGCCTGGCCCGTTCGAGGGACTGGAGAACGGACAGCGATCTCATCCTGAGCTCCAGACCCGAGTGGCGCTCCAGAAGTCCCAGCAGCGCGTTGGTCATCTCGTCCTTCGTGCGGTCGGGAAGCCCCCGCAGGCTGCTCAGCGGCTCGCCTGCGCGGAGTCCCCGCAGCGCCTCGACGACGCTCGGACCGGTTCCGTACCCGGCGCCCGCGCATCTCCCGCAGAACACCCCGCCCTCCTCGATCGAGAATGAGGCGTCTGCGCCGATCTCACGGCCGCACTTGACGCAGCGGTCGAGCACGGGCGCGTAGCCCAGACGCTCGGCCAGCTCCAGCTCGAACGACCAGAGGTGGGCCGCCAGATCCTCCTCGGCCGCGCCGTCGAGGTCGCCCAACGTGTCGCAGACGAGGTCGAAGAGCGCGGGGTCCGGTGCGTGCTCGGTCACGAGACGGTCCACCAGCTCGAGAGCGGCGGCGGCGTATGCCTGCCTCTCGATGTCGCGCCGCAGCTCCCGGAACTCACGCTCCGGCTCGGCTTGCGATACCAGCGACAGGTCACGTCCCGGCTTCAGGTAGAAAACGACCCCGGACACGACGAACGGGTCCAGGGCGGCACCGAAACGCCCCCCTCCCTTGCGCACACCCTTGGCAAGGAGCCTCACCTTGCCGTAGTCGTCAGTATAACACACGACCACGCAACTCGTCTCACCGAGCCGGTGGCGGCGCAGAACGATCGCCCTTGACTTGACGGGCGCCATCGCCGCCTCCTACGTCAGCCGCTCGATGAATGCGCTCGCGAGTCCGAGATACACGAGTATGCCGATGATGTCGTTGAGTGTGGTCACGAACGGCCCCTGCGCGACCGCCGGGTCGACGCCCGCCCTCCTGAGGGCGAACGGCATCACGGTGCCGAGCGTCGCGGCCACGAGTATCACCGTGGCCAGCGCGCCGCCAACTACTGAGGCCAGCCACCAATCTCGCAACCACAGGCCGACGATGAGATACACCGATACGCCGAGGATGATCGCGTTCGTGAGGGCGATGCGCCACTCGCGTAGAAGTCTCGCGCCGGTCTCTCCGCGCAGCGCGCGATCACTGCGCATGCTCCTGACTATTATGGTCGAGGTCTGCAGCCCTACGTTCCCACCCATGGCGGTGATGACCGGGACGAAGAACGCCAGCGCCAGCACCTTCTCTAGAGACAGCTGGAAATAGCGCATGACCGTCGCCGACCCCAATCCGCCGAGCGCGCCGACGATGAGCCATGGCAGGCGAATCCTCGAAACCCTCAAGGTCGAGTCCTCGTGGAGTTCGTCGTCCCTGGTTCCAGCCATGAGGCTCATGTCCTCGTCGGCCTCCTCGTGGATGACGTCGATGATGTCATCCACGGTGATGCGCCCGATGAGGACCCCCTCGGGACTCACGACCGGCACCGCGACCAGGTCGTACTTCCGGAAGACCTCCGCGACGTCCTCCTGGTCCATCTCGCTCGACACGGCGACCACGTCGGAAGACATGATGTCGGCGATTCTCGTTCCTGCTCGCGCCAGAACGATGGCCTGAAGAGGCACGACCCCCTGAAGATGACGCGCCCAATCGGTCACGTAGATGTTGTGAATCTCGTCAACCTCGTCCGCGGATTCGCGAAGCATCTCGATGGCCTGGTCGACCGTGGCGTCACCGTGAATGAAGACCAGCTCGGAGGCCATGATGCCTCCGGCCGACTCGTCGGTGTACTTGAGGAGTGCCTCGACGTCCCTGCGGTCGTCGCTCTCCAGCTTCGAGAGCACCTCCGCCTTCTTGTCGTCGTCGAGCGAGCCGATGACGTCGGCGGCATCGTCTGAGTGAAGTTCCGTCGCGATGCCGGCGATCTCGGGCGCCTCGAGCAGCTCGAGAACGTCCTCGAGAGTCTGGTCGTCGAGGTTTATGACCACGTCGGCGGCGAGGTCGGCCGGCAGCTCACCCAGAACCCGCCTGAGCTTCTCGCCGCTCAACACGCTGATGGCGGCCGCGATGTCAGCCGGATGGCGTCCCTCGAACGCGGCCACGACCACCGACGGCGGCGAATCGGGGCTGATCGAGATCGGCTTCCTGTCGCGTGTCTTGGTCATCGGTTCTCCGGCGCTCCACCCGGGGCGCCGTTCGCGATGGCGCCCGCGGAGATGATGTACTTCAGTCCCTCGTCTGCCGAGATGCCGAGAGGTATCACGTCCTCCTCCGGCACGAGCAGAAAGTAACCGGAAGTAGGATTCGGCGTGGTCGGAAGGAAGACCGTCACCATCCGCTTGCCGAGCGCCTCGTCTATGATCCCGGCGCCATCCGAGGTCTGAAAGGCCATGCTGTACGATCCCTTGTCGGGGAACGTCACGAGCACGATCTTGCCGAAGGTCGACTTCTTCTCCTGCAGCAGCATCTCGAAGAGCTGCTTGGTGGTCCTGTAGATCCAGCGCAGTATCGGAATCCGCGCGACCAGTGCCTCGCCTGCCCGGATCAGCCTCTTACCCAGGATGTTGCTGGCCAGCGCGCCGACCACGATGATGATCAGCAGGAGCGCCACCAGCCCTACTCCGGGCACGCGGTAGCCCATGATCCGCTCGACGTACCTGCCAAGTATGAGGTCGAGCCAGGTGAACAGCCGCCACAGCACGAACCCGCTGATGACGCCGGGCAACAGCACCACGAGCCCCGTGAAGAAGTTCCTCCGGAGACTCCGCCAGAAGTTGTAGCCCGACGGCTCGGAGTGCTGCTCGGCCGCCGGCTCCTCGACTAGTGTTGACTTCCTTTCTTGACAGTCCATCTCTTCCTCACGCGTACCTTACCGACCCGTGTGGCGCTCGCCGAGACAACTCGAATCTCGAGCGGACCGACCACCGTTTCGTCGCCCGGCTCCGGGATCCTCCCGAGAGTCTCCAGGACGAGCCCCGCTATCGTGTTGTAGTCTCCCTCCGGCAGGTTGACCGAGAGCGCTTCCTCGACCGCGTCGATCTCGGCCCTGCCGTCTATCATGTAGAGGCTGTCGTCGATCTGTCTGATCAGTGACTCCCTCACATCGTATTCATCCTCTATCTCGCCCACCAGCTCCTCGAGCAGATCCTCGAGAGTGACGATCCCGGCGAGCGTTCCGTGCTCGTCCACGATGACCGACATGTGTTGGCGTCTCGCCTGCAGCTCCCGGAACAACTCGTCGCACGTCTTGGTCTCAGGCACGTGAGGAAGCGGCCGCACTATCGACGCCACCGGTTGCTCCCGCGGCACGCCCAGGAGGTCGCGCGAGTGAACCATGCCGTCGATCATCTCCCTGTCCGGGGAGTAGACGGGCAGACGCGAGAAACCGTGAATCCGTATCAGCTCGCATGCGGCCCCGACCGTGGCGCCGTGCGAGAGACCGACGATGTCGGTCCTGGGAACCATCACCTCTTCGACCGTGGTGAGCGCGAACTCGAAGATGCCGGAGATCAGCTTGGTCTCCTGCTCGTCCACCGCGCCCGACCTCTCTCCTTCGCTCGTGAGAAGCAGCCGCAGCTCGTCCTTCGTGAGCCGCCTCCGCCACGTCGTGGCGGTGACCCCGAACGGCCTCAGAAGCAGCCGCGCGAGCCCCGTGATCACCCATATCACCGGGAAGAAGATCCAGTAGAAGATGCGCAACGGATGGATCACTCTGAGCGTGAGCACGTCCGTCAGGCGCCTGCCCAACACCTTCGGTATGGTCTCCCCGAAGACGAGCATGGTGACGGTGACCACGCCGGTCGAGAGGAGGCCTACACCCCCGGCGGACCAGCCCGAGAGAGCCCTGGCGAACGCCCACGAGACGAGGGACGAGGTCATGATGACGGCGATGTTCGTCCCGACGAGGGTCGTCCCGAAGAGCCTCGATGGGTCGGCCACGAACCGCTCGAGTGAGCGCGCTCCGGTCCGACCCTTCTCGAGCCAGTGCTCGAGCCGTATCCAGTTTACGGAGACGAGCGCCGTCTCGGACCCCGAAAAGAAAGCGGCCAGCGCGTGTCCCACGATTATGAGTGACAGGATCAGCAAGGTCCGCGATTACTCCGTGTTGCCGTCACCACTCTCGCCGCCGTCAAGCCTGACGACCCTGACGAGCGTGATGCGCTGCTCCTCGACCGACTCGACGGTGAACTCCAGGCCGGCCCTCTCTATCTTCTCGCCCTCGGACGGGATACGACCGAAGGCTTCCATCAGATATCCTCCCAGCGTCTCAACGTCCTCGCTCTCGAGCGCGACGCCTACCTCTTCGGCAAGCTCGTCGAGCCTCACGACGCCGTCTGCGATGACGGTGCCTCGGTTCACGACCTTGATCAGGCTTTCGTCCTCGTCGTCATACTCGTCCCGGATGTCTCCCACTATCTCCTCGATCAGATCCTCGAGTGTCACCAGCCCGGCCGTGCCGCCGTACTCGTCAACGACGATGGCGATGTGGATGCGCCGGTGCTGCAGCTCGCGGAGCAGCTCTCCGGCCTTCTTGCTCTCGGGCGTGTAGTAGGCCGGGCGCACGAGCTGCGTGAGCCGGACGTCGGAAGGCCTGTCCAGGTCGCACTTCAGAAGGTCCTTAACGTAGAGGACGCCGACGATGTGGTCGATGTCGTCGTGGAAGACGGGGATCCTCGAGTGTCCCAGCTCCTTGGCCCGCAGCACGACATCGCCGAGGCCGGTCGTGTCCTCTATGCAGCCCATGTCCACCCTGGGGGCCATGATCTCCCGGACGATCGTGTCTCCGAACTCGATGACGCTGTCGATCATGTCGCGCTCGTCGTCCTCGATCGTGCCCCTCTTACCGGACACGGCGACGATCGTCCGAAGCTCGTCCGCCGTGACGAACGGGCGCTGGTCGTCAGCGAGGCGCCCGCGCATGGACGACACGATGCCGTCCATCGCGCTGACGAGAGGCGAGAAGAGCCTGAGCGTGCCGGAGATCAGAGCGGCGTTGCGGCCCGCCACCTGCTTGTTGCGCTGCATCGCGTACATCTTGGGAGCGACCTCTCCCAGGAGCAGGATGACGAACGCCAGGACGCCGACCTCGAGCGCTATCGTGACTGCCGGGGAGTAGCCGTTCGCCTCGCTGATGCGCAGCGCCACCAGCGCACCCAGCGAACCGAGGGCCACGTTGACGAGCGTGTTTCCTATGAGTATTCCTACGAGCAGCCGTTCGGGGTTGCCCGTGAGGCGCCGGACGCGGTCCTTCTCATCAAGCGAGTCGAGGTCGAGGCGGGACAGCGAGAAGAACGCGGTCTCGGATCCCGAGTACACGCTCGAGAGATAGAGCAGAACTACGAAACTGACAACGACCACCATAAGTGACATCAGCGGAGGGCTCCTGCATCACCAGAGACTTCGCGCACGTACCGGTTCTCCAGCCGCCTCATCACCGCCCTCTCCTCCCGTCCCTCGTGATCGTATCCCAGGAGATGGAGGAGTCCGTGCGCCGTGAGCTTGAGTATCTCTCTGTCGAACGCGCGTCTGAACCGCCGCGCCTGTACAGCGGCGCGGTCCGTCGAGACGACCACGTCACCCAGCACGGTCTCGGCCTCATCGGCCACGACGGTGGAGCGATCGTTCCCGAACGCCAGAACGTCGGTCGGTCGGTCCCTACCCTTGTACTCGAGATTGAGCCGTCTGATGTCGGCATCCGTCACGAACAGGACCGAAACACAGCTCCCGGAGTGACCGTGGTCGCCCAGAACGGCGCGCACCAGCCTGCGCACCTGGGTCTTCTTCACCGTGGCCCCGCCACGGACGGTGATGCTAGCGGTCATTGCCTCCCCCGGTCCGCTTGCCTCCGGGGTCCGGCGTCCCGCCTCCGGACGCCTCCTTGCCTGGCCCCGGCGCCTCATCCTCGGCTCCGGCGGGGTCCGCCTCCTGATCCGGGTACTTGACCCGCTGGTGATACATGCCCACCAGGACGCGCGAGAACGCGTCGCGAATGCGGCGAAGGTCCGACAGGGTAAGCTCGGCATCGTCGAGCTGGTGCTCTCTCCAGCGCTTCTCGATGAGCTCGTCGACCTCGGCCTCTATCCTCTTCTGATTCAGAGGTTCATCTATCGACCGTATCCGCGCCTCGATCGTGTCGGCAAGCGCGATGATAGCCGACTCCTTGCTTCGCGGGCGCGGCCCGGAGTAGCTGTAGTCGTCGGCACTCACGTCTGAGGGGTTCTCGGCTTCCTCGACGGCCTTGTTGTAGAAGAACTCCATCACGGTCGTGCCGTGGTGCTCTCGGATGATGTCGATGATGGGCGCCGGGAGACCCTCCTTCTTCGCCAGCTCGACGCCGTCCCTGATGTGAGACCGGATGACCAGGCTCGACACCTTCGGACGCACGCCGGTGTGCTTGCTGTCGGCCGCGTCAAGGCCCTGCTGGTTCTCCACGAAGTAGCCCGGCGTCACGAGCTTCCCTATGTCGTGGTAGTACGATCCGACCCGCGCGAGCAGGCCGTCGGCCTCGATCGCCTCCGCGGCGGCCTCGGCCAGATTGCCCAGTATTATGCTGTGGTGATAGGTGCCCGGCGCGGTCATCGCCATCTTGCGCAGCAGCGGCTTGTTCATATCACCCAGCTCGAGCAGCGTGATGTCGGTCGTCACGCGGAACCCGCGTTCGAACAGAGGAAGAGAGACCACGACGATGCCCATCGACACGATCGCGTTCAGGCCTCCCCATCCGGCGCGCATCACGGTCTCCATGCCGACGTCGGCCCGCGCCATGTCGACGATCGCGATCGTCGCCGCGTAGGTCGCGACCACGCGGATCCCGGACCAGTAGAAGTCCTCCCGGTGCCGGACGCGCCGGACCGAGTGCGCGGCCACCACTCCCCCAAGGACCGAGACGAAGACGAACGGGAGTCCCAGGTCAGCGTACGTCGCGGTCAGAAGGACCGTGAACGTCGTGGCGACCACTGCGAACTCAAGATCGATGAGCATCGAGGACAGCATGGCCAGGAGCGCTATCGGAACCAGGTACTGCGACACCTCGCCGAGGCCCACCCTTGCTGAGGCCACGACCATCACGACCGCCACTAGCGCCATGAAGATCAGCTGGAATCTGGTGTCGTACAGCAACTTCGGGCGGCGGTCGGACACGTAGAGTATGAGCGCCCCCAGGAGCGCCAGGGCCTGCAGGAGGCGCCCGAGCGGAGCAAGCAGGCGCTTGGGACCGACCTCCAACCTCAGAAGCTCGTTCTGCCTGCGGTCCATCGAGTAGATCATGCGCAGGTGCTCGGCCGTGATCCGCTCGCCCTTCTGGACGATGACCTCGTTCTCCTTAACGTCCCGATCCGTCCGCTGCTGAACGGAGTTCCGCGCGGCCTCTCGTCTGCGCTCCGTCTCGTCGGCGCGATACAAGACGTTCTGCGCGACGAACGGGACCACGATCTCGACGACGGCCTTCGCGAGGCGCTCGTCCTTGAGAATGCGGTCCGCCTCCGAGCGAACGGCCTCGGGGACGTCGCGCAGCGCCAGGAAGTCGCCGACCGTCACCATCGTCTCCTCGCCGTCCTTGAGGAACATCACGTTGTCCTCGCCGGCGAGGTCGGGCACGCTCTTGCGGGCGAAGACGCCTCGCTCCGAGAGGGCAAGCAGTATCTGCCGCGCGAGTTCCTCGACGCGCGCCGACTGCTCGTTGTTGAGAAGGACGAGTCTCGTGGTATCGGAGAGCCCGATGCTCAGCTGTCCCATCATCTCGAGCTTCTGGCGCTCGGATTCGGGTCCCTTCCGGATGCCGTATACTCGCGTCAGGAATTCCCCGAACTTCTTGCGCTCCTCCGTCTGCCGGGCCGGCTCGTATTCGAAGACCGGGAAGACGAGCCCGGCCTCCCACTCGCGCTCCTCCGTAAGCTCCGCGGGGGTCTTCAGGACGTCGAAGTCGAACGGCGCCACTATCTCCTCGCGCGCCACCTGTCCTTCCTGCAGCTCGATGCCAGTGCCGGGGGCCGGCCCCGGGAAGAGCAGCTCGAGCGTCAGTAGGAACCCGGCGATTATGAGCAGTCCGAACAGGATCGACCGGCGCACGACCTGGCTCGCCGGGCTCTCGGCCCGGTCGTCGTCCAGCCGGACCCGCTCGCTCCTGGCGGGTCTGTCGGGCTTGCGTCTCAGAAACGCGGCCATCACTCACCCTCCCGGGCAACCGCCTCTTTCGCGGAGGCGTAGCGCTCGAAGGCCTTCACGATCTCGCGCACTAGCCGGTGTCTGACGACGTCGCTCTCGTTCAGGTAGACGAACTCGATCCCGTCAATGTCGGCGAGCACGTCCTGCACGCGGACGAGCCCGGACATCTCGCGGTTCGCAAGATCGATCTGGGTGATGTCGCCCGTTATCACGGTCCTCGAGTTGAAGCCCAGACGTGTCAGGAACATCTTCATCTGTGGCATGGTGCTGTTCTGGGCCTCGTCTAGGATCACGAACGCGTCATTGAGCGTCCGTCCGCGCATATAGGCGAGCGGTATCACCTCGATCGTTCCGATCTCGGTCAGCTTCTTCACGCGCTCCGGGTCCATCATGTCGCGGAGCGCATCGTACAGGGGTCTCAGGTAGGGCGCGATCTTCTCCTGGTAGTCTCCGGGCAGGTATCCGAGACTCTCGCCGGCCTCGACGGCCGGCCGCACGAGAACGATGCGCTCGACCGACTTCAGGCGAAGCGCAGCGACGGCCATCGCGACGGCGAGATACGTCTTGCCGGTGCCCGCGGGGCCGATCGAGACGACGATGTCGTTGTGCTCCATCGCGTCCACGTACTTCTTCTGGCCGACCGTCTTGGGCTCCACGGGCCTCTTGAGACCGGTCAGCCTGGCACCGCCGTCGTACAGGCGCACCAGCTCGTCGATGCGCCCCTCCTGCACCATCCTGACGGCGTAGATCACGTCCTCTCTACGGACGGTGCGCCCCCGCCGGACGAGACCGGCCATCTGGTCGAGCACGGCGGCTATCTGCTCGACCTCCGCGTCGTCGCCGACGATCGTGATCTCGCCGCCTCGCGCGGTTATGCGGGCACCAAAGGAGTCCTGCAGGACGCGAAGGTTTGAGTCGCGCCTCCCGTAGAGGTGCACCGAGTCTATGTCCTCGACCGATATCTTGCGTTTCATCGACCAGAGCCTCTAGCAAGAATCGGGCTCTTGGCCATCACTTCGCGGAGCCAAGAGCCCGATCTTCCTCATGTACGAATGCTTGGGCCGGACACCCCGTGAGGGGCCGCTCCTTCCGATATCCACCGCGGCGCACTCGTGCTCGGCCCGCGGTTGATCGGTATAGCAGAGCCTCCTAGCGTGGGATGGTAAGCACCCAGCCCGGCTGAATCATGTTGGGATCCTTGATCAGGTCCCTGTTGGCCTCGAGAATACGCTGATACATGTTCCCGTGGCCGTAGATCTCCCAGTAGCGGGCGATCTGCCAGAGGCTCTCGCCCTCCTTGACCGTGTACGTGTGCGGCCAATCCCTGGGGATGGTGAGTTCCCACCCCGGATAGATCAGGTTCGGGTCGGTGAACCCCTCGATGGCGCCTCTGTTCGCGCGCCAGATCCGCTTCCACTTGAGCGGGTCGGCGTAGATCTCGTCCATCTCTGAGATCTTGTACAGGAAGTCGCCCTTCACCACGGTGTAGACCCGCGGCAGACCTTCGAAGTAGGCGATCTCGCTCTCGAGCGACGCGACCTCGCTCTTGAGGTTCATGAGCTTAGGCTTCAGGCCGTCCAGCTCAGACTGGAGGTCGGCCATCGCGGTCTGCTCCTTCTGGAGCCCGTCGCGAGCCTCCGCCACGCAGTCCTCGCCGTCACTGTAGGCCTTCAGCAGCTGCGTGCAGTACGCCTCTCTCTGGTCCTTCGAGAGCTTCTGGAACTCTTCCTCGGTGTAGAAATCACCCGACGTCGGGCTTGCTGTCCTCTCAACCCCCGGAGCGCATCCGAACGCGAACGCGAGGGCAACGAGGAGGACCAGCACGACGATTGCTCTATACAGCATGTCGGTCCCTCTCCTTTCCTGCTCACTCGCGGTCGGCTAGCGCCCGCTACCCTTCTTCAGTTCCTCGAGCTGGTCGGCCAGATCGGCCGGCTTACCCTCGAGCTGCGAGATCTCGGACTTCGTCGAAGCGACGTCGGCCTCGAGCTTCGCCCTATCGTCCCTCGCAGAATTCAGTTGATCCGTCGCTGCCGCACACTCGTCCTGCGCCGACTGCACCTGGGTGACAGTCGCCCCCTCGCACGGGGGCTTGGGGCCGCATCCCACGAGAGCGAGCCCAAGACACAGAAGAAGCACGGCGAAAGCGAAGAACTGCATCGTCTTACGCGCCATCGCCCGGCACCCCCTTCCGGCAAACCTAGCCGGCGTCGCCCTTGACGCATCCGGGGCGACCCCGTCAGTGGAATCCATCTCCGTTCCTGCAAAGCTAGCAGAGCGCCGTGCCCGGTGTCAAGGCCGTTCAGGGCCCGCGACCGCCCTAGCTTGGCTTCTCTACTACAGATAGCCACACGGCGGTATTATTGACCTAGAATCATGTATCGGGATCGCCGGGGTCTTCCGTCCGCGTGAACGCGATCCCGAGCTCGTCAAGGACCTCCGGCTCTACCTCCGAGGGCGACCCCTCCATGAGCGACGTGGCCCGGTAGGTCTTCGGGAACGCGATGGTGTCCCGGATCGAGTCCTCTTCAGTAAGGAGCATCACGAGCCTGTCGAGCCCCGGCGCGAGCCCGCCGTGCGGCGGCGCCCCGTAGTCGAACGCCTTCAGCAGGAAGCCGAACCGCCGCTCGGCGTCGTCACGAGAGATGCCGACGACCTGCATCACACGCTCCTGTATGTCTCTCCTGTGTATTCGGATCGATCCGGAGGCCACCTCGGTGCCGTTGATCACCATGTCGTACAGCCGGCCCAAGACCTTGCCCGGGTCGGTCTCGAGGTAGTCCAGGTGCTCCTCCTTCGGCATCGTGAACATGTGATGCTCCGCTTCCCAGGCGCCCGCGTCCTCGTTCCATGCAAAGAGTGGGAAGTCTACGACCCACGCGAACGCGAACTTTCCGGGCTCGACGAGACCGAGATGGTCGCGCAGATCGAGTCGCAGCCTCCCAAGCACCTCGCCCGCGAGCTTCCGCTTGTCGGCGACGAAGAGCAGGAGGTCGCCGTCGGACGCGCACGCCCTGTCGATGATCGCGCTCGTCTCGGCCTCCGAGAAGAACTTGCTTATGCCGCCGTCGAGAGTGCCGTCGAACACCTTGGCCCACGCCAGCCCCTTGGCGCCCCACTCCTTCGCCAGCTTCTCCTTCTTGTCGATGTCCCCTCGAGACCAGCCCGCGCAGCCCTTGACGTTCAGGCATCGCACGACGCCGCCTCCGTCGATCGTGGAGCGGAAGACCTTGAACTCCGTTGCCGACAGAAGGTCCGAGAGGTCGACGATCTCCATCCCGAAGCGGAGATCCGGCTTGTCGCTTCCGTAGCGGTCTACGGCCTCGCGGTACGTCAGCCGCCGAAACGGGGTCTCGATCTCCTCGCCGCGCACGTCGCGCCAGAGCACCTTGATGAGCCCCTCGGCCACCTCGAAGACGTCATCCTCAGTCACGAAGCTCATCTCGAAGTCGATCTGAGTGTGCTCGAGCTGGCGGTCGGCACGCAGGTCCTCGTCGCGGAGGCACCGTGCGATCTGGAAGTAGCGGTCGCACCCGGCGACCATCAGTATCTGCTTGTACAGCTGTGGCGACTGCGGGAGCGCAAACACCTTACCCGGATGCACGCGGGACGGGACGATGAAGTCCCGGGCTCCCTCGGGCGTCTTCTTGGCCAGGAGCGGTGTTTCGACCTCCATGAAGCCGCGCGACGTCAGATAGTTCCTCGTCGTCTGGGCGGCTTTGTGACGCGCCTCCATCAGGCGCTGCATGTGCGGGCGTCTGAGGTCGAGGTAGCGGTACTCGAGCCTCAGCTCGTCGCCGGCCTTCACCGGGTCCTCGAGCACGAACGGAGGCGTCTCGGACGTGTTGAGCACGCGGAGCTCTTCCGCGTGGATCTCTATTTCGCCGGTGGCAAGGTCAGGGTTCACGGTGCCCTCGGGCCTGGCGGCCACGCGGCCGCGCACCGCGATCACGTACTCCGCGCCAAGCTCCCCCGCCCGCTCGAGCAATTCACCGTCCTCAGGCCGAAACACGATCTGGCTCAACCCGTGTCGGTCGCGGAGGTCTATGAAGAAGAGCCCCCCCAGGTTCCGCCTCCGGTGCACCCAACCCATCAGCACGACCTCCGCCCCGGCGTCGCCGCCGCGAAGCTCTCCGCAGTCGTGCGTCCTCCTCAGTGGCCCCATCGCTTCGAGATTCATGATGCCAGTCGCTCCTCCAGTGCGTCGAATATCCCTTCGAGCGGCGTCTCGGACTGCTCTCCGGTCGCCATGTCCTTGAGCGCGGCGACGCCACGATCGAGTTCGTTCTCGCCCAGGATCACAGCGAGGCGCGCCCCGAGTCTGCCCGCCTCCCTCATCTGAGCCTTCAAGCTCCTGCCCTGATGGTCGAGCTCGACGGAGTGACGCGCCCTCAAGCGCGCCGCCATGGCGGCCGCTTCGACCGCCGCCTTGTCTCCGACAGACACGACGTAGACGTCGGGCCCCGGCTCGGTCTCGGCCCCGCCGGCCTCACTTTCGTAGGCGAGCATGAGCCGCTCCACGCCTCCGGACACGCCGCACGCGGGAGTCGCGCTTCCACCCAACTCCCCGACGAGGTTGTCGTAGCGGCCGCCGCCGCAAAGAGCGCTCTGCGCGCCGAGCCCCTCGTGGTGTATCTCGAACACGGTGCGCGTGTAGTAATCGAGCCCCCGTGCGATCCCGGTGTCAACCTCGAACCTCACCGACATCTTCCCCAGAAGCTCGAGCACGCCGTCGAAGTGAGCCCGGCAGTCGTCGCAAAGCGAATCCAGGATCGACGGCGCTCCAGCGAGGATCGCCAGGCACGACTCGTTCTTGCAGTCGAACATCCGCCTCGGGTTGCGCTCGTAGCGAACGCGGCAGTCCTCGCAGAACTCGTCCAACCTGGCCCCGAGGTGTTCCCTCAACACGTCGTTATAGGCGGGCGTGCAAACAGAACATCCCGCGCTGTTTACCCTCGCCACCGCTCCCGAGATGCCGAGCGAGTCGAAAAGACTCACGCAGAAGTGGATGATCTCCGCGTCGACGCCCGGGCTCATCGAGCCTATGGCCTCGAGCCCCCACTGCCAGAACTGACGATACCGGCCGGCCTGCGGGCGTTCGTATCGAAACATCGGGCAGAAGTACCGGAGCTTGGTGACCCGGGCACCCTCGCCCAGGTTGTGTTCTATGTAGGCTCGGACGGCCCCGGCGGTGCCCTCGGGCCTCAACGTCAGGCTGCGACCCTTGCGGTCCTCGAACGTGTACATCTCCTTCCGGACGATATCGGTGGCGTCACCGATGCCGCGGGCGAACAGCTCCGTCTGCTCGAACACGGGCAGTCGGATCTCCCTGTAGCCGAAGCGGCCAGCGGTCTCGGCGAAGACGCGCTCGACCCTCTGCCACTTCCAGGTCTCGTCCGGGAGTATGTCTCTCGTTCCTCTCGGTGCCCTGTACCTCATCTTTTGTTGACCCGTCTGTTGCGGCCGCGGGATCGCAGCGGCCGGTCTGCCGACCACATTCCGCGACGCCTCCTGTAGTGGATGAGCGCTACCGTGGTTCCCGCGACGACGCCGATCGTGTCGGCGACCCAATCGAGGAATTCGACCGCGCGCCCCGGGATCAGGTGCTGGTACAGCTCGTCGAGCACGCCGATCGCGAGCCCTACGGCCACGACCAGAAGCGCCACATGGCGCATGCTCGCTCTAGGCAGCGATCCCCTGAACGCGACCATCAGGAAGAGCGCCAGCCCCGCGAACTCGCCCGTGTGCGCGAACTTGTCGAAAAGCCGGAACGGTATCCTGCCAGTGAGCGAGCCGGGTATCGACGAGACCGCGAATATGAGGCCTATGTATGCGGCGGCAGGCACCCACGCCAGGATCTTGCGCTCGAGTTCAGGACGCAATCGGTCTCCGCTAGCCGTATGAATGCAGGCCGCCCAGGATCCTGCTTCCGAGGATCGTGACGAATGTAAGAGCGAACCCTACGATCGAGAGCACGGAAGCGCCCCTGCCGCGCCAGCCACGGACCAGCCTGGCGTGCAGGTAGATAGCATACACCAGCCAGACCACCAGAGAGCTGGTCTCCTTCGGGTCCCATGACCACGGCGTCCCCCACGCCCTCTGCGCCCACACGGCGCCGGCGAAGAGCGCCCCTATCGTGAAGAGCGGGAAACCCACTCCGATGGCCTTGTAGGTTATCTCGTCGTACGTTGCCGGGTCCCCGAGT
>CAZLTC010000004.1:0-32480 GCA_964562405.1 uncultured bacterium | reverse complement strand
GCCGGCTATGAGATAGAGCACGGCGGCCACAAAGGCAACGGCGAAGGCGGCCTCTCCGAGCACGGCCAGAGTCACGTGTATCGTGAGCCAGTAGCTCTGCAGCGCCGGCATCAGCTGCTGCTCGACGCGCGCCGGGAAGAGCGAAGCGACGACCATCATCGCGAACGCGACGGGCGCGGCGAACACGGTCAGGAGCGAGAGCCCCTCGCGCCGCCACAGGAGCAGGAATCCGGCGACGATCGCCCAAGCGAAGAACGTGAGGTATTCATACAGGTTCGTCACCGGCAGATGCCCGGAGGCGCTCGACCGGACCACGAGGGCGACGGTATTCAGGACGAACCCTGCGGCGGTCAGCGCGAACACGGACCTTCGCAGAAGAGGCCGTCGCAGCCCGGCGTAAGCGGACGCCAGGACCGTTCCCGCCAGGTAGCAGGCGAATGCGCCCCAGAAGAATGGGGAATCAGGACCGTTCACGTGTGCTCTCTCCTCCCGATCCTGGTCCAGAACACCGCGCAAAGCCCTATCGATAGCGCCGCGAGGCCCGCGAAGAGAACCGGGGTACCCGGCTGTCGCGAGTATTCGAACCGGGTCAACCCGTTCTGGAAGTCGGGTCCGTAATCGAGGAAGAACAGGCGGCACGGGAGGCCCGTGTCGTCACCGTGGCCCTTCATACCTGCGAAGAGCCAGCGCTCGAACAGGGCCTCGCCCGACGCGGATACCTGCACGAGAACCGCAGGGTTGTCATGCCAGATCGAGGCAAGCCCCGCGGTCCCGGTTTCGATATCGTATGTGAAGTCCGAGTAGAATTCCAGCGCTTTCACCGTGAGATCGGTCCCGGGAATGGCCGTCTGCTCGCGGTACGGCACCTCGAGTTCGAAGGGCTCGCCGCCCTCGTCCGGGCTCACCAGGATGACGCCGAGCAGCACGGCCTCGACCGAATCGGGCGAGGGAAGCATCTCGTACTGGTAGACCCCGACGCCGTTCACCGTCAGAGGGTGGTTGACCTCGATGCGCCGCGGGGCTGACTCGCGTCCGTCCTCGATGACGGTCACGACCGACACGTACTCCGATATCATCCCGGAGTCGGCGAACTCCGTCCTCGCCTCGTCGACCCTGAGGGCGAAACCTCCCTCGGGTACCTCCGTCGTATCGCCGGCCCGGAGGTAGTGAGAATCGGCCCTGCGGAACCCCACCGTCGCCGTGAGCACGCCCCCCACGAGCACGACGACGAGCGACAGATGCGTGACGAGCGAACCGAGGGCCGCGAGCTTCGGACCGCGCCCCCGCGCAAGTCGGAGGATCCTCCTGAAGGAGCAGCTGATTACGGAGAGGGTGAGCGCCCAGACGGCGAACAGGAAGTACCAGGAGCGGAAGACCGAGGCGAGCCCCGAGCCCGTGATCACGGCCGCTCCGACCTTGCCGAAGCGCTCCACGTACGCCGAGGGCGGAAGGTTCTGGCCGATCACGACCCCTACCACAGACAGGGCGAGGACGAGCGCCAGGAGGGCGACCCCCGTCTTCATGGACGAGAGCCTCTCTCTGACCAACGGGATCGCAAGCGCCACCGCGCCCGCGACGGCGAAGGCCACCGCCAGCACTGCCTCACCGACCATCGACTCCTCCCGGGTCACGCCGCCGATACTGCCTCGCCGGTCAACGGGTGCCGCGTGAACAGGTCACGCCGCCCGCTTCTCCTCGAGCCTGCGGGAGATCCAATCGATCCACTCTTCCATGCCGTCGCCCTTGAGAGCGGACACGCGGATGACGTCGCAATCGGCGTTCAGAACGCGGATCTCCGTCTCCGCCCGCTCGATGTCGTACGGGAGGTACGGCAGGAGATCCATCTTGTTGATCACCGCAACGGACGACTCGTGGAAGATCGCCGGGTACTTCATCGGCTTGTCGTCGCCCTCGGTCGTCGACAGCAGCACCACCTTGGCGTCCTCGCCCAGATCGTACGTGGAAGGACAGATGAGATTGCCGACGTTCTCTATGAACAGGACGTCCGCTGACCCAAGGTCGAGGTCGGGCAGCACCTCTCCCACCATAGCCGCGCTCAGGTGGCACCCGCCCCCCGTGTTGATCTGAACGCCTCCCGCCCCGTGCGCCTTCACGCGCTCAATGTCCCGGTCGGTGCTGACGTCGCCCTCGATCACGAGGACGCGGAACTCGCCCGCGAGCCTGTCCAGTGTGCTCTCGAGGAGCGTCGTCTTCCCGGAGCCGGGCGAGCTTATCAGGTTCAGGACGAGCACCCCTGCCTTGGAGAAGCGCTCGCGGTTCTCCGCGGCCACGCGGTCGTTCTCGCTCAGTATCTTCTTCTGTACGTCGACCTTCGACATTCTTCCTCCGTGGACATAATGTGGCACGCGCCCCGGCGCAGCAGCCATCAAGCGCTGGATGGCCGCGTCCCGAGGGGCGCACGCCGGGCTCACAGCCAGCGCTTGCGTCTGAAGTACCCGACCATTCCGAGACCTACCGCGAGCATGATGAGGAGAACTACCGGGTAGGCCCACGGCCAGCTCAGCTCCGGCATGAAGTGGAAGTTCATCCCGTACACGCCCGCTATGAACGTCACAGGTATGAAGATCGTGGCGATTATCGTCAGGACCTTCATGACCTCGTTCATTCTGTTGCTGACGCTCGACAGATACGTGTCGAACATGCCCGACACCATGTCCCGGTACGACTCGACGGTCTCGACCACCTGTATCGTGTGGTCGTAGACGTCGCGCAGGTAGACGCCGGTCGATTCGTGTATCAGCGACGACTCCCCGCGCTGGAGGGCGCCCACTACCTCGCGCAGCGGCCAGATCGACCGCCTGACGAATCCGAGTTCCCTCTTGAGTGACTGGATCGTGTTGAGAGTAGTCGGCGTCGGGTCGGCCACGGTCTCCTCACCGAGGGTCTCAATGCCGTCGCCCAGCTTCTCGAGCACGACGAAGTAGTAGTCGACGACGGCGTCTATGAGCGCGTACGCAAGGTAGTCTGCTCCCATCGACCTGATGCGCCCCTTGCCGGTTCGCAGGCGGTCGCGGATGTGCTCGAATGGGTCGGCCTCGATCTCCTGGAACGAGATCACGAAGTTCTCACCCACAACCAGGCTCACCTGCTCCGTGCTGACCTCGCCGGACTCCTCATTGAAGTGCAGCATCCTGAGGACGATGAAGAGGTGCGCGCCGAAGTCGTCGTACTTCGGCCGCTGGTTAGTGCTGACGATGTCCTCCATGAGCAGCGGGTGCAGCCCGAAGTACACGCCGAGCTTCTCGATGACCTCGACGTCATGCAGACCGGTCACGTTCATCCACGTGACGGTCGGCGTCTCCTTGAACGGGAAGCACTCCTCGACGTTCTTTGGGCGAACCTCTCTAAGACCCGCCTCGTCGTAGTCGAAGATCTCGATGGTCACCTTCTCGACGTTGTGCTCGCCCGTATACACGATGGAGCCTGGCGGCAGTCCGGTCTTGGGGATGACCCTCTTCCTCTTCGATCCTACAGACCTCTTCATCGGAGTTCACCTCCTCCGGAACGCACGCGCCGCTCATCGGCGGACAGGCGCCGACGGTGCGTGCTCCGACACCGGACGATCCGCGTCTCCCGGAACGAAGCCCTCACTCGTCGATCTCCAGTTCCCGGATGTTAAGCTCCATACCCGACACAATCTCTATCGAAGTGGATTCGCAATCCGGGCATCCGAGCGCGATCTCCCGATACTCGAACTCCCTGCCGCACGCGCGGCAGCGCCCGATGAGTGGTATCTCGTTGACCACGAGCTCGGAGCCCTCGTGCCTGCCGCCGGCGGTCGCGACGACGAACGCCTCACGAAGGAGCGAGGGCTCCACGGTGGAACCGCGCCCGACATCGAGGTAGACGCGTTCGAGCCTCGCGCCGGGGTGTTCGGCCATCGTGCGATCGACGATCTCGAGCATGCTCTGGCAGATCGAAAGCTCGTGCACCCGTTCTCTCCCCTGTCGGAAGCACGGCCCGCGGACCGGGACCCGCCTCCGTGACGTTCCAGAGTGACGCGGCGCTCGGCGCCGACGCTCAGCATATCCTCGGGAGTTGAACACCCTCCAGCATCACGATGGGACGCACCCCGCCGACCTCGGTCCTGAGGTAGACGCCGCGCTTGCCGCCGACGGAGCCTATGACGGCCGCGTGGCGCCCGAGTTCGTGCGACCGCATGGCCTCCACGACGAGCCCGGCAGCCGCGCCGGGCACGACGGCTACAAACTTGCCCTCGTTCGCCATGTAGATCGGGTCGAAGCCGAGAATGTCGCAGACCGCCGAGATCCTCCCGTCGATGGGGATGCTGCCCTCATCCACGACGACCCCGACGCCGGCGCACGCCGCGATCTCGCACAGCGTCGTCCCGAGACCACCTCTCGTCGGATCGCGCATGACCCGTACGTCCGGACACGCATCCAGCACCGTCTCGACGAGATCTCCGAGCGGAGCACAGTCGCTCTCGATCGTCTCCCGAACCTTGAGGTCCTCACGCGCGAGCAGGATGGCCGTCTCGTGGTCGCCGATCGTACCCGACACGATGACGGCATCGCCCTCTCGGACCCGGACGCAGCCTAAGCGGCGGCCTTCGGGGATGAACCCCAGGCCGGCGGTGTTCAGGATCAGTCCTCCCAGGCAGCCGCGCTCGACCACCTTCGTGTCGCCGGCCGCGACGGCCACGCCAGCGGACCCTGCCGTGGCCGCCACAGAGGCAAGGACACGCTCGAGGTCGGCGACCGGGAGCCCCTCTTCGAGGATGAGCCCGAGCGTCAGATACGCGGGCCGCGCGCCCTTCATCGCCAGATCGTTGACCGTCCCGCAGACGGCGAGCTTGCCGATGTCGCCGCCCGGGAAGAAGATCGGCTGGACGACGTAGCTGTCGGTCGTCAGGGCGATCGTTCCTCCGTCTACACGGTGTCCGCCCAGGCTCTCTATCTCGGCGGAGTCGTCGAGCTCGTTGAGGACGGGGTTGCCGAGCTTCTCGACCACAACGTCCCGAATGAGCTCGTGCATGAGCGTTCCACCGCTTCCGTGCGCGAGGCTTATCCTGGTCTCATCTCTCACCACTCGTTCCTCCGTGGGGCCTGGCGCTCGAAGCGCGTCGCCGGGGCGCTCCACCGCGCGTACCGCGCCTCACACGTCCACCCTCTCGTACTTATAGAAGGCCGCGCACGCGCCCTCGGTCGACACCATGCACGGCCCGACGGGGTCGCGCGGCACGCACCGGCCCGCGAAGAGCGGACAGTCGGTCGGGAGCTTCGTTCCCAGCATGATCTCCCCGCAGATGCATCCGGACGGAGGCCGCGACTCAGGAACGTCCAGCCCCAGCTTCGTCGGGGCGTCGAAGCGCTCGAACGCCTCTGAGAGACGGTGGCCACTCTTCTCGATGACTCCGATCTCGCGCCACTCCGAGTCGCACACCTCGAACACCTCCGAGAGGAGTCCAAGCGCCGTCAGGTTGCCGTCACGCGTAACGGCACGACCGTACTCGTTCTGCACGCGCGCCTCACCACCGCCCCTCACGGTGCGCACCTGCTCCAGGAGCATCACTATGCCGGCGAGTATGTCGAGCGGCTCGAAGCCGACGACGACGCACGGCATGTTGTGCCGGCGGGCGACGCTCTCGTATGCGCCGTAGCCTATGATGGCGCTCACGTGGCCGGGACAGATGAAGCCGTCGAGCGCACGCCCCGGAAGCTCGGCCAGGACGCGCAGCGCGGGCGGGACGACCTTGAAGAGCGGGAGGATGGAGAGGTTCGAGAGTCCGCGTTCGGAAGCGGCCTTGACCGTAGCGGCCACCGTCGGCGAGGTGGTCTCGAAGCCCACGCCGACGAAGACGATCTCCCTCTCGGGGTTCGCGGCAGCCACGTCCAGCGCCTCGAGCGGGCTGTAGAGCACCCTCACGTCAGCGCCGTCGGCCTTCTCGCGCTCAAGTGTGGAGCCGGAACCCGGGACACGCATCATGTCACCGAACGTGGCGACCGTGACGGACGGCTCGCGTGCGACGGCGACCGCCATGTCGATGCCAGTCTGAGGCGTCACGCACACCGGGCAGCCGGGACCGGACAGGAGCCTCAGATCCTCCGGCATGAGCGACCGCAGCCCGTATCTCGATATGGCGACCGTGTGCGTCCCGCAGACCTCCATGAGGGCCGTCGGGCCTTCGACCAGCTCGTGTATGCGGCGCACGAGCGCCCCGGCTTCAGGCTCGGCGTGGAAGCGTCCGAGTTTCATCAGACCCCACCCCGCTCGGTGCCCTCACCGGCACCGCCTTCCCCGGGCGCTGATCCGCGCGCTCCGGCCGGGGCCGCCGGGCGGACGCCTTCCGCCGGAGCATCGTCGTCCAGAGCACGCGCGAGGTCGCGGAAGAGCTCGAGGGTCTCGGCCGCCTCGTCCTCGTTCAGCACCTCTATCGCGAACCCGGCGTGGACCAGCACGTAGTCGCCCGTGGAGGCGTCCGGAACAAGCACCAGGCTGGCATCTCTCGTTATGCCGCCGAAGTCGACCTGCGCGGTCGTTCCATCTATGTCAGTGATCCTGCCGGGAACGGCGAGACACATGAGGAACCTCCATCCACATCGAGACTATCACAGCTCTCCCCGCAGGCATCGCTCATTCGCCACGACGGCCTGCCCGAGCGATACGCCACCGTCGTTGACGGGAACCTCACTCGGGAGCAGCACCTCGAGCCCGTCGGATTCGAGCAGACCCACGAGTCTTCTCAACAGGAGCCTGTTCTGGAAGACGCCTCCGCACAGGGCGACGCTCCCGAGGTCGTGGCGTTCGGCCAGCCTCCCGGCGATGTCGCGACAGAATTCGGCGACCGTGTTGTGGAACGTCGCCGCGATCTCGCTGCGGTCCACACCGGACGTCACGTCCTCCAGAACGGCCAGGACGACCGGCGAGGGATCGACTACAAGCGCGCCCTCGTCTCGGACCTCGTACGGGTAGGTCCTGTCGATCGAGCGGTCCACGGCCGATTCCAGCTCGATGGCGGCCTGCGCCTCGTAGGTCACGTCGCGCCTGATGCCCAGTAGGGCGGAGACGGCGTCGAAGAGCCGCCCCGCACTTGACGTGTCTATGGCATTGACGCCCTTCTCGGTCTGCTGGATGACAAGGTCCAGCTCGTCGGGGTCGACGTCGTGGAACAGCTCCCGCGCGCGCTCGGCGAACCGTGGGAGGCCGGCGGCGTGCAGATGCGCGAGCGCTACTCTGTACGGGTGACGCGTCGCCGCGTCGCCGCCCGGCAGGGCAACGTAAGCAAGATGCCCGGCGCGTTCAAAGCGCGAAAGGTCACACACGAGGAACTCGCATCCCCATATCGCGCCGTCGGTCCCGTATCCGGTGCCGTCGAGCGAGAGGCCCAACACCGGCCCCCGCCTGCCATTCTCGGCGGCGACGGACGCCACGTGCGCGTGATGGTGCTGAACGCCAACAAGTGGCAGCCCGCGCTCGCCCGCGTACCGCTTCGCGAAGCGCGTCGCAAGATAGTCGGGGTGCAGGTCGTGAGCGACGACGACCGGGGCGATCCCGAACCAGTCGAGGAACTTCCCGATGGTCTCCTTGTAGAACGACAGCGTCTCGTCGTTCTCCATGTCACCGATGTGCGGTCCGACGTAGGCGGCGCCGTCGTGCAGCATCGCGAAAGTGTTCTTGAGCTCGGTGCCGCAGGCCAGCACGTCGACCGTATCCGCGTGAACGTCGATGGGATACGGCGCGTACCCGCGCGACCGCCGCGACATCATCACTCGCCCGCGCTCAACGTACACGACCGAGTCATCATTCCTGTTGCGGATCTCGCGGTCGTGATCCAGGAACGTACGGGTGATACCGGCGAGCCTGCTTCTCGCCTCGTCGATGCTCGCCGCTATGGGCTCCCCCGCCGAGTTGGCGCTCGTCATCACCAGGCACCGCAACTCATCGTCGAACAGCAGGTGGTGCAGAGGGGTGCTCGGGAGCATGATCCCGAGGTAAGCATTGTCCGGCGCCACAGCGCCGGAGACGACGAGGTCGGGACTCTCTCTCTTCCTGAGCAGGACCACCGGACTCCACGGACTCGTGAGCACCGCCTCCTCTTCCGGAGAGACCTCCGCAAGCGCCCGGGCGACGTCGACCGACGCACACATGAGCGCGAAGGGTTTGGCGGGACGTCTCTTCTTCTCACGGAGCGCCCGGACCGACATGCCGTCCAGGGCGTTGACGGCGATGTGGTACCCGCCGAGACCGCGGACGCCTACGATGCCGCCTCGCTCGAGGAGCCAGCGCGCCGCGGCGGCGGGATCATCGACGGACACGCGCGCGACGTCGGCCGGCATCATGGCGTAGCTTCTGCCCTCGACCAGCTCAGAAGGCGCCTCGCCTGGACGACCGGGCCCGACGAGGGACAGCGAAGGTCCGCACTCCGGGCAAGCATTCGGCTGCGCGTGGAACCTCCTGTCCAGCGGGTCCTCGTACTCGCGCCTGCACCGCTCGCACATCACGAACTCGCGCATCGACGTCTTCGGCCTGTCGTACGGCGTCGACTCGATGATCGAATAGCGCGGCCCGCAGTTCGTGCAGTTGATGAACGGGTAACCGTGACGCCTGTCCCCGGGGTCCAGGAACTCAGCTAGGCACTCGGGGCACACGGCTACGTCCGGGCAGATGAGGGTGGTGCCATCGTCCTTCTCCAGGCTCTTCCGGATCCCGAACCCGGCCAGGCCCCGTTCCGGGATGTCGACGCGCTCGACCGACTCGATGCGCGCAAGGGGCGGCGCCTCGGCAGGTATAGACTCACAGAAGGCATCCACACAGCAGTCGCGACCCTCGGCCTCGATCACCACGCCGAGATTCGAGTTCAGGACCCAGCCGGTGACGCCGTGACGGTGAGCCGTTCTGTATACGAACGGCCGCATTCCGACGCCCTGAACCACACCCCGGACTATGAGCCTTACGGCCGACACTTCACCCCCTCGCTGGCGCTGGTACGCCCAGGTCCGCCTCCTTATCGTGCGAAGGCCCGGGCTCTCCGGCCCCGGGGCCGAAGCTGGCTCGCCTCGGCGTCCGGTCGGCCTGCCCCGGCCGTTCAGGTGCCATGTTACCCCCACGAGATGGGTCAGGCAAGCGCGCCCGGGCCGAACCGCCACGGCCCCGGCGCACGGCCAACCTTGAGCTGCGCGGCAAACCGTGGTATAATTGCATGAGAATGTGTGTACCATGCAGGAAGCGGAACATGCGTTCCTCCGTATTCCTGCTGCTGTTCACCCTGGCGATGCCGGCACCGCCTCGGAAGAGACCACCGTCCGGCAACAGATGAAGGGAGGTCCGGTGCGAGCACTTGCTATCTTTGCATGCTCCGTGCTCTGCGCGGTTCTGTGTGCAGACGCGGTCTCCGCCAACCCCGTGGTGCTCTGGTACATCCGGGACAGCCCGGTCGCGGCTCCCAACGGCATCTGGGACGACCAGTGGAGCGGCGGGCTCGTGTCCCCGGAGGGTGAGGTCGTCCTTCCCGAGGACCCCGGATACGACCCCGACTGCGGTCAGGTCGAGTCGGAGAACTCGTTCGCGAGAGTAGGTCAGGGAGAGGACGCCCTGAGTGCGTACCTCGACCTCGGGTACCTCTATGCGACCCAGGTGGCAGGCACCGTCACGGGGATGCTCTGCTTCCGGCAGACCATACAGGAAGTCGCCTTCGTCACGGTGGAGCTCTACAGGGTTGACGCCTTGGGCGGAAACCCTGAGTTCCTCTGCGCCGACTACGCGGAGATCATCGCCGATCCCTGGCCACCCTCCTGCCACTTCTTCGTGCTCGGTGACGTCCCCGAGATGGACATGGCGGGGCACCTGTTCCGGCTCGACATATCGTCGGACGGGCAGAACACCGACCTCGTGTGGGACTGCACCAGCTGGGAGGGGTGGATCCAGCTTCCGGAGGCGGATCCGTTCAACCCGGTGGGCGACATGAGCTGGAGCACGATCAAGGCGCTGTACAGGTAGACGCGCGCTGCGGCGGAACGCGAATGCGGGGGCGGCCGAGAGGCCGCCCCCGCGCTCTTGGGGAGTCTCCCGCCGCGCTTGGCGGTGCGGCCTCCGCTCATGTATACTCCGCAGGGAACGACACGTACATCACCCCTTCGACGCGCCCGGACGGGGACGGCTCTGACAAGGCCGGCCGCGCCAGACGGAGGTAGCCGCAGCGATGCCGCACACAGCGCCCGGGACGAAGATCCCGGAGGAACTGAGAAGGGCCGCCGAGTTTCACACGCATCTCGGGCCCTACCTGGTCGTCGGCGTCCGGATGGGCCACGTGGTCACCAGGGAGCTTGGCAACGAGCCCTTTACCTACCGCATGATCGCCAGGACCGGCAGGCGGCCGCCCTACTCGTGCCTGGCCGACGGCCTGCAAACTGCCACCCCGTGCACGACTGGCAACGGTGGGCTCGAGGTCTCGGAAGAGCGGACCATGTCGGTGGAGGCGACCGCGAAGGATGGGCGGGCACTCGTGCTGACGCTCAGGAGCGCGGTGTTCGACAGCATCGAGAACGAGTGCACCGAGGAGAACCAGGAGAGCTTCGCCATGGACATCTGGAAGATGCCGGAGGAGAGTCTCCTCGATGTCAGACGCAGGTAGGCCCGAGGACAGTATGAGCCGACGAGGGTTTTCCACAACCGCAATGACCGGCACCGCGCTTCTGCTGGCGATGGGCGTAGCTCTGCCGCTCGTCTTCCACGGCTTTCCCCTGGGGGGACGCATCTTCCTGCCCATGCACCTGCCGACCTTCGTGGCGGGACTGGTGCTCGGCCCGCTGGCCGGCCTGATAGTCGGGGTCGGCTCGCCGCTGCTGAGCGCCCTCATCACCGGCCGGCCGCCGGTCTTCTACATGGTACCGATGGTCTTCGAGCTGGCGACCTACGGTGTGGTCTCGGGGCTCCTCAGGCCTTCGATAGAATCGGCGCTCACCCGCGCGAGGCTCAGGTCCGGCTTCTCGACCCGCGCGCGGCCCTCGACCGCCGGCATCGTGCTGTCGCTCCTCTGTGCAATGGTCGCGGGCAGAGCCGTCTGGCTCGCTGTCGTTGTGTGGATGGCGCCCGTCATAGGCATACAGGCCCGCACACCTGCTGTCGCACTCGCGGCGCTGGGAGCCGGGTGGATAGGAGCCGCGGCGCAGCTCGTGCTCATACCAGCCATCATCCGGGCGATTGAGCGACTCAGGAATCCGTGATACAATGACCTTCCACCGCGGGCGTCCCCGTGCCGCGGCCGACCACCGACCGGACGACACATCCCGGAAGACGAAAGAAGCCTAAGATGCGCATACTCCTGATACATGCGAGCAGTTTCTCATATCACGTGACCGAGAAGACCTCGGCCGTCTCCAGCCTCGCGGAGATCGACGAGAGCCAGCGACAGGGCGAACTGGGCGAATCGCTGGTGGCATTCCTGTGCTCTGAGAAGATCGACGAGAAGGACGTGGAGTCGGTAGCCTCGCAGGCGGCCGCGACGATCCGCGAACAGGCCAGGCAGGTGGAGACATCGGACGTGATGCTCTATCCGTACGCCCACCTCTCTAGCGACCTCTCCTCGCCGAGGGTCGCCACGAAGGTGCTGGCCGCTGTGAGGGACGCGCTTGCTGGTGAGAAGGGCCTCAACATCCACGAGGCGCCCTTCGGGTTCTACAAGGGCTTCAGCATCGAGTGCAAGGGACACCCGCTCTCCGAGCTTGCCAAGACGATCCTGCCGGGCGAGGGAGCCGCCGCCGAGGGCGCGCCGACGTCGGCCGCCATCAAGTCCGAGAAGACCCTGAGGTCCGACTGGAGGGTTCGGACCCCCGACGGAGACGACATCCCGGCAGGCGAGTTCGATTTCGCCCCGCACCCCTCCTTCAAGAAGATGTACGACTACGAGATCGAGGGAACGAGAGTCTCGTCGGAGCCTCCCGCGCACATCGAGATCATGCGGAGACTGGAGCTTGTCGATTATGAGCCCGCATCGGACCCCGGGAACTTCCGATGGTATCCTAACGGCGAACTGATCAAACGGTTGTCGGAGGACCGGGTGTCGGAACTCCTGACGGCGTACGGCGGGATGAGGGTCGAGACGCCGATAATGTACGACTACCAGCACCCGAACCTCATGAGCTATCTGAACCGCTTTCCGGCGCGGCAGTACGTGCTGCTGTCGGACAAGAAGGAGTACTTCCTCCGCTTCGCGGCGTGTTTCGGCCAGTACCTGATGCAGCACGACATGCAGCTGTCGTACCGAATGCTGCCTGTTCGGCTCTTCGAGATAAGCCACTATTCGTTCCGTCGAGAGCAGTCGGGAGAGCTGGCCGGGCTGCGCAGGCTGCGCACGTTCACGATGCCCGACCTTCACACTCTGGCTCGAGACCGGAAGGCCGCGAGGGAAGAGTTCCTTCGCCAGATGGACCTCTCGATGGCCTGCATGCGCGACTTCGGGCTCGAGTATGAGATCGCGGTGAGGTTCGTTCGCGAGTTCCTCGACGAGGACCCGGACTTCGCCGGTGAGATCGTGCGTCGGGCGGGCCGGCCGGTGCTTCTCGAGATATGGGACGAGAGGTTCTTCTACTTCGTGGCCAAGCTCGAGTTCAACTTCCTGGACGCGCAATCGAAGGCCTCGTGCCTCTCGACGGTCCAGATCGACGTGGAGAACACCGAGCGGTTCGACATCACGTATGTCGATGACGATGGGCAGCCGAAATACCCGATACTCATGCACACGTCGATATCCGGCTCGATAGAGAGGGTCTTCTCGTCGATACTGGAGCAGCAGGCGATAAGGATGAAGAGAGGAGAGACGCCCTCATTCCCGCTGTGGCTGGCTCCGACCCAGGTCCGCATCATTCCCGTCGCGGACCGCCATCGCGCGTTCAGCGCGGAGCTGCTTTCAAAGGTGCCGTTCCGCGCCGACATGGACGACCGCGACATGAGCGTCGGCAAGAAGATCCGCGAGGCCGAGCGCAGATGGACCCCGTACATCCTCGTCGTGGGAGACCGCGAGATGGAGGGCGGAGAGCTTTCGCTCCGTGTGCACGGCGGCGAGCAGAGTTCGCTGACGCTCGAAGCGCTCCTGTCGAGGATCGAATCTGAAGTCAAGGGAAGACCGTTCCTGCCGATCAACGTCCCCGCGAAGCTCTCCGAGCGTCCCATCTTCGTGGGTTGAGCCGCGGGCATCAGGGCCACCCCGGCCGCCCTTCTCCGAGGCGGCCGGCGTCGGCCCCGCGACGCAAGCTTCCGCACACCAGGGGGTGACGAACATGGACCGACCTGGCCTCGGATCCCCGCGCACCGTAGACTTCGGGAACGGCACCTACGCCGTTCTCGGAATGGAGACCATCGAGGGCGTTCACGCGGCGAACGTCGGCATTGTCACGACAGCCAAGACCATCGTCTTCATCAACACCGGACAGACGCAGGCCCAGGCGACCTACCTCTGGGATCTTGCTCAGTCGCGAGCCCAGGGCAGGGAAATGGCGTACGTCATACTCACCCATCATCACCTCGACCACTGCTTCGCGGCGAGCTATTTCGACGACCGTCACGCGCTGATCTACGCGCACAAGTCGTTCTCATCCTGCATGGCCGAGACGCGCAAACACCTCGGCGCCGCCGACTATCAGAGCATGCTGGAGGCGTTCCTCCAGATAGACTCGAACATGTACAGGACACACGTCGGCAACGTTCACCCGGTCGCTCCTCACAGGCACGTGGGCGAGGAGATGTCGCTCGCGGTCAACGGTGAAGAGGTCATGATGATCCACTGCCCCGGGCACGCGCGGTCCGAGCTCGTCGTCTACCATCCAAGAACGAAAACGCTCTACGCGGGCGACGCGATCAACGAAACCGCCGGTCCGGTCACGATATTCGGAGGCCTGGAGGATTGGAGGAAGTGGGTCCTCGGTCTCGAGAAGCTCAAGAAGTTCGAGATAGACACCGTCGTCCCGGGTCACGGCGAGGTGTGCGGGCCTGAAGTGCTGGACTCCCACATCGAAGCACTCCAGAAGAGGATAGACGAAGTGCTGTAGGGCGTTCGTACCCGTGCCCCACGAAGAGCGAGCCCGCGACCTCCAAAGGCCGCGGGCTCTTCGGTCCCCCACCACCGCAATCCGCTGTCAGCGCCCGAAGACGGTGCCGTAGTCGACGAAACACGAAGCGCCGAAACCGAGTCCGTCGTCGTCTCCGAGCGCGCTCAAGTCGATGCCAAGCCCCCAAAGCACGAGCCGGTATCCACCGCCTACTGACACCTCACCGAGACCGTCGTAGCCCGCCGCGCAGTGCCACCCGTTCTTCCACTCGTGCCCTATGTAACCAACGATCCTCTGCTTCCCGCAATCGCCCACCTGCACGGGCATTGACGTGGTTCCGACCACAAAGTCGCCGGCCAGGCCCATGTACTTGTATCCGAGCGTCCAGCCGTCGTGCTCAAGTTCGATGGCGTAGGTCATGTCGTTGCGAGGGATGACGGGAACACCGAGCCACGGACACTCTTCGCTGGCCTTGGGCCTTCTGTATGTCGCGTAGCTGTATCTCATGCCGACCCCGGTCAGTCCCGCCGCAACGCCGGCGGCGTTCGCGGCAAGGTCCTGAACCGAGACCCCCTGTGCGTCCATCGCGGCCACCTCGCACACCTCCCACGCGGCCATCACCGCGATGACCGCTCCCGCAGACCTGCCGCGCTCCAGACCCAGCTCGCATCCCCTCTCATAGAGGCCGCGCGAGATCCAGGCGTGAGTCCCCTCCGAGGCTCCTCCGGCGGTGGCGTTCTCTCCCCACCCCTCCCACCGCAACGATGAGTGAGCAAGGGTCTCGACGGGCAGAGCCAGAACGAAGACCAGGACGACCGACGCCGCGATAGCGATCCTCTTCATGGCGGTTCCTCTTCGTGTCGAGGGATAGATTAGCCGGCCGGCCCCAAGCGAAGGTCATGCGCGCTTGCAGGCGATTATAGGAAATGACTCGGCGAGGGGACCGGCCAGCTGCACTCCGCGCGTCCGCGCGTGTAGGGTCTCCGATGTGCTTCGGCTTCTGTCGCGCTGGTCGTTCGATGTGCTGCGGCTCCCACCGGCCCGCATTGCTACCCGGGCGGGCCGTGTGGCGGTGGCGGGGCGTGCAGACGATGTGTGGGGCACACCCCTGCCACCGCTTGTGAGTCGTCGTCGATCCGGGCTGATCCGGCGTGCCCCGGTACGCTGCGACAGAGAGAGAGTCCACTTGTCGGAGCACGTAATGTGCTGCGGCTTCGATGGACCGACACCAGGGAATCGCCTGCGCGACGTAGGCAGCTCCCTGACGGCTCACCTCATAAGTGTCATCTTCATGTCAAAGTGCGAACTTCCGGCGTCCATCCGGGCGAAGTAGGTGCCCGACGCGACGTCGTTCCCACGTCCGTCACGACCGTCCCATGCCACCGAATGGGCCCCCGCATCCAGCTCGCCGTCAACGAGGACGGCCACGCGACGGCCTGAGCAGTCGTATACGGTTATCGACACGTTCTCCCTCTGGGCGAGCGCGAATGCCAGACTCGTCGAGGGGTTGAACGGGTTCGGGTAGTTCTGCATGAGCGCGGTGACCCTCTGCGTGCCGTGCTCGTCGATGCCGGTCTCGCCTTCAAGCGCCACCACCGTGCCCGCCGGTATCGCATTCTCCGCGGTCACGACCAGGTCGGCTTCCGCTTCGAGGCCGTCGGCCACGGCCATCGTCGCTCTCCCGGCGGCGTCCGTGGTCGCCGTTGCGTAGACCTCTCCCGTGCGACCGGTCAGGCAGGCCAGGGCCTGCTCGACGGGGGCTCCTGCGCTCGTAACCGTCACGGTGACGTCGACTTCCGACCTCGACTCAACGAGAGCCGTTTCAACGTTCACGTCGAGGGGCTCTGGCGTGCCGGTCCAGATCGGCATCTCCGGATCCCCCAGGAGATTCAGCTCGTACATCGCGTAGCGCATGTAGTCGTCTATCTTCGCGAGGCCGACGTAATGGTCCTTCGCGTCCGCGTGGACCATGCCGGCGTGAATGAGGTCCTTCACAAAGAGGGAATTGAAGAACTGCTGACTGTAGAGATCCGACACGCACTGACCGGGGTAGCCGGGGCATCCCCACCCGTATCTGGAGTTGCCGACGTATGCCACACCGCCGCCGTTAGGGCTGGTGATCCAGTGCTCTCCGAACGTATCGTTGTCGATGGCTGCGGACCAGCAGCCTACGGAATACCAGACGCCACCGCGAACGCCGTTGTCGAGAGCATCGAGGTCGGCGTTGGCGAGGTTGTCCGGACCGACGCCGATGCGACTGATGTTGGCGTGTCCCTCGTGCATCACGATGCCGTATCCCTTATCCAGCTCCGACATCGTGGCCGCAGCGTCGAGCGTTCCGTCACTCTGATAGAGCTTGGTGGCTGGATCGAACCGCGGCGGCACGTAGTCGTCGTCGATCATCTCGCAGGCCACGGCGCCGTCCGTGTAGGGGTCGGGCGAATCCCACAGCACCTCGCCCACGTAGAGCATCTTCGTCTGATAGTCGGTCGCCATGGTGAACGCCGCGCCCTCGTACTCGAGGACCTTGTCCACGAAAGAGGCCGCGCCCGCCGCGCTGGTCACGGGAGCGCGTCCAACGTAGACGTCCGAGTACATGTCGACGTGGTCCTCGTCCACCTCGCCCCAGCGGTCGTCTCCGTCGTAGTTCCACGTGCCGTCGAGGTCTCCGTAGTAGAGGTCGCAGGGGATACCCTCGTCATAGAAGAAGTCGTAGACCTCTCGCGCGGGCACGACGTCGGTGTCACCACCCAGCAGCACCCACTGGATCCCGTAGGCGGACGCCTCATGCACGATGCAGTTGCGGATGGCCTCGGCCTGGTCGACGCCCGTGTAGAGCGCCTCGGTCGAGATCTCCTCGAGCGTGATGATCCTGGCCTTGACGCCCTTCCTCGTCTTCCAGTCGGCCAGCCTGGCGAACTCTGCCGCCAAAGCCTCAGGGCAGACGATCAGATAGTCGTACCCGTCGCGGTCGTCCAAGCGGACCGCCAGATTCGAGTAGGCCGCCGCCGCCTCGGGGTTGATGACGGAACGCTCGATCGCGCGTGATGAGGACTCCGTCACGGGCATCGCCGTGCGCCCGTCGTTCGCCGGGGCGGTGGAGACGACGAGCTCGATCCGCCTGTGGAGGTACAGCTCGCCGGTGGCGGGGACGTATGAGAGGGGAGCTACCAGGACGCTTGCGACGCGATACCCGCCGGAAGTGCCGACCCCGGCCAGTCGAGCAGCCTCTCGCGGAAATGGCAGCACCGAATCGTAAGTCGTAGAGTTCGGCTGGGGATCTTCTGCTGCCTCGACGGAGGAGAATCGGGCTGGCCGGGGTGCGGGCAGAATGAGGAAGTTGCCGGGTATGGCAACCGTACCTTCGGTCACGGCCCTGACGCCCGTGCAGACGGCATCCGGCGGCAGGAGGAGCTGCACGTTCAGCACGGGGAGCATCGGCTCCGTCGACTCGCTCATGAACTCCGTGCCTTCGAGCGTCACGACGTCGTAGCCTTCGAACAGGTCGAACCCGAGCTGCGCAGGATCGAACTCCAGAACGGCCACCACATCGTTGGAGGTGGTCACCGCGGAGGCGATACCGGGCACGACCGCGACGAGCGCCGCGACGAGGACGGTCAGGTTGAGCCCCCCCATGTTCAGTCTGAGTCCGCCGATCCTGGGAGACGCGCTCAACGTCCAGCTCCTTCCTGATGCCGAAAAACAAAAGAGGCCCGCGACCGACTTCCTTCTTTCGGTCGTGAGCCTCTGTGATCCCCATCACATCTCTTAGAATATCACAGGGTGTTCAAGCTGTCAACAAGTAACTGCTCTCATCCTCCCGGGTTGCCAAGAGCCTCCACGCCACGGGCGTATTCGTCCCAGCGTGCCTGTGTATTATCTGAACAGGGCCTTGATCCGCCCCCAGCTCGCTTCCTCGACCGGGACCTCGCTCAGCCACGGGCTGTACAACACCGTGCCCGAGCCGATGCCGTCGCTCGAGTCCACGATGCCGCCCCGTATGGATGACTCCGTGTTGCTGCCCCACCAGTTCCAAACGGCGGTCACGCTGGTCGGCTGAGTGTAGTAGTCCAGCCGCAGGTTCATCCCGTTGCCGATGAAGTTGCAGTGATAGATGACAGGCTGGCTCTCGTAGTGCTGACACCACACCCCGTAGTACGCGGAGTGCGTCAGCCAACACTCCGTGATGTTCGGAGACGCTCCGCTGACGAAGATCGATGTGTAGCAGTTGCTGAACCTGCAGCGGGTCACGTCCAGTTGTGACACGCTTATGTAGAGGCCGTTCTCCCCGTATTCGAACACGCAGTGCCTGAACTCGCTGTTCGGCGACGCGAACACCTGGATGTTCTTCCAGTCCGAGACGGCCGGCGTAGGGCTGTTCGAAGTGAACCGGATAGAGTCCGATGGCGTGCCGACCGCCCTTATCGAGCCGTTCGCGTCGGTCCCCAGCTTCGCCCCTGATGCGAACCGGACCTCTACGCCCGGGTCTATAGTGAGAGTGCTCCCGTTCTTGACCAGCACCTGCTTCGCTGCATCGCCGACGATGATGTACGGGCTCCCCCCCACCGTCCACGTCGTACTGGCACTTACGTTCGTGCTGATGATCGTCTCGGCGAAGGCCGTTCCGAACAACGCCACGAGCATTGCGGCGGTGCATGCGAGCGCGCTCGCGACGATTCGAGGGGCCGTCATCCTTCTACCAGTCCTGGCAGACTCGTGCTTCCCCATCATCCACCTCCTCACGTTCAGCCGCGCACCGCGTGCTCGTACCCGGTGCGCGCCAGCGGACGCGTCTTGCCGTCTCGCCCGGCGAGCGTGCGTCCCTCACTGCCGTCCACGATCTCCCCTATCATCGTTAGCCTGGTACCAGTCACGGCTGCAACGTGCTCGACGGAACGCTCCACCTCAGACGGGGGAAGGGCCACCAGAATCTCAAACTCCTCGCCGCTCCCGAGGGCCAGCTCGTACGGGTCGCGGCCGAGCTTGCCCGCGACCACGACTGCGGGCTCGGACAGCGGCAGCCACTCCTCGCGAACCAGTACGCCCACCCCACTCTCGTCTGCCAGATGGTGTAGGTCGGTCGTGGCCCCGTCGCTCACGTCTATCATAGCGTGCGGCGTCGCCACATCGAGGAGCGCCTGGGCCTCGGCCATCCGGGGTGTCGGCCTGAGGTGACGCCGCACCGCCCTGGCAACATCACCCTCGACGGGAAGTCCCTCGCGCAGCGCCAGAAGGCCCGCGTCCGACCCTCCGAGCTCCCCCGTCACGACAATGGCGTCTCCTGGAACGGCCCCCCGTCTCGTAACCACCCGGTCCACACCCACGACGCCGAGCATAGCCACCGACAACGCCAGTCCCGACATCGATGCCACGGTATCGCCACCCACGATCTCGCCACCGAACTCGCGCGCAGCATCTATCATGCCTTCGTACAGCTCGAGCACGTCGGACTCACACATCTCGGGCGGGACGCACACCGAGACGACGGCCTGCGCCGGGAACCCTCCCATCGCGGCCACGTCGCTCTGGTTAGCCACGACGCACTTGAAACCAATGTCGCGGAGCGAGGCGTATTCGCGGCGAAAGTGCACGCCTTCCACGAACGCGTCGCACGTGAATATGGAGAGCCCTGAGGGCGGCTCGAGGACCGCACCGTCGTCGCCGGGCCCGATGCGCGTCCCGGGTCCCGGCTCGCCGATCAGCTCGCGAATCCTCTCTATGAGGCTCAACTCTCCCACGAGCTTCCCCATGCCCGATGCGGCGGACGACGTTCACCTTCCGCGTCCATCCCTCTCCGCGGTCGCTAGAGCTCCTCCTGACAGATCTCGACGGCGCGCGCCAGCACCGCCGCACCCATCCACAGGCCGTCCTCGTCGATGTCGAACTTAGGATGATGCCAGGGGTAGACGATGTTCTTCTTCTTGTTGCCCGTGCCCAGTCTGAGCATCATACCGGGGACCTCGTCGACGAAGTACGCGAAGTCCTCGCCGCCCATCGACGGTTCCTTGATCTCGACCACGCCCCTCTTCCCCAGAAGCTCGATCGACGCGCGCCGGACGACATCGGTCATCGCGGGGTCGCACTCCAGGATCGGATACCCGCGCTCGAACTTGTACTCGTGGCTGCCACCGCCGGAGCGCGTCACATCAGCGATGGTCTTTCCGATCATCTTCTCCACGAGCGTGCGGTCCCTCGCGTCGAGCGTTCGAGCCGTGCCCTCGCAGTAGACGCGGTCGGCGATCACGTTCCGCCGGTAGCCGCCCTGGATCGTTCCCACGGTCACGACGACAGCGTGAACCGGGTTGATGCGGCGCGACGGTATCGTCTGCAGCGCGTTGATCACCTGCGCGGACAGAGCGATGGCGTCGACACCCAGGTGAGGCTTCGCGCCGTGCGCGGCCTCACCGATGACCGAGAACGAGAAGTCGTCCGCCGCGGCCATCATCGGGCCGTCTCTAAGACCCATCTTGCCGACGGGAACCGACGGATCGACATGCACGCCCAGTATTGCATCGACCTGCGGGTTCTCGAGCGCGCCCTCTTTGATCATCTGGAGCGCGCCTCCCGGAGGGGCTTCCTCGGACGGCTGGAGGATGAACTTGACGTCGCCCTTGAGCTCATCTCTCTTGTCCGCGAGCAGCATGGCGACGCCCAGCACTGTCGTCGTGTTGGCGTCGTGACCGCAAGCATGCATGACGCCGGGGGTCCTGGAGCGGTAGGGCACCTTCGTCTGCTCGGTGATGGGAAGCGCATCCATGTCTCCGCGCAGAGCGATCGTCTTCCCGGACCTCCCGCCACGCAGAGTGCCGACCACGCCCGTCTTGGCCACGCCCGTCCTGACCTCGATCCCCAGACCCTCCAGCGTCTTCGCCACGAGGGCCGACGTGCGCTTCTCCTCGTACCCCAACTCCGGGGACATGTGGATCTGCCTGCGGATCTTGGACAGCTTGCCCGCTATCTTCTTCGCTTCGGACATCTGCGCGTTCGGCATCCAGCCTCCCTTGCGCTGCCTTGTCGATTTCAGCAAGAACCCGCTCTCTCGATCACTTTGAACGACTCTGGCATCCTCTCGAGAACGTCGCCGGCGACCATCCCGGTGATGCCGACACGCTCCGCGGCCAGGTCTCCCGCCAATCCGTGAGCGAACGCCGCGACCGCCGCCGCGTCCAGGCCGCTCATGCAGCGCCCCAGGAGTGCCGCGACCGCACCCGTCAGCACGTCCCCCGTCCCGGCGGTGGCCAGCCCGCTGTTGCCCGTCGGGTTCAGGTACAGCTCACCGGAAGCGTCGACCGAGACCGTCGCCGCGCCCTTCAGGACCACGGTGGCTCGCGTCTCCTCGGCGACCTCCCTGGCGACCTCGTCTCGACGTTCCTGCACGTCGGCCACGCCGCACTTCAGAAGCCTGGCCATCTCGCCGGGGTGAGGTGTCAGAACGAGCGGAGCGCCTCCGCTCCTCCCGGATACGGCATCTACGCTGAGCGCATTCAGCCCGTCCGCATCGACGACGCAGGGGACGTTCACGTCCTTCACGATCTCCCTGACGAGCGCCGACGACTCGGCGTTCCTCGAGAGCCCGGGCCCGATCGCCACCGAGTCCGCCGTCTCGAGGGCGGAGCGAATGGGCCGCGCCGCCTCCACCGACAGCGTGCGCTCCGCCGTCTCCGGCATCGGCAGCGTGATGACCTCCGTCAGCTTCGCCTCAAGCACGTCGTTCAGGCTCTCCGGCACGGCGAGGTAGACGAGCCCCGCGCCGCTCCGGAGAGCCGACATCGATGCGAGCGCCGCCGCCCCCGTGTACCCCACGGACCCGGCGACGATCAGGACCCTTCCGAAGTCGCCCTTGTGGCCGTCAGCAGCACGCGGCGGCAGCATCCCCGCCGCCTCGCGCGTCGTCAGTACGTTGTCGCGCACGCCCACGGCCTCGATGACGTCGTACGGAACACCGATATCGACCACATTGACGCGCCCGGCCAGAGCGCGCCCCGGGCTCACGAAGAGCCCGCGCTTCGGCAGCCCCATGGTGCACGTCCACGTGGCACGGACGCAAGGGCCTCCCGCTCTACCGGTCGTGGCGTCAAGACCCGAGGGCACGTCGACAGCCAGCACCGGCCGCCCGCACGACACCAGGAGCTCGATCACCGAAGCCGACAGCCCTCTCGGAGCACACTCGAACCCGGTCCCGAAGAGCGCGTCGACGACCGCGTCGCTCTGGGCCAGGTCTTCGGAGAAGCCGGCCAGATCGGCCTCGGCCGCAAGCTCGACGACGACATCGCGCCCGAACCTGTCGAGATTCGCTCGCGCATCGCCCGATACCCCGTCGCGGTCACCGACCAGAAACACACGCACGCCGGCGCCGCGCGCCGCGAGTTCCCTGGCAATGACGAACCCGTCTCCTCCGTTGTTCCCCTTGCCACAGACTATTGCGAACGTCTTCTCGCAGAGGTCGCCGATCTCCCGCTCCATGAACTCGACAGTCCCGACACCGGCCCGCTCCATGAGAGCCAGACCGGGTATCCCGATTCTCTCGATGCACTCGCGGTCTATGTCTCGCATCTTCTCGGAGGTCACGAGTTTCATGGCGAATCCTCTATTACGACTACGGCGTGTGCCGCGCTTCTCGAGTGCGACAGCGTAACATGGGCGTTCCCGGACCCGAGAAGCTCCGCGCACTTCCTGTGAGCCTCGATCCTCGGCGCGCCGCCGGGCTCGTGCAGGACCTCTACGTCCTTCCACGAGATCCCGGATGCCATCCCCGTGCGCAGCGCTTTCAGAAAGGCCTCCTTGGCCGCAAAGACCGCGGCGTAGGAGGCCATGCTGACGGCGTATTTTTCGCAGTATTCGATCTCATTCTCGGTGAAGAGGTAGCGAAGAAAGCCGGGGCGAGAACGAGTCAGGACGGCCTCGAAGTGATCGAGGTCGACTATGTCGGTCCCGATCGCGCGGATCGTGCCCATCGACACCTCCTACGTCGACTCCTTCATCAGCCGGTCGACGATCGAGGTGAGTTCGGCGATATCGTCGATCTCGAAGTCGGCCCCGGAGACCGTCGCCCCGGAGGTGTCTCCGTACCTGGCGTAGACCGTGGTGATCCCCACGTTCTTCGCCCCTCCCATGTCCCTCTCCGGCCAGTCCCCGACCATGATGACCTCGTCCGGCCGCATGGCCAGCAATTCGAGCGCCCTCATGAACGGCGCCGGGTCCGGCTTGCGGACGCGCGTGTCCTCGAAGGTGATGACATGGTCGAAGAAGTGCTGCAGCTGCAGATAGCACAGACGTGACCACGCCTGGTAGCGAGGCGCGTCGGAGATCACGGCAAGTCTCAATCCCCTCTTCGCAAGCCAGAGGAGCGTCTTTCTGACGTGCGGGTAAAGCACGAGCGTGTACTCGCGGCCGCGGCGGTATCCGATGATCGCCGCCGTGTGGATCATCGGGTCGACCTCACCGTACTCCTGCTCAAGGAACCGGTCGAACACTCTCTGATCCTCTATGCCCTCACGATCGTAGATGTCGAACAGCTTGCGCTTGACCTCTTCGGGCGCCATAGTCAGACCCGCGTCGATCATCGAGTCTATGGCGGCGTCGATGGAGACCTCCTTCATCCTCATGAAATCGGTCAGAGTGTTGTCGAGGTCGAAGATCACGGCTCTGAGCATTGTGCTTCCTTGCGATTGCGAGATCGAAGCGCCGCCCCGTTGGCCGATCGAGCGGCCTCTCCGGAGTGGCTTCCAGGTCTCGAAGGTTCCGGCGCCCGCCGCCGGGGGCGGGCGCCGTCGTGGGTGATGTGCCCGGCCGCGTCCCTCTACTTGGCGGCCTCGTGCACTCGCGTGCCCCTGCTTATCTCTCCGTTATCGATTCGAAGATGGAAGCCGCACTCGGGATTCGAGCACACCCACGCCTTGTAGGTGATCGCGGCGCCGTCACGTCCGTAATCAGAAAGCGGAATCAGGACTCCCTTCTCACACATGCGGCAAGCAGGAAACGTATTCGACATCTCAGCACCTCCCAACCCTCTATCGAAGGACTCCACCCTCGCTCTCCTCATCCACACCCGTCACGGGCGAAGCAACCCGCGAGCGCAAACGAACACCCCGCGAACGCCGACGACCCCAGTACTCAACCGGACTCCCGCTTGGCCTCTTCGGCCGCGCTGTGCGCCAGTCGCGTGGGTTCCGGAAGCCGGTAGCCGCGGCACGCCTCCAGGACCGCTCGCGCGGCCGTTTCGACCGTGATGCGGTGTCCCGGGGAAACAAACAGCGGCTTGGTGTTGTCCTTGGTCCGCAGGACCACACCCACCTTCTTCCTGCCGATCGACAGCGTTCGCATGGAGCCGCGCTTCTGCTTCGGCTCCTTGAACTCACCTATGAGCCTGGACTTCGCACATCCGAGGGACGGCCGATCAACGAGAATGCCGACGTGTGACGCCAGCCCCAGGCCGCGCGGATGAGCGATGCCCTGCCCGTCGAACATCAAGAGATCCGGCTCCTTCGAGAGGCGCCGATATGCCTCCAGAACGACCGGCCCCTCGCGAAACGTGAGAAGTCCTGGAATGTAGGGGAAGACGGGCTCGAGGGCGGCCGACACGGCTTCAACAGGCGCGAGCGTGCCGGCATCGAGGACGACGATCGCCGCGTAAAGAAGGTCCCTGGATGTCGAGAATGATACGTCGATGCCGGCGATCGTCTCCGGGGCATCAGGCGCGTCCTCCAGGACGAGCTTCTTCCTAAGCCCTTCCTGGATCCTGAACGCCTCCTGGACGGAGACGGCCCAAGGGTGAGCCTCGACCACCATCATCCGCATCTCCCCATCACCACGCAAGATAGAGTAGACGAGGTTGACCTTGAAGTCAATTTGAAAGTCGTGATAGCGTCGCAGGTGGAGGGGGAACAAGGGCCTTCGGGGCGTCCGCCGCGGCGGGCGGCCTGCCCCGGGCCATGCTCTCGGACCCGCTCGAGCATGCGTCTGAAGGTGAAGAGGGACGCCAGACGCGTCCCAGAACTCGTGCCGCGACAGCGACCACTGGTCGCCGGATGCGGCTTCGGGAGGTGTCCGATGAAGCGAGCAGTCTGGTTTGTCGTGATCATCCTGGCGGCCGCCGCGGTGACATGGGCTGTGACGAGGTCCGGTCGCCCGAACGTCGATCTCGAGATCGAGCGCGCGGCGGCTCTCGGCGCTCCTCAGGATCGGATAGCCGCGCTGGTCGACATCGCGCAGAACGCGGACGATCTCGGGACCGAGCAGTTCAAGGCGATAGACGAGGGCATCTCGAACGCAGCATACGAAGGGGGTGAGGCGAGCCGACTTGTAGCGGTCTGCGACTCGCTCCTGGCGCTCCCACTCCCGAAGGAGCTCGCGTACCGACTGACGGCAGAGCTGCACGGCGGGCTCGTCATACAGGGGTACTACACCGAGGACGACCAGCTTCCATACTGGGAGCGCGCGAGCGAGATAGCGCGCGGCCTCCTCGCGGGGGATGACGTACCGCCTGACGTACGTCTCCAGGTCGCCGGCTTCCACGGATACGCGCTCGGCTTCGCACCCGTCGAGGAGGTCCTTGCATCACGCGACCACTGGACGCCGTACGAACTTGCCGCCAAGGGCATCAACTGCATCGAGGAGCCTATCTCGACCGGCGACGCCGCGATCGTGAGCACTTCTCTCGGCTGGGCGCTCGGCCGTATAGCAGAGTCGTACGGCGCCGAGCGTGCCATCGCGGTCACCGATTCCATGCTCGCCGAGGATCCGTGCCCGTCGCTTCGCGCCGTCATACTGGAACAGCGCTATTGGGTGGCCGTCGACAGCGAGCCCGAGCTGGCGGTCGCCGCGGCGAAGAAGCTCTCGGAGGTCGGGAGGTACCCGGGGCTGTGGCCGCTCCTGCGCTCTGTCAGCCTCGACCTCTCGAACCGTGGACTCGCTCCGCAAACGGCGCTCGACCTGGCCGACACGGCGATGGAACTCGTGGAGTCACGGCGGGACAGCGGCAGAGTGTTCTTCGCGATCGGAGCGGCAGAACTCGCCCTCTCTCACCCCGACAAAGCGGCGACGGCCCTCGAGATGGCTGTCGCGCGCGGTGACGAGGAGCCCGAGCTGGACGGTCCACAGGTGGCCTCGCTGCTCTCGGCCTACGAGGCTTCGTCGCAACCCGAGAAGGCCGTAGACCTGCTCGCGAGACTGATAGCGCACTCGGTGCTGCCGAACGATGAGGCGCGGGAGAAGCTGGCTGCGCTGCTCGAGGCTCAAGGTCGTTCGCGCGACGAGATCCCGGCGATCGTCGAGTCTCAGCGCTACGCCGGTGTGAGCGAGGCCCACGACTTCACGCTGGTCGACCGCGACGGGAACGACGTCTCGCTGGCCGGATTGCGTGGTAACGTGGTCCTTCTCTGCTTCTGGTCGTATGGCTGAGGACCCTGCCGTGCGGAGTTTCCGCACCTCGTTGAGCTGCACGACAAGACCATGGGAGAGCCGGTTGTTGTAATATCGATCGACGCGGGCAAGCGGCCGGCAGCCGCGGACGGGTTCATAGACGAGAACCACGCCTCGCACACGCTCCTGAACGATCCCGACCGCACGGTATTCGGGGCCTACGGAGTGTCGGCCATACCGACGACCGTGGTGATAGACCCGGCGGGCCGCATGATGTTCAGGCACGTTGGTTTCAGCGAAGGCATGGAGGACCAGTTCGCGAAGGAGATCGAGACGCTTCTCGCCTGGCAGGCCGGCGCGTAGGCGCTGGAGGTCCAACGGCCTCGACAACGAAGACCCCGGGCGCGTCTGCGACGCGCGCCCGGGGTCTCTCACTACCTGCCTTCCATCACCTCACGAACACGCAGCGTCGGGTCTCTGACACGTCGCCCGCGATCAGCCTTATGAAGTAGACGCCGCAGGCCGCGGGGCTGCCGTCGTCGGACCGGCCGTCCCATGCCGCGGTGTGCACGCCCGCACCCCGCGGGCCGTCGATGACCGACCGCACCCTCCGTCCGGCCACGTCGTAGATGCAGAGCTTCACGTGTGCCGGCGCGTGAAGCTCGAACGCAAGCTGCGTGTCCATGTGGAAGGGGTTCGGACGCGCGGGCTCCAACACCGGCCGAAGCGGCGGCCCACCCTCGGCCACCCCCGCCTGGAAAGGATCGATCCAGAGCATGATGTCGGTGTCGTAGTTCAGCGACGTTCCGACAGGAGCACTCGTCGCGAACTCGCCGTTGGGGAACGGCAGGGCGCGCGGACGGGCGTCGTCGCTGAGGGCCTTCAGCCAGTTCCCATAGTAGTCGTAGTCGCCCTGCATCCAAAGAACCATCTCCGTCCCGGCCGGACGGTCC
This sequence comes from uncultured bacterium, assembly GCA_964562405.1. GTDB lineage: Bacteria > Joyebacterota > Joyebacteria > Joyebacterales > Joyebacteraceae > WJLY01. Next base: position 5,143 of record CAZLTC010000004.1, on the reverse strand, counting down.
CGCGGCACGATCGGGCGCATGTTGTCATTGGAGTCGCCGCCAGCGACCTCCTGTATGCTCCACGCCCCGGATGCCTCCCTGCGCCTCCTCTGCAGGTCGGACCCTCCGAACTTGTTGGCGACCGAAACGTATACGATCTCAGGATCCAGAGGATCGAGCGCGATGCCGCCCGAGTAGTAGTACTGGGGATTGCCAACAGTCGTGTCAGCGACCGAGCCCCCCGCGTTGGAGACTATGACCCTGTCATCCCAGTCGGCTCCGTCGAACCGGGCCCAGTGATACTGGTGGTGCGTTCGCGAGAGGAACGTCGCGTACGCGACGACCGGAGCGCCTGACTCGTCGAAAGCGACGTCCCAGACCCAGGAGTTGTCGCCGTACAGCTCCGGGTCGGCGAGGCGGTCGAAGACGAGGTCCGCTTCCGTCGGACTCAACGCTCCGTCCGCCACGTGCTTGATCATCGACCCGTCGGCCTTGAAGTACGCGTCGCGCCCGTCTTCGGCCTTGCCGAGGGCCGCGTAGTAGACGTTGCAGGGGATCTCTTTGGGATGGCCGTTCGTGAAGACCATGCCGATCTTGTCGCCACCGGCCGCGTACTTGACATATGGCCGCCCGACGGGCGTCGTGATCAGCAGTCCATTCAGCGTCCACTCCCAGTCGGCCGTGACCGTGTCGTACACCCCGGTAGCGTAGCTGGGCTTCCAGGTCGCCCCTCTCCAGAAGAGGAATATGCGGTCCGTCTCACCCGGGATGGGGTACGGGTTCGAGTACGTCACGCCGGCGCTGCCCGAGACGTTGACGCCGGTCGAGTCGCGTTCTCCCCAGGATGTGATGTCGCGCGGCCGAGTGGTCGTGTGATAGAGGTTGCAGGTGCGGTAGACGGCGTGTCCGGAGAAGAACGCTGTATAGCGACCGTCGCTGGTCTGGTACAGGGCCGGGTAATCGTGATCGTCCGGACCGAATTCGGTCTCGAGCTCCACGATGGTAGTCCTTCCCAGAAGCAGCTCGTACGAACCGATCTGTATGTCACCCTCGGAGGTGACCCAGCCCGCATAGACCGCGCCGTCGCGGTAGATGGCCCTCTGGTCGGAGAACCAGGACCACGCGCCGTCTTCGCTCATGACCGAGACCCCGACGGCACCGCAGACGGCGGGAGCCAGCCAGATGAGGCCGGCGATGCCGAAGAGCAGAGCCGCCCGAGCCATCCGAAAACACCAGGTTCTCAGTTCCATTGCCCCTGCCGCTCGCTATGGAGTAGAGCGTTGCGCCACGACCGACGGCCGGCGCGGACGCACTTACCAAGTATTAGCAAGTATACACTATGAGTGGCACTCGCCGCAAGAGGCGCCGTGCCCCAGCGGCGCGAACTCGTGCAGGTCGTTGGGGCCGTATCGATCATCTGCGGTATGGATTAGAGACCGGCCGGATGTAGCGAGGCTACTGGCCCACCCTGCGCCGGCGCAGGGTGTCGCCGAACGCTCCCGTGAAGTAGTCGTAGCCGACCCTGAGAACCCTCGGGATGTACGCTACGCTCTCCCCCTCGTCTGTCGTTCTGGGGTTGAGGTACTCCCAGACGATCTGTGACCTGTCGGCAAGTTCGAAGAGCCGGCCCTTCCTCGATTCGGCAATGAGGAGGTTGCCGTTGGGCAGAAGCTGCTCGGAGCCCTCGAGCTCCGAGAACAGGTCCGGTTCCGTGTATTCCCAGACGATCTCGTCCCGGACGGGATCGAACTCGACGATGCGTGACTGTCGGTCCCTCGGCCGGTTGTCGAAGAGCAATATCGTTCCGTTCGGCGTGACGCGCGCCTCGTGCTGACGCTGCCAGCGCCCCCGGTTGACCCATACGATCCGCCGTGCGTCCGGGTCCAGCACGGCCAAACAGTCGAGGTTGCGAACCGATAGCAGTATGTTGCCCGCGGCGAACGCGGGATGGTCGATCGTCCCGTCAAGAACACAGATGGAGTTGACGTGTGTCGGGTCCCCGTTCGTGTCGGAGAGAGACTCACGGAAGAGACTCTCGTATTCGGAATCGAGGAACGCCTGAGCGATCGACAGCTGACTGAGAACTGTGACCGAGTCGTCCCGGGGCTCGAGATGCAGAAGGAGGTCTTCCACGAACGGACGCTGCCGCTCCTCGAGGATCCGCCGGCTCGCACGCATCAGGACGTAGATGGTCCCGTCCGGACGAACGGAGAGGTCGTGATGGACCTTGGAACTCGTCTTCCCCGGACTCGTATAGTCCCCGAACGTCCAGAGCACGTTGGACGCTGCGTCCAGCTCGAGGAGACGGCCGGGGAACGCCTGGATACCCAGCACCCTGCCATCGGGATACGGATACGCCCGCACCCAGTGTTTGTCCCCGTCGTCCCTCCACTCGTGGAGCACGTTCCCGTTCATGTCCATGATGAAGGCGCCGGAAAAGTCCGACGAAACGCAGACCGTATAGCCGTCGTAAGCCCCGGTGCCCGCCGTGGTAACACCCGCGTCCTCGTAGGCCGGTCCTCCACTGTCGAGGTAGCCAAGGGTCGCAATCCTGTCCAGCTCGCGTTCTTCCTGCTCCGTGAAGCCTGTCTCGGTCCGCGCCTCATCACGCCGGTCGTTCCTGTTGGAGTCCGCACGCTGGCAAGCGACCAGCGCCACGGCCACAAGCAGGAGCACAGGCAGGAGCTTTCTCACTTACTCATCTCCTGATTGGTCCAGACCCTCGTCCTCTGGAACCCGTTCGGCGTGAGGTCCAACGGCTTGACGGACCACACATCGTACCCCAGCGGCCCGCACCGTGCAAGACGCCGTGGAGGGTCGATGGCTCCGATCGGCGGTCCTTGACGAAGCCGCGGGCGCGTGCGAGAATCGTCTTCAACGGGAGCAGAGCAAATATCCCACATACTCGTTTCCGGAGCCTCCCCCAACGTGCGCGACTCGGACGCCTCAGGAATGCACGCGCCAACGCTTACTGCCCCGCCGCCCCCGTCGAGGGCGCTCGAGGTCGTAACCACCGTACTGCTCTCGGTTGCCGTGTTCGCGCTCCACTGGTGGCTTGCGAACAGGTTCCTGGAAGCCGGCGCCTTGGGCGGCATGTCGCGTTTGTTCGGGTCCGACCCGTTGATGAGCCTGCGGCTTGCGAAAGGTGAATCCGGCGTCCTTCTGCTCGCTCACCCGGCCTACTACGAGGTACTCCGCCACCTTCTGATGGCCGTTTCCCACCTTCCGTACGTGCCGCTCGGGGATTCGCGTTCCGGGGAGGCGACCGGGAGAGCCGTCGTGCTGCTCATCTCTCCCCTGTCCTCCGCGCTCCTGACGGCCGTCATGGTACGCCTGCTGCGCCGGATGGGGCTCCTGCTTCGTGACGCGCTCGCGCTCGCGCTCCTAAGCTCCGTGTCATTCAGCAGAGTCATCTTCGGCAGCATCCCCGAGACCTACGCGCCCAGCGCCCTGGTACTCGCGTGCACGTACTTGCTCTACACGAGGACGCCGGCGCGCAAGCGCCCTGCCTCGGAGGTCGCGTGGCTGGCGCTGGCCTGCGCGGCGTCCTGCATCACGATCACTAACGTCATACCCGTGGCGGTACTCAGACTCTTCCGGGAACGGAGGGCGGGCGTCGGGATCGCCGGCGCGTTGACGAGAACGGCGTTGTTCTCTGTCATCGCGGTCGCCGTCGCCGTGGGACTGGGGACCGCGGCCGTCAAGCTGCGCGAAGGCCCGCGGCAGAACAGCAAAGCGACGCTCGGTTACGTGCGCACGTTCGTCGATCCCAATCCCTGGGTCGGCCTCGCCACGTTCCCGACGGCCGTTGTCAACAGCGTCGCGCCTCCGATGCCGGCGCTGGTCCGTGCCGGATTCTGGCTGTCCGGCTCAGGGACCGTCCGGCACCCGAGGGAGTCCCTTACCGAGGCGGTGCGCGAGGCCCGCGAGGAGGCGCCGGGCGCCCCCGCGAACCCTGCCGGAGGCAGGCCGCCGGCAGCCGGGTCGCGGATGACGCTCCAACACACTCACGAGGTGCTGTCCGCTCGAAATCTCGTGTCGGCGGCGCTCCTGGCGTTGCTCGCCCTGGTCACGCTGAGGAAGCGGCGTGCAGACGGCCTTGAGATGAGTCTCTACGCGGCGTCCGCTCTCATTCTCTGCTACAACTGGCTCCTGCACGGGTTCTGGGGCGACGAGGAGTTCCTCTATTCCATGCACTGGCACGTGCCCCTCGTAGTGCTCGTGGCGATCGCCGTCCGGGGCGTTCGGTCGCGTTGGCGCCGCTTGAGCACGTCTCTCTTGGCCGTGGCCGCCGCCGCGTGCGCGGCCAACAGCGCGCGCATCGTCCTCGCGATCCTCGATCGTCTGTCCGTCGGGTGACACCCCTGCGCGCCCGCGCACCCTCTATGTCGGCGGCGGCACGGCGCGCAGGCCGACGACCTTGATGTGGTTGTACACGGCCGCGGCCACGATGAGCATCGCTCCGAAGATGCTCAGAGCGTTCGGCACCTCACGCCATATCGCCAGTCCGAGCAGGAACGCGAAGATGACGTGCGCGTAGTTGTATATGGAGATCCTGGTCGCCGGCGCCTGGTGGTACGCGAACGTCAGGAAGAGCTGGCCGCTCGTCGCGAACACGCCGGCCCCGAGCATTTGGAGCATCTGCTTCGTAGTCGGCGCCACATAGTGGACAAGCATCGGTGGGATCATCGCCACCGTCGAGACGACGGCGAAGAAGAAGACGATCCTGTAGGGTGATACCTTGCCCTTCAGGTAGCGCACGACGGTGTACGCGGCTCCGGAGGCGGCCGCTGAAAGGAGGCCGGCCGTAGCCGGTATCGCGGCCAGCTCCAGCTGAGGCTGGATGACCAACGCCGCGCCCACGAACGCGCAGATTAGGGCTGGAACGGCGTGCCTCGGGAGGCGCTCCTTCAGGAACAGCACCGCGAATATCGCAACGAAGAAGGGCGACAACTTGTTGAGAACGGTGGCGTCGGCGAGCGTGAGCCGGCTGATCGCGAAGAAATAGAACGTCATCGCGATCGTGCCGAAGGTGCCCCTGACGACGAGGATGCCTATCCTGCCGTCCCAGCGAAAGGGGTTGCCGCCGGTCCTGTAGACCATCACGCCGGTAACCGCCAGCGACACGATGCTGCGGAAGAAGACCTTCTCGTAGACCGGAACG